>NZ_JBHJWG010000006.1:0-155519 GCF_042266305.1 Kitasatospora sp. NPDC056076
CGAGAGCCCCGAGAGCGCCGAGAGCACACCCACCCGCTGAGCCGCCCCGCCCCCGGCCCGGCCGCCCCGCCCGCGGCCCCGCCGGCCCAGGGCGCCGGTCTCGGCCGCGGCCCGGGTTCGGCCCCGCCGCCGCCCCCGCCGGCCGCGCTGCGCGGCGCTCCGGGCGGACCGTCCGGTGCCTCCGGCTCGGGCGGGCTGGGCCGCAACCCCGCCTCGGCCCCGCCGCCGCCCCCGCCCGCCGGGCTGCGGCAGACCCCGGGGTCGGGCACGCCCGCCGCCGCTGCGGGCGGCCGGTCGGGCGGTTCGGTCCCGCCGCCCCCGCCGCCGGCGGGCCTGCGCTCCGGTGAGGCCCCGGCTCCCGCGCCGCAGGGCGGGCCCGCCCCGGCCGCCGCCGGTGTGGCGTACGAGGCGACCCAGCTGGCGAGCGCGATCGACCCCGCGCTGCTCGGCGGCCCGGCGGACCCGGGCACCCCGCCGTCCGGCGGTCCGGCCGTCCCGCCGCCGCCCGGCGGCCCGGCGGCTCCGGCCGCGCCCGCGGCCGGGTACGGCTACCCGAACGCGGGTGCCGCGCCCGGCGTCGTCCCGCCGACCCCGGTCACCGGCCCGCCGCCGGGCGCGCCGGTGCCGCCCGGGGTGCCCGCGGTGGGCCCGGGCTACTTCGCCGCGCTCAGCTACCGGGGCCCGGACGGCTCGGAGCAGAAGCTGCTGCACCGCAGCGAGCCGGGCACCCCGCACCCGGAGTGGAAGATCCTCCAGGACCTGCGGCGGCTGAACGTGCCGCCGGAGCAGGTGCTGGAGCTCTACACCGAGCTGGAGTCGTGTGATCTGCCCGGCGGCTACTGCAACCGCATGATCGCGGCCTCCTGGCCGAACGTGCGGCTGACCCACACCGCCCCGTACGGCCGCGACCACGCCTCCCGGCAGGCCGGGATGGCCGAGCTGCTGGACCACCTGGACGAGCTGCACCAGCTGGCCTCCGGTGCCCAGCGGGTCCGCCCGTTCCGGGTTCCGCTGCCCGCGCCGGGGACGGTCCAGGCGCTGCCGCCGGCGCCGCCCCAGCAGCTCGCCCAGGAGCTGGGGACGGCCTTCGGCCAGAACCTGTTCCGCTACGAGCAGCGCGCCGTCTCCCGCCAGGGCGTGCCGGAGCCGGTGTCGCAGACGCTGACGTGGGCCGGGCTGCCGCGCGACTTCGGGCCGTTCTTCTGGGCCCAGGCGCAGGAGGGCCGGCCGATCCCGACGCTGGCCGAGCTGGCCGCCGAGCGCGGCCTGCAGCAGGGCCCGGACTTCGGCGGCTACCTGGTGCTCGGCAACGACTACGGCCGTCAGCTGTGCGTCCAGTACGGCACCGCGAACGTGGTCGCCGTGGACGTCGACGGAACCGGCCAGCCGCCGCGCTTCGTCAACACCGGTGTACCGGAGTTCGTCCGCGCGCTGGCCCTGCTGGGCCGGATGTGGCGGCTGCGGTACGGGCTGACGCCGGAGCAGGCCGGTCGCTGGACGACCGACTTCCAGGCCCAGCTCGCCGCGATCGACCCGGCGGCCCTGCAGACCGCGGACACTTGGTGGGCCGTGCTGCTGGAGCAGTTCTGGGACGGTCTGCTGTAGCGGACCGTCGCGGATCCTCGCAGGTGGGAGGGGTCGTTCCGGTGTCCGGAACGACCCCTCCGGCGTGCCCCGGCAGCTGTGCCTCGTTGGGGTTTCGTCCGGATCTGCGCAAAATAGGTCAAGAGGATGGGTCTCATCGCCCCGTCCTCGACACATTCCGGTCCGCACGACGACCGGATTCGGCCCCGGTGTCCCAACCGGTTCCGGATCCGTCCAGTCCGTCCGATCATGGGCTCCGCAGCCCGCGAAACGAGGGGAAGAGCCCATGAGCGACGCCGTCCCCCAGTACGGCTTCACCCAGGCCCGGCGCGGCTACGCGCCCGAGCAGGTCGACCGGGCGCTGGTCGCCCTGACCGCACAACGTGACGAGGCCTGGGAGCGGCTGAGCGTCCTGGGAGCCGGGATCCGGCAGATGGAGACCAGGCTCGACGACATCCGCCAGGCCGCCGAGGAGGCCCCGGAGCCGGACTACGAGGTGCTCAGCGAGCAGGCCGCCGGCCTGGCCGAGATGGCCCGGAACGAGGCCCGCGCCGTCAAGGAGAAGGCCGAGCGCTTCGCCGAGGACCTGCGGGACGAGGTCTACGAGGCCGGCCAGGAGGCCGACAAGGCCGCCAAGGAGTACGCCACCACCACCCGCTCCGAGGCCGACGCCGCCGCCCGCCGCACCGACGAGCGCACCCGCGCCGAGGCCGAGGGCATCCGCGCCGACGCCGACCGGGAGAGCCGCGCCGCCCGGGACGGTGCCACCGCCTACGCCGCCAAGGTCCGGGTGGCCGCCGCCGAGGCCAGCGAGCACGCCGAGGCCGAGCTGGCCGCCAGGCGCCGCAAGGCCGACGAGACCTTCGCCGAGGCCCAGGCCAAGGCCGACGCTGAGGACGCGGAGGTCTCCGCGACGGCCGAGCGCCGGGTCAAGGAGGCCGAGCAGCACCGGGAGACGGTGCTGAACCGGATCAAGCAGCTGGAGACCGACGCCCAGGCCAAGGCCGACCAGCTGGTCGAGAAGGCCCGCCGGGAGGCCGAGAAGATCAACGCGGAGAGCGAGCGCGAGCAGCAGGCCTTCGACGCCCGGCTGGAGACGGTGCAGCAGCACCTGGACCACATCAAGGCGACGCTGGCCTCGCTCACCGGCGCGGCGGTCGGGCAGATCGAGCCCGAGCGGCTGGCCGCGGCCGCCGCCGGGGCCGCTGCGGCACCCGCGGCCGGACCGGCGGACGCGGTCGTGGACGCGGTGGCGGACAAGGCTCCGGTCGACTCGGAGGCGGACACCGGGGAGATCCCGCTGCCGGACCTGCGCGGCGCCGCGACCCCGGCCGACGGACCGGCCGACGCTCCCGCCGCTGCCCCGGCGGCTGCCCCCGCCGAGGCTCCCGGAGGTGCCCGGCCCAGCGGTGCGCGGCCCGGTGCGACGGCGCTGCTGCGGCAGCCGGTGGTCGGCGGCGCCGTGGCGGCCAGGACCGCCGATGCCAGGACCGCTGACGCCAAGCCCGTCGACGCCAAGCCCGTCGAAGCCAAGCCCGTCGAAGCCGAGGCCGGGGGCGCCGTCGACCCGGTGGTGACCGGTCCGGTCGTCCCGGCCGCGGTGCCGCCGAAGCCCGCGACGCCGCCCGGGCCCGTGGCCGACGTGGACGCGGCGGAGGGCGTGCACGGTGCGGCAGGCGCCGCGGGTGCCGCGGGCGCCGAGGAGACCCGGGTCATCCCGAAGATCATCATCGTGGACGACGGCGCCGGTTACGCACCCCCCAACACGGTGTCCTACCGCCGCAAGTAGTCCTCAGCCGCCCTCGCCCGCGATCAGCCGGGTGAGCTTCGCGTCCTGGGCCCTGACCGCCTCCTGCTGGGCGGTCAGGGCCTGTGCGTTGTGGTCGATCAGCTGCCGCTGGTAGCCGGCCAGCACGGCGAACCAGAGGCCGGCCAGGCCGGAGCGGGCGGTGCAGTCCGCGTCGGCGCGGGCGGCGGCCAGCTCGGCCGGGGTGGGCTCCGGCGTGGTCGAGTACCCGTGCGCCAGCTCCTCGGGGGTGGTGGTCCGGAAGCCGGCGGCCGTCATGCAGGCGGTCCACTGCCCGGTGGCCGCCACCACCCGGGCGTCCCGGGCGGTGGCCGTCGTCGACTCCTGGAACAGCCGGTCGACCAGTCGGCTGCCCGCCGCCGGCGGCGAGCCGATCCGTTCGGCGGTCTGCCGGTCGCAGTCCACCCGGGCGCCGTCGTAGGCCTCGCCGGAACCGGCCGGGGCGTGGTCCGGCCGGGGGGCCGTCCGCCGGGGCGGGTGGAAGCCCAGGGTGGCGGCGGCCTCCGCGCCGAGGTAGCCCCAGGCGCCGGCCGGCAGTGCGGTCGCGTTGTCCGGCGGCTGGGCGGCCTGCAGCCCGTCCCCGGTGAACCCGGCGAAGCCGGCCCGGTGCATGCACGAGACGGTCAGCGCGTTCCGGGCCTGGATCTCCTTGACCGCGGACCGGTCGTCGGCCTGGTAAGCGGACAGCGGAAGTCCGGTCAATCCGCCCCGGCCGGATTCCGGAGCGGCCGTGGAACCGAGCACCGGCGGGGTCGGCGCGGAATCGGCGGAGGCCTTTCCGGATTCGCTCGAACAGCCTGCGGACAATACCGAAAGGGTGGCCGCGAGGGTGGCGGCGGTGAATCGTCCGAATCGGGCGGGAGGTGCCAAGCTTCTGCTCCGATCCTCAAGCGCGGCAGGCGTGTTGGGACCATAGCTCATGTCGTCCGGGTACGTTCCCCGGTCGCCGGGCCAATCCCGGCTTGGCCGGAAAACACCTGTGCGGTGCGGGCCCGCCGTGCAAATCTCGGGAACCCGGCCGTTGTCGACGGAGCCGTTGTCGAGGGAGGGGTTACATGATTCGCCGCACCGATCCCCGCTCCACCGTTCGGAACGGAATGGGCAGGGCCCGTCGCGTCGGCGTTCTGGCGGTTCTCACGGCCGCCGCCGCGACCCTGCTGCCGACGACCGCGGCGCGGGCCGTGGAACGGGTCGACTGCGGGAACCGGGACGATTTCGCGAAGGTCTGGAACTACGGCTACAGCGGGCAGCTCTGCTTCGCGAACGACGGCTGGATGTCCCTGCGGGTCTACAACGTCGACCGGATCGACGCGGGCAACAACAAGGTCATCACCTATCTGGGCGGCGGACTCGGCTCCTGGACCGTCTTCACCTGGGAGCGCTACGACTTCAACGCCAACCAGGGCCGCCAGGTGATGATGTACGACATCAACCTGTCCCGCTGGTAGGGCCGGAGCAGGCGGGCGCAACGCGAAGAGGCCGAGACCCGTGGCGCCCTCCAGGAAAGGGCGCCACGGTTCCCGGCGCTTGGGCGGGCGCCCCCACCCAGGGTCGCCCGGCCTCGCACCTCCGACCCCCATCGGGGGTGCGACAGTGCCGCCACAGCCATCCCCCACGGTTGGGTGCGGCGGGCACATTCACCATGGTGCGCGATCTCCATGGACGGCCAGTGACAGGAGTATGTCCAGTTCGTGGCGGATGGCGGAGCCCGGTCGGGGCCGACGTCCGAGCGGTTCGTCCACCGGTCGGTCCGGCGTTCCGTCCAGTGGTTCGCCTGCGGTCGTGTCCCTGCCAGGAACGCCCCGGCGGCTGCCGGATCATCCCCGCGCGGCCGGTCGCCCGGACGGCGCGGCCCCGCCGGGCTCCTACGCCGCGTGCCCGTCCGTGCCGCGGCGTAGGCTGGAGACCCCCGGCCGCTCGGCGTGCCGGGCCGTTCGCGTTGCCCCGGTGGGCCGTTCGCCGCCCGGAGGCAGCACCAGCCACGGCACGAAGAAGAGACCCCAGATGAGTCTGACCGGACTGCTCGATGTCGTCGCGCGGGACGCGGCGCTCGCCGAGGCGATCGAGGCGGCCACCGCCACCGGAGCCGCGGCCGGCGGCCGCCGGCACCTGGACCTGGTCGGACCGCCCGCGGCCCGGCCGTTCGCCGTCGCCGCGCTGGCCCGCGCGCTGGCCGGCCGGGCGGCCGGTGAGCGGGGCCGTCCGGTGCTGGCCGTCACCGCGACCGGGCGGGAGGCCGAGGACCTGGCCGCCTCGCTGCGCTCGCTGCTGCCCGCCGACGCGGTCGCCGAGTACCCCGCCTGGGAGACCCTGCCGCACGAGCGGCTGTCGCCCCGCTCGGACACCGTCGGCCGCCGGCTGGCCGTGCTGCGCCGGATCGCGCACCCGCGGGCGGACGACCCGGCGGCCGGGCCGGTGCAGGTGATCGTCGCCCCGGTCCGCTCGGTGCTCCAGCCGCAGGTGAAGGGGCTGGCCGAGCTGGAGCCGGTGGCCGTCCGGCGCGGGGAGACCCACGACCTGGAGGAGGTCGCCCGCGGGCTCGCCGCGGCCGCCTACGCGCGGGTCGAACTGGTCGAGAAGCGCGGCGAGTTCGCTGTCCGCGGCGGCATCCTGGACGTCTTCCCGCCGACCGAGGAGCACCCGCTGCGGGTGGAGTTCTGGGGCGACGAGGTCGAGGAGATCCGCTACTTCAAGGTCGCCGACCAGCGCTCGCTGGAGATCGCCGAGCACGGCCTGTGGGCGCCGCCCTGCCGGGAGCTGCTGCTGACCGACCAGGTGCGCGCCCGGGCCGCCGAACTGTCGGCCCAGCAGCCCGGGTTGGCGGAGATCCTGGACAGGATCGCGGAGGGCATCGCGGTCGAGGGCATGGAGTCGCTGGCACCCGTGCTGGTGGACGACATGGAACTGCTGCTCGACGTGCTGCCGCTCGGCTCGGTCACGGTGGTCTGCGACCCGGAGCGGGTCCGGACCAGAGCGGCCGACCTGGTGGCCACCAGCCAGGAGTTCCTCCAGGCCTCCTGGGTCGCGGCGGCCGCCGGCGGCGACCGGCCGATCGACCTGGAGGCCATCGACGTCTCCGCCGCCTCGCTGCGCTCGCTCGCCGAGGTGCGCGAGCACGCCGACGAGATCGGCCTGCCCTGGTGGTCCGTCAGCCCGTTCGCGACCAGCGAGTCGACGGTCGACGGCATCCTGGAGTTCGACGTCAACACGCTGACCCTCGGCATGCACGCCGTCGAGGCCTACCGGGGCGACACCGCCCGGGCGATCGCCGACGCCAAGGAGCGGCTGGCCGCCGACTGGCGGGTCGTCATGGTGACCGAGGGCCATGGCCCGGCCTCCCGGCTGGCCGAGGTGCTCGGCAACGAGGGCATCCCGGCCCGGCTGGTCGCCGACCTCGCCGAGGCGCCCACCCGGGACGTCGTGTACGTCTCCTGCGGCTCCATCGAGCACGGCTTCGTGGACGAGCGGCTCAAGCTCACCGTCATCACCGAGACCGACCTGTCCGGCCAGAAGTCCTCCACCAAGGACATGCGCCGGATGCCGTCCCGGCGCCGCAACGCGATCGACCCGCTGGCCCTGGCGGCCGGCGACTACGTGGTGCACGAGGCGCACGGCGTCGGCCGGTACGTCGAGATGGTGCAGCGCACCGTCCAGGGCGCCACCCGCGAGTACCTGGTGCTGGAGTACGCCCCCGCCAAGCGCGGCCACCCCGGCGACCGGCTGTTCGTGCCGACCGACCAGCTCGACCAGGTCACCAAGTACGTCGGCGGCGAGGCCCCGACGCTGCACCGGCTCGGCGGCGCGGACTGGGCCAAGACCAAGCAGCGGGCCAAGAAGGCGGTCAAGGAGATCGCCGCCGACCTGATCAAGCTGTACTCGGCCCGGATGGCCGCCCCCGGCCACACCTTCGGCCCGGACACCCCGTGGCAGCGCGAGCTGGAGGACGCCTTCCCGTACGCGGAGACGCCGGATCAGCTGACCACCATCGCCGAGGTCAAGTCGGACATGGAGAAGTCCGTCCCGATGGACCGGCTGATCTGCGGCGACGTCGGCTACGGCAAGACCGAGATCGCGGTGCGGGCCGCGTTCAAGGCGGTGCAGGACGGCAAGCAGGTCGCCGTGCTGGTCCCGACCACCCTGCTGGTGCAGCAGCACTTCTCCACCTTCGCCGAGCGGTACGCCAACTTCCCGGTCACCGTGAAGGCGCTGTCCCGCTTCCAGACCGACAGCGAGGCCAAGGCCGTCCTGGAGGGGCTGTTCGAGGGCTCGGTGGACGTCGTCATCGGCACCCACCGGCTGTTCTCCTCGGAGACCAGGTTCAAGGACCTCGGCCTGGTCATCGTCGACGAGGAGCAGCGCTTCGGCGTCGAGCACAAGGAGCAGTTGAAGAAGCTGCGCGCCAACGTGGACGTGCTCACCATGTCCGCGACGCCGATCCCGCGCACCCTGGAGATGGCCGTCACCGGCATCCGCGAGATGTCCACCATCACCACCCCGCCGGAGGAGCGGCACCCGGTGCTGACCTTCGTCGGGCCGTACGACGAGAAGCAGATCTCGGCCGCGATCCGGCGTGAACTCCTGCGCGAGGGCCAGGTGTTCTACATCCACAACCGGGTCGAGTCGATCGACAAGGCGGCCGCCCGGCTCAAGGACCTCGTCCCCGAGGCGCGGATCGCCACGGCGCACGGGCAGATGGGGGAGAACCAGCTGGAGAAGGTCGTCGTCGACTTCTGGGAGAAGGAGTTCGACGTCCTGGTGTCGACCACGATCGTGGAGTCCGGCATCGACATCTCCAACGCCAACACCCTGATCGTCGAGCGCGGCGACACCTTCGGCCTGTCGCAGCTGCACCAGCTGCGCGGCCGGGTCGGGCGCGGGCGCGAGCGCGGCTACGCGTACATGCTGTACCCGCCGGAGAAGCCGCTCACCGAGACGGCCCACGAGCGGCTGGCCACCATCGCCCAGCACACCGAGATGGGCGCCGGCATGTACGTCGCCATGAAGGACCTGGAGATCCGCGGCGCCGGCAACCTGCTCGGCGGCGAGCAGTCCGGGCACATCGCGGGCGTCGGCTTCGACCTCTACATGCGGATGGTCGGCGAGGCGGTGGCCGAGTTCCGCGAGTCGCTGGCGAACGGCGGCGAGCCGGAGGAGGAGCCGCTGGAGGTGAAGATCGAGCTGCCGGTCGACGCCCACGTGCCGCACGACTACGCCCCCGGCGAGCGGCTGCGGCTGCAGGCCTACCGCTCGATCGCGGCGGTCAACTCGGAGGCGGACATCCAGCAGGTCCGGGACGAGCTGGCGGACCGCTACGGGAAGCTGCCCGAGCCGGTCGAGAACCTGCTGATGGTCGCCGGCCTGCGGCTGTACGCCCGCCGCTGCGGGATCTCGGACATCACCCTCCAGGGCTCCAACGTCCGCTTCGGCCCGGTGGAGCTGCGGGAGTCCCAGCAGCTGCGGCTGAACCGGCTCTACCCGCGCAGCCAGGTCAAGGCGGCGGCCCAGCAGCTCCTGGTGCCCCGGCCGAGCACCGGCCGGATCGGCGGCAAGCCGCTGGTCGGGCGCGAACTGCTCGGCTGGTGCACCGAGTTCCTGTCGGCCATGTTCGACGACCTGGCGGGGACGAAGAAGTAGCCCCCGGCGGCCTGCGGCGTTCAGGTCGGCGGCCGTCCACGGCGGTCCACGGCGGTTCCGGGCCCGGCCCGGGGCCGCCGTTCGGCCGCCGGCCACCGGCCGGGCCCGGGGTGCCCGCGGCGGGTAGGTTCGAGGGGTGACGACGAATGCTGTGCCGACGGACGCTCCGGGCGCGAAGTTGATCCTGCTGACCACCACCCACCGGGTGGCCCCCGGCCTGCTGGCGTGGCCGGCCTGGGAGGCGCTGCGGTCGGCCGGGCGGGTGCTGGTCGGGGACGAGGGGCACCCGCAGGTGCCGGCGGTGCGGCAGGCCGGGGTGGCGGTGGAGGTGGCGCCGGCCGGGTCGGCGCCGGCGCTGGCGCGGCTGCTGACCGGGCAGCCGGCCGGGGCGGGGGCGACGGTGTGGCTGGGCGGCCCGGACGGGGACCCGGGGCTGACGGACGCGCTGGCCCGGCTCGCGGTGGAGCACGCCGGGGAGGTGCCGGAGATCGAGGTGCTGCCCGGCTCGTACGACCTGCCGGGGGCGCGGCTGCTGGACCTCGCCTCGGTGATGGACCGGCTGCGCTCGCCGGGCGGCTGCCCGTGGGACGCCGAGCAGACCCACGAGAGCCTGGTGAAGTACCTGGTCGAGGAGGCCTACGAGCTGGTCGAGGCGATCGAGGAGGGGGACCGGGACGCGCTGCGCGAGGAGCTGGGCGACGTGCTGTTCCAGGTGTTCTTCCACGCCCGGGTCGCGGAGGAGCACCCGACCGATCCGTTCACGATCGACGACGTGGCCGGGGACATGGTCGAGAAGCTGCTGTACCGGCACCCGCACGTGTTCGGGGACGTCGAGGTGGCGGGCGCCGACGAGGCGGAGGCGAACTGGGAGCAGTTGAAGGCGGCCGAGAAGGCGGACCGGGAGTCCGTCCTGGACGGCGTGCCGGCCGGGCTGCCGGCGCTGGCGTACGCGGCGAAGCTGGTGTCCCGGGTGCGCCGGGCGGGCTTCGCGGGGGTGCCGGACGAGCCGTACGAGCTGCCGCGCGAGCTGACCGCCGAGTCGGCGGGCCGGCTGCTGCTGGCGGTGGCGCAGCGGGCGCACGACGCCGGGGTGGACGTGGACGCGGCGCTGCGCTCGGCCGCGCGCGGCTACCGGGACGCGGTGCGCGCGGCCGAGGGGCTCCGGCCGGAGTAGACCTCGGTGGCGGGTCGGCTCAGGCCGCCGTCGCCGTGCGCTCGGTGGCGCACCGCTGCGGCGGGACGAGCTCGCCGATCGCCTCGCCGATCAGGACGACCAGTTCGGCGAGGCGCTCCAGGTCGAGGTGGGCGGGCAGGTCGGCGAGGGAGACGATCCGCTCGCCCCTCGGCCCCGCCACGCAGAAGAGGTCGATCGGACCGAAGTGCTTCTCGGCGGTGTCGACCAGCGCGGCGACGTCGCTGGGCCGGCGGATGTCGCCGGAGACGCCGACCACGGGGCAGCCCGGCCGGTCGAGTTCGGAGGCGAGGTCCTCGGCGATGCCGACGTGGGTGTCGGCGATCAGCATCCCGGCGGTGCCGGCCGCGGTGAACCGGCGGGCGAGGTCGGCCCCCGAACCGCCCGCGAGTACCGCGATGACGACGACTGCTCCGCTGACCGTCATTGGTCCAGCTCCTCCCTGCGGGCGACACCGCACCGGCGCCCGCGCGTACTTCGGAGGATCGTAGGCAGGTCCTGACCCTCCGCAACAGGGATTACCCCTCAGGTGACCAGGCTCACGCCTGCCGCCCGGCCAAGAGCTGGCCAAGGCCCGTCCACGCACCGTCCACGGGCCGTCCACGGAGTGTCGGCGTTCCGCTCGCGCGCCGGTCACGGACGGTTCGCGCGGCGGTGGCCTCCGGCCGGCCGCGGGGGCGCGTGCGCCGGTGGTCCGGGCCCCTCCGGTCCAGCGGTTACGGTCGACCCATGCCAGCTCAGCCCGAGGGCGCCCAGCCCGCCGCCCAGCCCGACCCGCAGCTCTTCACCTGGGAGTTCGCCGCCGACCCGTACCCCGCCTACGCCTGGCTGCGCGAGCACGCCCCGGTGCACCGCACCACGCTGCCGAGCGGGGTGGAGGCCTGGCTGGTGACGCGCTACGCGGACGCCCGGCAGGCGCTCGCGGACGGCCGGCTCTCGAAGAACCCGGCGCACCACAGCGGGCAGGCGCACCGCACCGGCCGGGTGGGCATCCCGGGGGAGCGGCAGGCGGACCTGATGACCCACCTGCTGAACATCGACCCGCCGGACCACACCCGGCTGCGCCGCCTGGTGTCGAAGGCGTTCACGCCGCGCCGGGTGGCGGAGTTCGAGCCGCGGGTGCAGCAGCTCACCGACCGGCTGATCGACGGCTTCGCGCAGCGCGGTTCGGCGGACCTGATCCACGAGTTCGCGTTCCCGCTCCCCATCTACGCGATCTGCGACATGCTCGGCGTTCCCTCCGAGGACCAGGACGACTTCCGGGACTGGGCCGGAATGATGATCCGGCACGGGGGCGGCCAACGCGGCGGCGTGGGGCGGGCGGTGAAGCGGATGCGGGCGTACCTGCTGGAGCTGATCCACCGCAAGCGGGCGGACCTCGGGGACGACCTGATCTCCGGCCTGATCCGGGCGAGCGACCACGGCGAGCACCTGACCGAGAACGAGGCCGCCGCGATGGCCTTCATCCTCCTCTTCGCCGGGTTCGAGACGACGGTGAACCTGATCGGCAACGGGACGTACGCGCTGCTGCGCAATCCCGGGCAGCGGGCCCTGCTGCAGGAGTCGGTGGCCCGCGGCGAGACCGCGCTGCTGGAGACCGGGATCGAGGAACTCCTGCGCTACGACGGGCCGGTGGAGCTGGCGACCTGGCGGTTCGCGACCGCTCCGCTGACCATCGGCGGGGTGGAGATCCCGGTCGGGGACCCGGTGCTGGTGGTGCTGGCGGCGGCGGACCGCGATCCGGCCAGGTTCTCCGACGAGAACACCCTCGACCTGGCCCGGAGCGACAACCCGCACCTGGGGTTCGGGCACGGCATCCACTACTGCATCGGAGCCCCGCTGGCCCGGCTGGAGGGGCGGTCCGCGCTGGCCACGCTGCTTTCCCGGCTGCCGGATCTGCGGCTGGCCGAAAGCCCGGAGAATCTGCGCTGGCGGGGTGGCCTGATCATGCGTGGATTGCGCGAACTTCCGGTCGAATTCAGTCCGGAGCCCCGGTCGCCGCACAGTCGTCCTGAGGCCACGACACGCTGACGAAGCATCCGGAACCGGCCACCGGCGGTGGTATGAACGCTCATCAAACCGGACAAAGCCCCGCCGTTGGTAGGCGATCGAACACGGGCCGTAATTCTTGTGTGATGTCGGTGATATGAGCTTGTGATTCGTCTGAGGATCTGTCTAGTCTCCGTGGAGTTCGCAGCTGCGGACCTCGTGCGCGGACGCCGAATCCTGCCCGCCGCGTCACGGGAAACCGACCAGAACCCTGGGCAGGGGCGGGGGAACCAGGTTTGTTGCCGTTCCTCCACGGCTCGGGGTGAAGCCGCCCGCGCGGAATCGATTCCGCAGACGGCGGCCGGGCCACCTCCCGGTCCGAACCCGACAGCTCACCTCGCAGGCGTGCGGAGAGGGACCTTCATGCTGTTCGTTGGAACCGGCCGTCATCGCCGTCGCACCCAGGCCGAGAAGGCCATCGCCGTCGCCGGTGTGGCCGGCGTCGGACTCGCACTGCCGCTCCTCTCCGCCACCGGCGCCTCCGCCGCCCCGGCCTCCGTCTGGGACTCCGTCGCCCAGTGCGAGAGCGGCGGCAACTGGAGCATCAACACCGGCAACGGCTTCTCCGGCGGCCTCCAGTTCACCCCCAGCACCTGGAAGGCGTACGGCGGCACCGCGTACGCGGCGCAGGCCAACCAGGCCAGCAAGGGGCAGCAGATTGCCGTCGCCGAGAAGGTCCTCGCCTCGCAGGGCCCCGGCGCCTGGCCGGTCTGCTCCCAGAAGGCGGGCCTGAGCAAGGGCGGCGCCCCGGCCGAGGTGGACACCTCCTCGGACGCCAAGCCGCAGAAGCAGCAGGCCCAGAAGCAGGCACCCAAGCAGCAGGCCCCCAAGGCCGCCGCCAAGCCCGCCCAGCCGAAGCCGGTCCAGCAGTACGCGCCGAAGCACGCCGCGCCGAAGCAGGTCGAGCAGCCCGCCGCCCCGTCGGCGCAGCAGTACGCCCCCAAGCACGCCGCCCCGAGGGCCGCGCAGGCCCCGGCCGCCACGACCGGCCACGACTACACCGTCCGGGACGGTGACACCCTGTCGGGCATCGCCACCGCCCAGGGCGTGTCCGGCGGCTGGCAGGCGCTCTACGACGGCAACCGCACCACGGTCGGCGGCAACCCGGACATGATCGTGCCCGGCCAGGTCCTGCACCTGGGCTGAGCCGGACCGTTCCACGGCGAACGACACGCTGGACACGTAGGGGGCCGCGCCCGGCGGCCCCCTACGTCCGCGTTCGCCGGCCCCGATGGACGCCCCGGTGGGACGCACCGGGACGAGCAGGTGAACTACCGGTGGGTAGCCGGGCCACACGGTGAGACGCAGCCCGGGCCGAGGTGGCCCCGGGAGCCCGGGCGGTTAGGCTCTGGTCGTAACGACTCCGCAATCGTCCGGCCGACAGCACCACCCGCCGCCGGACCCTGCTTCCGCAAGGAGATGCTTCGTGCCGTCCATCGATGTCGTCGTAGCCCGTGAAATCCTCGACTCCCGCGGCAACCCCACGGTCGAGGTCGAGGTCGGCCTCGACGACGGCAGCACGGGTCGTGCCGCTGTTCCGTCGGGTGCCTCGACCGGCGCCTTCGAGGCGCTCGAACTGCGCGACGGCGACAAGAACCGCTACTTCGGCAAGGGCGTGGAGAAGGCCGTCCTGGCCGTCATCGAGCAGATCGGCCCGGAGCTGGTCGGCTACGACGCCACTGAGCAGCGCCTGATCGACCAGGCCATGCTCGACCTGGACGCCACCCCGGACAAGTCCTCGCTCGGCGCCAACGCCATCCTGGGCGTCTCGCTGGCCGTCGCGCACGCCGCCTCCGAGGCCAGCGACCTGCCGCTGTTCCGCTACCTGGGCGGCCCGAACGCCCACGTCCTGCCGGTCCCGATGATGAACATCCTCAACGGCGGCTCGCACGCGGACTCCAACGTCGACATCCAGGAGTTCATGATCGCTCCGATCGGCGCGGAGTCCTTCTCCGAGGCCGTCCGCTGGGGCGTCGAGGTCTACCACACCCTCAAGGGCGTGCTGAAGGAGCGCGGCCTGTCCACCGGCCTCGGCGACGAGGGCGGCTTCGCGCCGAACCTGGACAGCAACCGCGAGGCCCTGGACCTCATCACCGAGGCCATCCAGAAGGCCGGCTACGTGCCCGGCCGCGACATCGCGCTGGCCCTGGACGTCGCCGCCTCCGAGTTCTTCCAGGACGGTGCCTACCAGTTCGAGGGCAAGGCCCTGTCGGCCGCCGAGCTCATCGAGTACTACGCCGAGCTGGTCGCCTCCTACCCGCTGGTCTCCATCGAGGACCCGCTGGACGAGTCGGACTGGGACGGCTGGAAGGCCATGACCGTCAAGCTGGGCGACAAGGTCCAGCTGGTCGGCGACGACCTGTTCGTCACCAACCCGGCCCGCCTGGCCAAGGGCATCGAGACCGGCACCGCCAACGCGCTGCTGGTGAAGGTGAACCAGATCGGCTCGCTGACCGAGACCCTGGACGCCGTCGAGCTGGCCCAGCGCAACGGCTACCGCTGCATGATGTCGCACCGCTCCGGCGAGACCGAGGACGTCACCATCGCCGACCTGGCCGTCGCCACCAACTGCGGCCAGATCAAGACCGGTGCCCCGGCCCGCTCCGAGCGCGTCGCCAAGTACAACCAGCTGCTGCGCATCGAGGAGATCCTCGACGACGCCGCCGAGTACGCCGGCCGCGGCGCCTTCCCGCGGTTCAAGCACGAGGGCTGAGCGCGCCCGGGCCGGGCGGCGTCCGGCCCTGATCCGGGGGCCCGAGGCCCCCGGTAGCGCACGCCTGACCGGTGCCCCGCCGCTCACCCCGTAGGGTGGACGGCGGGGCACCGTCGCGACCAGGAGGGGATACGGGAGATGGCTGGCTGGAGGATCCCGGGCTTGGCGGCCCGGCCTCGGTTCACGAGCCGGGCGACCGTCCTCGTCCTGGTGCTCTGCTCGCTGGTGGCGATCCTGGCCTACCCCACGCGGCAGTTCATCTCCCAGCGCGCCGAGATCTCCGCCCAGCGGGCGAAGGCCGACCACGCGCGCCAGCAGGTCGACCAGCTGCGCCGGGACAAGGCGCGCTGGCAGGACCCGGAGTACGTCAAGGCGCAGGCCCGCGCCCGGCTGCACTACGCGGTGCCGGGGGAGACCCCGTACATCGCGGTGGACCCGGCCGGTCCGGCCGCCCGGCCCTCCGCGCCGGCCGGTTCGGCCACCGCCGCCGCCGACGCGGCCGCCGGCCCGGCGAAGGCCGACAAGCCCTGGTACACCAGCATCTGGGACTCGGTGGACGCCGCCGACACCGTCGCGCTGGCCCCCGCCGCACCCCGTCCGCTCCCCCCGTCCTCCGTTGGAGACCCCACCCCCCATGACCACTGAGAACCACCCCGCCGTCTCCGACGCCGACGTCGCGGCCATCGCCGCCCAGCTCGGCCGGGTGCCGCGCGGCCTGCGCGGTGTGGCGCACCGCTGCCCCTGCGGCAACCCCGACGTCGTGGAGACGGCCCCCCGGCTGCCGGACGGCACGCCGTTCCCGACGCTGTACTACCTGACCTGCCCCAAGGCCGCCTCGCTGATCGGCACCCTGGAGGCGGAGGGCGTGATGAAGGACCAGACGGCCCGGCTCGCCGAGGACCCGGAGCTGGCCGCCGCCTACCAGAAGGCGCACGAGGACTACATCGCCCGGCGCGACGCGATCGAGGTGCTGGAGGGCTTCCCGAGCGCCGGCGGCATGCCGGACCGGGTGAAGTGCCTGCACGTGCTGGTCGGCCACTCGCTGGCGGCCGGAGAGGGCGTCAACCCGCTCGGCGACGAGGCGATCGGCATGCTGGAGGACTGGTGGGCCAAGGGCCCGTGCGTCTCCCCGGCGGAGGTCGAGGCGGCCGGTGACCGGGTGCTGCGCAACCGCGCCAAGGACCAGGACCACGAGGCCGTGATCGCGGCCAAGCAGCAGAAGACCGCCGAGCGGGCCGCGAAGAAGCGCGCCGCCGAGGACGGCACGGCGGGGCAGGACGCGACGGCGGAGCAGGAGTCCGAGTGAGCACGACCCGCGTGGCCGCGATCGACTGCGGCACCAACTCGATCCGGCTGCTGGTCGCCGACCTGGACCCGGAGACGGGCGAGATCACCGACCTCGACCGCCGCATGATCATCAACCGGCTGGGCCAGGGCGTGGACCGCACCGGCCGGCTGCACCCGGACGCGCTGGAGCGCACCTTCGCCGCCTGCCGCGAGTACCGGGAGGTCATCGCGGGCTTCGGCGTCGGCCCGGAGCGCACCCGCTTCGTCGCCACCAGCGCCTCCCGGGACGCCGAGAACAGCGACGAGTACGTCAAGGGCGTGCGCGACATCCTGGGCGTCGAGCCGGAGGTGGTGAGCGGCGAGGAGGAGGCGCACCTGTCCTTCGTCGGAGCCACCAAGGAGCTGGCCGGCGGGCCCTTCCCCGCCCCCTACCTGGTCTTCGACCTGGGCGGCGGCTCCACCGAGTTCGTGCTCGGCGGGGCGCGGGTCCAGGCGGCGCGCTCGGTGGACATCGGCTGCGTGCGGCTGACCGAGCGGCACTTCGACGGCGCGGAACTGCCCTCGCCGGAGCAGATCGCGCAGGCCCGGGCGCACGTGCGGGCCGAGCTGGACAAGGCCGAGGAGGTCGTCCCGCTGACCGGTGCGGCCACCCTGGTGGGCCTGGCCGGGACGGTCACCACGGTGTCCGCGATCGCCCAGGACCTGCCCGCCTACCAGTCGGAGCGGATCCACCACTCCCGGATCAGCCGCGAACGGGTCGCCGAGATCGCCCGCGAGCTGCTGGCCGCCACCCACGCCGAGCGCGCGGCCATCCCGTCGATGCACCCGGGCCGGGTGGACGTGATCGCGGCGGGCGCGCTGGAACTGCTGGAGATCATGGACCGCACCGGCGCGGCCGAGGTGGTCGTGAGCGAGCACGACATCCTGGACGGCATCGCCTGGAGTACGGCCTCCTGACCGTCCGCAGGCCTTACTCCACCGGCCCCGGCGCCCCTTTCGGGGTGCCGGGGCCGGGGCGCGCCCGGGTGCGTGCGAGAACCTTCGTGAATTTCTTCACATGGCGATCCAGTCTTTCGTCGCACCCCGTGGCCCGCTACGCCCGAATTGTGAGACCGAAGGCCCTTCGGTCGTACGGCCCCTTGGATCGCAGGTCAGGCCTCGTTCAGGGTTTGAAAATCGAAATCACGAGCGGGAACCCGGGCGCTGTACGGATCGTTGCTGCTCAGCCGGGTAGTGCTCCGGCGCACGTTCACGAGGGGCCCCCGGGGCCCGTGAGCCGGTGCGCCGGGCCGGTTTTTGCGGGCGCGCAGTGTAGCACGGGGTGTCCATGAGCTTGTGACCGGGCTCACGAAGGCTGCTCCGGACGGTGCTGGATACTTTCGGATATGAGCACCACGGAGCGTCCTCGCATCCTCATTGTCGGCGGTGGTTACGTCGGCCTGTATGCCGCGATGCGCATCCTCAAGAAGATGCGCTACGGCGAAGCGACCGTCACGGTCGTCGACCCGCGGTCGTACATGACGTACCTGCCCTTCCTCCCCGAGGCGGCCGGCGGCAACGTCGCGCCCCGCAACCTCGTCGCGCCGCTGCGCAAGACCCTCAAGCAGGCGGAGGTGCTGACCGGGTCCGTCACCGGCATCGACCACGCCCGCAAGGTCGCGACCATCCAGCCGGCGGCCGGCGACAGCTACGAGCTGCCCTTCGAGTACCTGGTCGTCGCGACCGGCTCGGTCTCCCGCACCTTCCCGATCCCGGGTCTGGCGGAGAACGGCATCGGCATGAAGACGGTCGAGGAGGCCATCGGCCTCCGCAACCACGTCATGGCCCAGCTCGACAAGGCCGAGTCCACCTCGGACGAGGAGGTCCGCCGCAAGGCCCTGACCTTCGTCGTCATCGGCGGCGGCTTCGCCGGCATCGAGACGGTCGCCGAGGTCGAGGACATGGCCCGCGACGCGGCCAAGCTGTACAAGACCGTCAGCCGCGACGACATGCGCTTCGTCGTCGTCGAGGCGGCCAACCGCATCCTCCCCGAGATGGGCCCGGACCTCGGTCTGTGGACCAAGGAGAAGCTCGAGGAGCGCGACATCGAGGTCTACATCGAGACCTCGATGGACTCCTGCGTCGACGGCCACGTCGTGCTGAAGAACGGCATGGAGATGGACGCCGCCACCATCGTGTGGACGGCCGGCGTGAAGCCGAACCCGGTGCTGGCCAACTTCGGCCTGCCGCTGGGCCCGCGCGGCCACGTCGACACCGCGCCGACCCTCCAGGTCCAGGGCTTCGACTACGTCTGGTCCGCCGGCGACAACGCCCAGGTCCCGGACCTCGCCGCCGGCGAGGGCGCCTGGTGCCCGCCGAACGCCCAGCACGCCTGCCGCCAGGCCGTCGTCCTCGGTGACAACGTGATCTCCGGCATGCGGGGCTTCCCGCAGAAGGAGTACAAGCACAAGAACCTGGGTGCGGTCGCCGGTCTCGGCCTGCACAAGGGCGTGGCGATCCTCTTCGGCAAGTACAAGCTGAAGGGCCGTCCGGCCTGGTGGTTCCACCGCCTGTACCACGGCGCGATGGTCCCGACCTTCAACCGCAAGGTCCGCGTCTTCACCGACTGGACCCTCGCGATGTTCCTCAAGCGCGAGGCGGTCGGCCTCTCCCAGATGGAGAAGCCGCAGCTTCCGATCCAGGAGGTCACGCCGCCCACCAAGCCCGTCGAGGCCGCCAAGCCGGCCGCCGACAAGGAGCTCGCCAGCAAGTAAGCGACTGGACCCCGGTGTGGGAGCGCCGGGGTATGAGTCGGAGGCCCTCCGCCCGGCAGTGTCGCCGGACCACGACCTCCGTGGTGCTCAGCCGGCCGTGCGACCGGGCGGAGTACAGCAGTAGTGGAGCCCCTGCCGAGAACCCTCCGGCAGGGGCTCCTGCCGTTCCCCCGCAGTGTGTGCGCCCGCCCCCGGCCGCGGGTGCGACCGGGGGCGGGCGGAGCCGGCCGACGGGGCGTCAGTCGGTCTTGATGCTCGACAGGATGTCCAGCTTGGCGGCCCGGCGGGCCGGCCAGATCGCGGCCACCAGGCCGACCAGCCCGGCCAGGCCCAGGAAGAGCGCCAGCTGGCCGTACGGCAGGACGGTGGTCAGCCCGCTCAGGCTGGACTTGAGCGTCCCGTTGATCGCCCAGGCGATGAAGCAGCCGAGCAGCAGGCCGATCCCGGCGCCGAAGAGCGAGATCACCACCGACTCCAGTCGGACCATCCGCTTGATGCCGCTCCGGTCCAGGCCGATCGCCCGCAGCATCCCGATCTCGCGCTTGCGCTCGAAGACCGACATGGCCAGCGTGTTGATCACGCCCAGGACGGCGATCAGGACCGCCATGCCCAGCAGGCCGTACATCAGGTTCAGCGCGAAGGTGATGACCTGGCTGAACTGGTCCCGGACGTCCTGCTTGGACTTGACCTCGATCACCGGGTTGGCGCCCGTGGCGTCCTTGATCGACTGCTTGAGCCCGGCGGTGGCGCCGTCCTTGCCCTTGACCAGGACCTGGGGGACGTACGGCTTCGGCTCGTGCTTGGCGATCTCGCTGTTGGCCAGCAGGACCGGGCCGAGCATGCCGCCCTTCTCGTACACGCCGCCGACGGTGAGCTGACCGGTGGAGCCGTCCGGGTAGGAGACCGCCATCGTCGAGCCGGTGGTGACGTTGAACGTGGTGGCGACGTCCTGGTCCACCAGCAGCCGGCCCTGGCCGAGGCCGGCGGTGGAACCGCTGCTCAGCTTGATGTCGACGACCTGCTCCAGGACGGCCGGGTCGAGGCCGGTGATCTCCTTGTAGGTGCCGTTGAGCTTCCAGTCGGTGGAGGTCATCGGCGAGGAGGCGGCGACCCCGGGGGCCTTGGCGATCTGGGCGGGCACCTGCTCGGAGAGGCCCATCCGGTTGGCGGCCGAGACGAGGTAGTCGGCCTTCATCGACTTGGTGACGGCCCGGTCGATGGTGTCCCCGACCGAGGTGCCGATCACGGTCAGACCGGTGACCAGGGTCAGTCCGATGGTGAGCGCGGCGGCGGTGGCCGCGGTGCGGCGCGGGTTGCGCACCGCGTTCTGCTGGGCGAGCTTGCCGGGAGTGCCGCCCAGCCCCCGCAGCAGCGGGCCGACCAGGGCGACCACCGGGCGCGAGAGCAGCGGAAGCAGCACGAACACGCCGATCAGGGCCAGGAAGGCACCCGCGCCGACCGGCATCCGGCCGCTGTCGTTGCCGGTGGAGGCGCCGTAGGCGATCAGCGCCAGGCCGCCGCCGGCGAGCACCGAACCGATGCTGTTGCGGACCACCAGGCTCTTCTGACTGGTCGGCTGGTCGCCGCTGCTCATCGCCGCCACCGGCGCGATCCGGGCGGCCCGCACGGCCGGCAGCAGGGCGGACAGGACCGTCACCAGGACGCCCACCACGAGGGTCACCACGACGGTCATCGGCTTGATCACCAGCGCGCCGCTCGGCATGTTCTCGTCCAGCGAGCCGATCAGCGACTGCATCCCGGCGCCGATCCCGACCCCGGCCAGCAGGCCGGCCGCCGCCGAGACGGTGCCGATCAGCAGCGCCTCGATCAGCACCGAGCGGGTCACCTGCTTGCGGCTCGCGCCGATCGCCCGCAGCAGTGCGAGCTCCTTGGTGCGCTGGGCGACCAGCATGGTGAAGGTGTTGGCGATGATGAAGATGCCGACGAAGAGCGAGATGAAGGCGAAGACCAGCAGCATGGTGCGCATGCTGTCGGTGCCCTTGGTGATCTGCGCCTGCTCGTCCGCCTGCAGCTTGGCGCCCGTCTCGACGTCGAAGTGCTGGGCGGCTGGGAGCTTCGACTCGACCTGGGCGAGCAGCGCGTCCTGGGAGGTGCCGGGCTTGGCGGTGAGCACGACGCTGCTGTAGCGGCCCGGCTCCAGCAGCGTCTGCTGGGCGGTGGCCCGGTCGAACAGGGTGAGGGTGCCGCCGGTGTTGACCACCGGGTCGTCGGTGGTGAAGACGCCGGTGAGCTTCGCCTCGATCACCGGACCGTTGGCGGCCACCCGGACGGTGTCGCCGACCTTGTAGCCCGCCTTGTCGGCGGTCCTGCGGTCGAGGGCGACCTCCTTGGCGTTCTTCGGCCCCTGACCCTCGGTCATCGGGTAGCGCGGGTCCCGGCCGTCCTGGCCCGGGGCGAAGTTGGCGCCCTTGGCCGACCAGACCTGGCCGATCAGGTTGCCCTTCTTGTCGGCGACCCCGGTGAAGCCGCCGGCCACGCCGCGCGCGCTCGCCGTGCCGGGCAGTGCGGCCAACTGCTGGACGGTGTCGTCGGTGAGGCCGGCGCCGGCCTCACTCTTCTGCTTGGCCGAGGCGCCGGAGCCGGCCGCGCGGTCCACGACCTGGACGGCGACGTCCGAGTAGCTCTTGGAGTTGCTGTCCCGCAGGGCCTTGCCGAAGGTGTCGGAGAAGACCATGGTGCCGGCGACGAAGGCGGTGCCGAGCATGACGGCCAGCGCCGTCATCAGCAGTCGGCCCTTGTGGGCCAGCACATTGCGCAGTGCGGTGCGATACATGAGGTGTCCTGGGGAGGTTCGAGGGCTTCGGTCGGCTCGCTGGCTCAGCTGGTGCGGCCCTTGGCGTCGAAGCGGCGCATGCGGTCCAGGACGGTGTCGGCGGTGGG
Source organism: Kitasatospora sp. NPDC056076 (assembly GCF_042266305.1). Taxonomy (NCBI): domain Bacteria; kingdom Bacillati; phylum Actinomycetota; class Actinomycetes; order Kitasatosporales; family Streptomycetaceae; genus Kitasatospora; species Kitasatospora sp. NPDC056076. The sequence continues at coordinate 21,921 of NZ_JBHJWG010000006.1, forward strand.
GTTGTGGAGTTCGTCGACGATCTTGCCGTCGGCGAGGAAGACGACGCGGTCGGCGTAGGCGGCGGCGACGGGGTCGTGGGTGACCATGACGACGGTCTGGCCGAGTTCGCGTACGGAGTTGCGCAGGAAGGAGAGGATCTCGGCGCCGGAGCGGGAGTCGAGGTTGCCGGTGGGTTCGTCGGCGAAGATGATGTCGGGCTTTCCGGCGAGGGCGCGGGCGCAGGCGACGCGCTGCTGCTGGCCGCCGGAGAGCTGGGAGGGGCGGTGGCTGAGGCGGCCGGAGAGGCCGACGGTGTCGACGACGCGGTCGAGCCAGGCCTGGTCGGCCTTGCGGCCGGCGATGTCCATGGGGAGGGTGATGTTCTCCAGGGCGGTCAGGGTGGGGAGCAGGTTGAAGGCCTGGAAGATGAAGCCGATGTGGTCGCGGCGCAGCTGGGTGAGCTGCTTGTCCTTGAGGCCGACGAGTTCGGTGTCGCCGATGGTGGTGGAGCCGGAGGAGACGGTGTCCAGGCCGGCCATGCAGTGCATGAGGGTGGACTTGCCGGAGCCGGAGGGGCCCATGATGGCGGTGTACTCGCCCTGGGGGAAGGTGACGCTGACGTTGTCCAGGGCGACGACCCGGGTCTCCCCCTCCCCGTAGACCTTGTTCAGGCCGGTGGCGCGGGCGGCCGCCAGGCCGGTACGGACGGCGGTTGCGGTCGACGTGGTCACGGGGGTGCTCCTCGGGGGTTCGCGGATTCGTACCTCCATGCTCCGCGACGTGATCATGGTTCGGCGTCGACCCCTCGAACGGTTGGCCCGACCACCGCTGGGCGTACGGGCGGTGCCGGACCCTCCTCCTGGGGTATGACGGGAACCCTGAGGACGGTGCGGTGGCCGGAATCACCGTGCTTCGTGGCCGAATCTCGAACTGTTCGTCAGATGGCAAGGAAACATGACAACTTCCCGGGCTGGGAACATGCGAAAGGGTGAGCCGGGCGACTAGTCTCAGGGGTGGTTCGCAGGACGCCCGGATGGTGGAACGCAGACACGGGCAGCTTAAAACTGCTTGGCCGCGAGGCCGTGCCGGTTCGAGTCCGGCTCCGGGCACCGCAACGACCCGCGGGGGCGCCTCCGGCGTCCCCGCCGGGAGTCGTTCACCGGATCCTCCTCGCGGCGTATCCCGGAATTTTTGCCAAGCCATTACCCTGGTACCTGGGCGGTGCAGTGCCGCCACGGAGGGAATGTGCACATGAGAAGCAGCAACCCGGTCTTCTCGCGGGAGGGGTCTTTCACCCGCGAGCCCGGTTACGCGGGGTTCGGTGGCACCGCGCAGGCCGGGGGCCAGCACGGCAACCCGTACGCGGGCACGCCCTACGCCCAGCCGCAGGGGCAGGGCCCGCTGACGGACGAGCAGCTCTACCAGATGTACAACGGGCCGTCGGCCGGCCCGGCGGCCACCGGGCGGATGACGCTCGACGACGTGGTCGCCCGCACGGCGATGACGCTGCTCACCCTGGTCGCCGCCGGTGCGGTGGCCTGGTTCACGCTGCCGTTCGAGAACTTCGGCTTCGCGATCGGCGCCAGCCTGGTGGCCATGGTCGTCGGCCTGGTGGTCTCGTTCAAGAACAGCGTCAGCCCGCCGCTGATCCTGACCTACGCGGCCCTCCAGGGCTTCGCCATGGGCGCCGTCTCGCACGCCTTCAACACCATGCTGAACGGCATCGTGATCCAGGCGGTGCTGGGTACGGCGGCGGTCTTCGCGGCGATGCTGTTCGCCTACAAGAGCGGCCGGATCCGGGTCACCGCGCGCTACCAGCGGATCGGCCTGGCGATCGCCCTGGGCTTCGTGCTGCTGATGCTGGTCAACGTCATCGCGATGGCCTTCGGCGCCGACATGGGCCTGCGCTCCGGCCCGCTGGGCATCGTGGTCGGCCTGATCGGCATCGGCCTGGGCGCCTTCTTCCTGTCGCTGGACTTCGCGTCGATCGAGGAGGCCATCGCCCAGGGCGCCCCGCAGCGCGAGTCCTGGCGGGCCGCCTTCGGGCTCACCCTGTCGCTGGTCTGGATCTACATGGAGATGCTGCGGCTGATCGCGATCCTGCGCGGCGACGACTGACGCACCCCCGGTCCTCGCCCCCACTGCCGTCGGGCCCCGGAGCATTCTCTGCTCCGGGGCCCGGCGGCGTTCAGGCCTGTCTCCCGGGTTCCTGCCGGGGCCGCGACGCCGGGGCACGCACCTCGCCGCGTTGTCGTCAGTCACCAATGCTCCGCAGTGGCTCCCTCCTCCGCCTTGCGATGCACGCACCCCAACGCCGCGACCTGATCCGACAAAACCCGGGAGACAGGCCTAGGCTCCTCCCCATGCATGACGTACAGCCCCTGGTCGTAGCCGTCGACGGACTGGCGGATCGTTTCCGCTCGCTGCCGCAGAGCAAGTTGCTGGGCGCCGTGCCCGGGCACGCCTCGCGGGCGGCGGCCGTGCTGGCGCTGGCCCGGCGGCTGGCCGCGCTGGCGCTGGCCGTGGAGGGCGGGCCGGAGCGGGAGTTCCCGGACGCCGGGGCCTTCGCGGCGGGGGACCAGCTGGCCGTCGCCGGGCACGACCTGGCGGCCGCGCTCGCGGCGCTGCCCGAGGGGGCCGAGGTGGCGCTGCCGGACGGGCCGGCGGCGGTGGGCGAGCTGCTGGCCGGGGCGGTGGCCGCGGTGCGGGAGACGGCCTCGCTCTGCGGCTGAGCTGCCTGGCCCTCCAGGAGCCGGACACGCCGAAGGCCGCCCGGGTCGGTAACCCCGCGACCCGGGCGGCCTTCGGTCCTGCTGCGCGACTGAGGTCCGGTCAGATGCTGGCGACCACCCGGTCGGCGAGCACGTAGACGGCTTCCTCGTCGGTGGAGAAGGTCAGCGAGTAGGAGCCGGAGAACCGCGAGCCGCCGAGCAGTCGGACGTGCTCACCGGCACGGACCGCGTCGATCAGCCGGTAGGCGGCCTCCCGGTCGCCCGGGGCCACGCACAGCGTGGTGCCGTCGGCGAAGGCGTACACGTCCAGGGTGCCGAGCGGGCCCGGGCGGACGTCGGTCAGGGCGACGGCTTCCTCGGCGAGGGCGGCGAGCCGGGTGTCGGTCCACTCCCGGGAGGGCGCCTGGCTCGGTACGAAGTCGGGGTGGGAGGGGTGGCGGCGCGGGTCGGGGGCGGCGACCGGGGCCTCCTCCACGAGCGGCTCGGCGTCCAGCAGCCCGGCCTCCAGGCCGGTGGCCAGCAGGTCGGCCTCGCGGCGGGCGCGGGCGTCCTTGGTGGGCTCGCCGGCCGGGTGGCCGGGGCGCAGCGGGGTGCCGCCCTCGGTGCCCGGCTCGGCCGGGCCGGTGCCGCCCTCGGTGATCAGGTCCTCCAGCGCGGAGCGCAGCGCCTCGCCGAACTCCGGGTCCATCGTCCCGGCGTTGTCGGCGGCGTCCTGCGGGCCGGTGGGGCGGGGGAAGAACAGCGGCCACTCGTCGGTGCCGGCCAGTGCCTCGGTGAAGGGCGCCCCGGCGAAGGGGGAGTCGAACAGCGGGGCGTCCTCGGCCGCGCGGGCCTCCTGCTCGGCCCAGAAGGCCCGGGCCTCGGTGATCTCCCGCTCGCGGTCGGCGGCCAGGGCCTCGGCGACGGCCCGGCGTATCGCGGCCTCGTCCACCGGTGCGGGCCCGGTCTGGGCCGCCGCCTGTGCGTCCAGCCGCCGGGAGATGCCCCGGAGGCGCAGCAGCACGGCGGTCGACACGGTGATCAGGATCAGCAGCAGGGTGGTGTAGACGACGCTCACGGAACGTACTCCTAGCGAGGAGCGGAACGGGGTTACGTGTCCACACTGCCCCATCCGGGGCTGTTACCGCAGTGGCGAATGTCTAATTAGTCCGGGACTTTCGCTCTTGTCCCCAAATTGTTAGGTAACACCGTTCTACGCAGTGGAGTTGATCCGCTCCGCAGTGTCGATCCCGGGACCGGAAACGACCGGAAAGAGGGCCGGATCGACCTCTCGGTGTGATCCGGCCCTCAATTACCCACGGTCACTCCAAACGGGTGGTCCAGACCCTTCGGAGCGCGGGGGGAGCGTCAGCTGAGGCGCTCGATGACCATCGCCATGCCCTGGCCGCCGCCGACGCACATGGTCTCCAGACCGAACTGCTTGTCGTGCCACTGCAGGGAGTTGATCAGCGTGGTGGTGATCCGGGCGCCGGTCATGCCGAAGGGGTGGCCGACGGCGATGGCGCCGCCGTTGACGTTCAGCTTGTCCAGGTCGACGCCGAGGTCGCGGTAGGACGGGATGACCTGGGCCGCGAAGGCCTCGTTGATCTCGACCAGGTCGATGTCGTCGATGGTCAGGCCGGCCCGTCGGAGCGCCTGCTTGGAGGCCTCGACCGGGCCGTAGCCCATGATCTCGGGGGAGAGGGCGCTGACGCCGGTGGAGACCACCCGGGCGAGCGGGGTGATGCCGAGCTCGCGGGCCTTGGTGTCGGACATGATGACCAGCGCGGCCGCGCCGTCGTTCAGCGGGCAGCAGTTGCCGGCGGTGACGGTGCCGTCGGGGCGGAAGACCGGCTTGAGGCCGGAGACGCCCTCCAGGGTGACGCCGGCGCGCGGGCCGTCGTCGGTGCTGACCACGGTGCCGTCCGGCAGGGTGACCGGGGTGATCTCGCGCTCCCAGAAGCCGGCCTTGATGGCGGCCTCGGCGAGGTTCTGCGAGCGGACGCCGAACTCGTCCTGGTCGGCGCGGGTGATGCCCTTGAGCGCGGCCAGGTTCTCCGCGGTCTGGCCCATCGCGATGTAGGCGTCCGGCACCAGGCCGTCCGCGCGCGGGTCGTGCCACTCGCCGCCGCCCTCCTCGGCGCGCTTCTTGGTGCGGGCCTGGGCGTCGTCGAAGAGCGGGTTCATGGTGCCCGGCATGCCGTCCGAGGTGCCGTTGACGCTGCGCGACACGGTCTCGACGCCGGCCGAGATGAAGACGTCGCCCTCGCCGGCCTTGATCGCGTGCAGTGCCATCCGCGTGGTCTGCAGGGAGGAGGAGCAGTAGCGGGTGATGGTGGCGCCGGGCAGGTAGTCCATGCCCATCTGCACGGCCACGATGCGGGCCAGGTTGTGGCCCTGCTCGCCGCCCGGGAGGCCGCAGCCGAGCATCAGGTCGTCGATCTCGCGCGGGTCGAGCTGCGGGACCTTGGCCAGGGCGGCCTGGATGACGTGGGCGGTCAGGTCGTCCGGGCGGACGTCCTTGAGGGAGCCCTTGAACGCCCGGCCGATCGGCGAACGGGTGGCGCTGACGATGACGGCTTCGGGCATTGCGGGCTCCTCGCTGGGTGACGGCGGACCTGGCGGTCCGGGAGGAAAGTTACCGCTTGGTAGCTCAGTCGTCACCGGCACCGGCGTGTGAGCTGGCCGACGTGTTGCCGGGCACCGGGCCGGGCTCCGGGGCCGCGTCCGGGCCGACCCGCAGCCGGTGGCGCAGCAGGGCCCAGCGCCGGCCCGGGCCCCCCGGGTCCACGGCCGCGACCTCGGTGCCCGCCCGGTCGGCCGCGGCCGCGGCGGCCACCGCGACCGGCAGCACCGTCTCGCCCGGCAGTGCCGCCTCGCCCGGCAGTGCCGCCCCGCCGGAGCGGGCGGTGCTCGGGCGCTCCTCCTCCGGCCACAGGTCCAGCGCGGCGCAGACCGAGGGCAGCACGGCCATCGCGGCGGTGGCGTAGCCCTGGGCCGAGGGGTGGTAGCGGTCGGCGGCGAACATCTCCGGGCGGGCGGCGAACTCCGGGCCGAGCAGTGAGCCCAGCGAGACGGTGCGCCCGCCCGCCTCCACCACCGCGATGGTCTGCGCGGCGGCCAGCTGGCGGCTCAGCCGCCGGGCCACCCAGCGCAGCGGCGGGCGTACCGGCTTGATCGTCCCGAGGTCCGGGCAGGTGCCCACCACCACCTCGCAGCCGTTGGCGCGCAGCGCGGCGACGGCCTCGCCGAGCTGGCGGACGGCGAGCTGGGCCGGGCTGTGCCGGGTCACGTCGTTGGCCCCGACGATGATCACGGCGACGTCCGGGCGATGCCGCAGGGCCCGTTCCAGCTGGCCGGAGAGGTCGGCCGAGCGGCCGCCGGAGCGGGCCACGTTGACCAGCCGCACCGGGCGCTCGGCGACCGAGGCCAGACCGGCGGCCAGCAGCGCGCCCGGGGTCTCGCGGCCGCGGGCCACGCCCAGGCCGGCGCCGGTGGAGTCGCCGAGGACGGCCAGCACGAGCGGCGGGCGCGGCGGCGCGGCGCCGTCGGCGAAGGCCTCGCCGTAGACGCCGTCGGCCTTGGGCGGGACGGTCTCCAGGACGCCGATGGCCTGGACGGCGAGTTTGCTCTCGGTCAGCAGCAGGCCCACCAGGCCCACGCCGAGCAGTCCGAGCCCGCCCCCGCCGTACGCCGCCGCGGTGGCGATCCGACGGGCCACCCGGGCCCGCGAGTCCTGTGCCCCTGGCATCCGGTGCCCCCTTCGCGTCCTCGTGCCGCCCCCTCCGGGGACACGGCCATGCCTGCACAGCGCTCTTACCCGCGCGGAGGGCGGGAGTACCGGGGGCGCGGGCGGGGGTGGGCCATTGGGGGAGCGCGGCGGCGGTGGGGGGAGTGCGGGAAGGGAGGGCTGGGGCACGTGGCACGCCCTAGGCTTTGCAGTACCGAATGCACTCGCATGCCCATAGACCGGGAGGACCCCCGTGCGGTACCACAACTCGATCATCGACCTGGTCGGCAACACGCCACTGGTCAAGCTGAACAAGGTCACCGAGGGCATCACCGCGACAGTGCTGGCCAAGGTCGAGTACTTCAACCCCGGTGGCTCGGTGAAGGACCGCATCGCGATGCGCATGATCGAGGCCGCCGAGGCCTCGGGCGCCCTCAAGCCGGGCGGCACGATCGTGGAGCCGACCTCCGGCAACACGGGCGTCGGCCTGGCGATCGTGGCCCAGCAGAAGGGCTACAAGTGCATCTTCGTCTGTCCGGACAAGGTGTCCACCGACAAGATCAACACCCTGCGCGCGTACGGCGCCGAGGTCGTGGTCTGCCCGACCGCCGTCGCCCCGGAGCACCCGGACTCCTACTACAACGTCTCCGACCGCCTGGTCCGCGAGACCCCGAACGCCTGGAAGCCGGACCAGTACTCCAACCCGGACAACCCGGCCTCGCACTACCACTCCACCGGCCCGGAGCTGTGGGAGCAGACCGAGGGGAAGATCACCCACTTCGTGGCGGGCGTCGGCACCGGCGGCACCATCTCCGGCACCGGCAACTACCTCAAGGAGGCGTCCGGCGGCAAGGTCAAGGTCGTCGGCGCGGACCCGGAGGGCTCGGTCTACTCGGGCGGCACCGGCCGTCCGTACCTGGTCGAGGGCGTCGGTGAGGACTTCTGGCCGACCGCCTACGACCGCGGCGTCGCGGACGAGATCGTCGCCGTCTCCGACAAGGACTCGTTCCAGATGACCCGCCGCCTCGCCAAGGAGGAGGGCCTGCTGGTCGGCGGCTCCTGCGGGATGGCCGTGGTGGCCGCGCTGGAGGTCGCCAAGAAGCTCGGGCCGGACGACGTCGTCGTGGTGCTGCTGCCGGACGGCGGCCGCGGCTACCTGTCGAAGATCTTCAACGACGACTGGATGGCCGACTACGGCTTCCTGCCCTCGGCCACCGACGAGGCCCACATCAGCGAGGTGCTGGTCCGCAAGGAGGGCATCGAGCAGGGCGGCGTCCCGCAGTTCGTCCACATGCACCCGAACGAGACGGTCGCCGAGGCGGTCCGGGTGCTGCGCGAGTACGGCGTCTCGCAGATGCCGGTGGTCTCCCCGGGCGCCGGGCACCCGGACATCATGGCCGGCGAGGTGATCGGCTCCGTGGTGGAGAAGCTGCTGCTGGAGGGCATCTTCGCCAAGGAGATCGAGCTGACCGACACGCTGGACAAGGTGATGTCCAAGCCGCTGCCGGTGGTCGGCTCGGGCGAGACCGTCACCAACCTGATGACCGTGCTGGAGAAGGCCGACGCGGCGGTCGTGCTGGTGGAGGGCAAGCCGCAGGGCATCGTCACCCGCCAGGACCTGCTGGGCTACCTGACCACCCGCGGCGCGCACTGACGCCCGCTCACCCCGCCCCGCCCGCGGCCGGATCCGGAGGATTCGTCCACGCGCGAAGTGGTACACCGGCGTCACCTGCCCGCAGCACGTGGTTAACACGGCTCCGGCATCGTGGTGGTCAACGGCAAGACGCCGCGCGAGACGGCAGTGGTCCACCGGGAGCGGCTCCCCGGTGACCGCGGCCGGCTCCGGTCACGTCGGACGGTCCTGACCCGGCCGCCGTGTCCGCCCTCCCCGACCGTTGATTCGGAGGGAGGGGCCCCTCCGTGGGGGCGCCGTCGTCCCGACCCTGCCCGGCTCCGGCCGGTCGACAGGGTGCGGCGGCTCCCACGGGCGATCACCGCGCCGTCACGGCGCGGCTCCGCGGCTCCCGGGTGGGGGAGCCGGTCCGGAGCACGGCGGGGCCGGTCCTGTTCCGAGGGGCCGGCCCCTTCCGTGCACGCCGGGGTGTCCGTGGTCCCGTACGCTCGCTGGCATGACCAGCACTGAAACGACCGACGCCCCGCGCTACGTCAAGCTCAAGATCGAGCTCATCGCGGAGATCACCGACGAGGGCGCGCTCAAGGCCGCGGCCCTGCAGCAGGTCGCCGGGGACGAGTACCTCGACGACGAGGAGCGCGCCCAGTCCGTCGACGCCATCGAGGTGGACCCGTCGGGTTCGCTCGCCCACTTCATCGACCCGGTCGCGCTGCTCGGCGACGTCCCGGGCGTGGAGCTCGCCTCGGCGACCTGGGAGTCGGCGCAGACCGAGTTCGACCCCGAGAACGAGGAGTGGGACGAGTACTCCGTGGAGGAGTCCGCCGAGTAACGGCCGTTCGCGCCGTCACCACCCCTGAACACCCGGTCCGCCCCGGCGGACCGGGTGTTTTGTCCATGCTCAGCGGGAAGTTGGGTCATCTCATACGATCGCTTACCCTTCGATGGTGGAACCGTGAGCGGCCGGATTGCGTTTCTGTATCCGTAATTGCCCGGGATGATCAGCAGGGAGACGCGACGTGACGGCACGGGACGGTCAGGGGCGGGTGGCCGGAGTCAACTGGAGCCGACGCGGAGTGCTCGCGGGCCTGATCGGCGCGCCGGTCCTGCTGCTCGCGGCCTGCAACGACAACAGCGGCGGCAGCGGCGGTGGCAACGGCGGCTCCGGCAACGGCGGCACCCCGAGTCCCGGCGGCAGCAGCGCGCCGAAGACCTCGACGGCCGTGATCACCGTCACCCCCGCGGACGGCACCACCGGCGCGAGTTTCAGCGAGCCGGTCAAGGTCACCGTCGCGGGCGGCACCCTGACCAACGTCAAGGTCACCGACTCCACCGGCAAGGAGCTGGCCGGCCAGCTCTCCAGCGACAACACCAGCTGGACCTCGGCCGCGGCCCCGGCCAGCGGTACCAAGTACGCCGTGACCGCCAGCGGCGTCGACAAGGACAAGCTGGAGGCGGACGCCAACGCCAGCTTCACCACGGCGACCCCGGCCAACACCTTCGTCGGCTACTTCACCCCCGAGGACGGCTCGACGGTCGGCGTCGGCATGCCGGTCTCGATCAACTTCAGCAAGCCGATCACGGACAAGAAGGCCGTCCAGTCGGCGATCACCGTGATAGCGGAGCCGGGCGTCGAGATCGTCGGGCACTGGTTCTCCAGCACCCGCCTCGACTTCCGGCCGCAGGAGTACTGGGCCAAGGGCACCAAGGTCACCCTCAAGCTCCGGCTCAAGGACGTCGAGGGCGCGAAGGGCGTCTACGGCACCCAGTCCAAGGACGTCGCCTTCACCATCGGCCGGGCCCAGACCAGCGTCGCCGACCTCGCCACCAAGAAGCTCACCGTCACCACGGACGGCCAGGTCAGCGCCGTCTACAAGATCTCCGGCGGCTCCTCCGAGCACACCACCTGGGGCGGCAAGATGGTGATCTCCGAGCAGTTCACCCAGACCCGGATGAACTCGCAGACCGTCAACCTGGGCAGCGAGTACGACATCGCCGACGTGCCGCACGCCCAGCGCCTCACCACCTCGGGCACCTTCATCCACGGCAACTACTGGTCGCCGTCGTCGATCTTCGGCGGGCAGAACACCAGCCACGGCTGCGTCGGCCTCCAGGACGCCAAGGGCGCCCAGGACAGCAGCACGGACGGCTTCAAGTTCTACAAGTCCTCAATGGTCGGCGACGTCGTCGAGGTCCGGAACTCGGGGGACAAGACCGTCGCCCCTGACAACGGCCTGAACGGCTGGAACCTCGGCTGGGCCGACTGGAAGGCCGGCAGCGCGGTCTGACCCGCCCCCGCCCGGACGTTCCCGCCCCGGCGTTCCAGTTCCGCACCGCTGCTTCCGCCCGCCCCTCGGCCCGCCCGAGGCGGCGGGCGGCCGCGTTCACCGCTTCGCGTAGTCCGCGAAGCCCTGCCAGTCCACGATCACGCACGGCTCGTCGCCCAGGATCCAGGCGTCGTGGCCGGGCGGGCAGATCATGAAGTCGCCCGGGCCGTAGTCGGCCTGCTCGCCGTCGTCCATGACGATCCGCATCCGGCCGGAGACCACGTACCCCAGGTGCGCCGCCCGGCAGCTGTCCGTCCCCGCGATCGGCTTCACGTGCTTGGACCACTGCCACCCCGGCTGGAACACGGCCCGGCCGACCGGGCCGCCGTCCAGGTTGACCAGCCGCAGCTCCCCCGAGCCGTCCTCGAACGGGCGGACCTCCTCGGGAGCCTCGAAACTCATGCGGACCAGACCGGACATGGCGCACTCCTCTCACGAGGAACGGCCCGGCCGCCAACAGGTGGCCGGGCCGCCCTTGCTGGCCCTTCCAGTCTGCGCCCGCCCCCGGGAACGGTCACCTCGGGTAGCGGGCGCCGGGCCGGGGTGGCGGGTGCCCGGACGGCCCGACGCCGGGCGGTCAGCCCTGGGTGCGGGCCACCCCGATCGGGCAGGAGGCGCCGGTGCCGCCGAGACCGCAGTAGCCGTTGGGGTTCTTGGCGTCCGACAGGTACTGCTGGTGGTACGGCTCGGCCGGGTAGAACGGGCCGGCCTCGGCGATCTCGGTGGTGATCGGGCCGTGACCGAGCGCGGTCAGGGCGGGCTGGAAGGCGTCCCGGGTGGCGGCCGCGGCGGCGGCCTGGGCGGGGGAGTGGGTGTACAGCGCGGAGCGGTACTGGGTGCCCACGTCGTTGCCCTGGCGGTTGCCCTGGGTCGGGTCGTGGGCCTCCCAGAAGGCCTTCAACAGCCGCTCGTAGGACACCACCGCGGGGTCGAAGACCACCCGGACCGCCTCGGTGTGCCCGGTCAGCCCGCTGCACACCTCCTCGTACGTCGGGTTCGGCGTGTGGCCGCCCTGGTAGCCGACCAGCGTCGTCCAGACGCCGGGCAGCCGCCAGAACGTGCGCTCGGCGCCCCAGAAGCAGCCCAGCCCGAAGTCGGCCACCTCCAGCCCCTGCGGGTACGGGCCGGTCAGCGGGTGGCCGAGGACGGTGTGCGGCTCGGTCAGGGCGAAGGCCGGGGCCGGGCGGCCGGGCAGCGCCTGGTCGGCGGGGACGAGCGAGGTCTTGTGGCGGTCGAACAGCACGGCCTGCTCCATCGGGGTAGGGAGGGTTGCCCAGGATTCAACGCACCGGACGGCCCGCGGATTCCGGCTCGGGCGGCTTCCGGGATCCGGTCCGGCGGATTCCGGGGATCCGGCCCGGCGGACTGCCGCGGACTCCGGGGGTCCGGTCCGGGAGGTCCGGGCATTCCGGCAGGCGCACGGCGGTACGGCCGTTAGGCTCGGAGCCATGACCGAGCACCAGCTTCCCCAGGGCTTCGAGACCCTCGCCATCCACGCGGGTCAGGAAGCAGACCCCCAGACCGGGGCCGTCGTCACGCCGATCTACCAGGTGTCCACCTACAAGCAGGACGGGGTGGGCGGCCTGCGGGGCGGCTACGAGTACAGCCGCAGCGCCAACCCCACCCGCACCGCGCTGGAGGAGTGCCTCGCGGCCCTCGAAGGCGGCGCCCGCGGCCTTGCCTTCGCCTCCGGCCTGGCGGCCGAGGACACCCTGCTGCGCACCATCCTCAAGCCGGGCGACCACATCGTGATCCCCAACGACGCCTACGGCGGCACCTTCCGGCTGTTCGCCAAGGTGCTGACCCGCTGGGGCGTCGAGTTCTCCGTCGCCAACACCCAGAAGCTGGACGACGTCCGCGCCGCGCTGCGCCCCAACACCCGCGCGGTGTGGGTCGAGACCCCGTCCAACCCGCTGCTCGGCATCACCGACCTGGCCGGGCTGGCCGAGGTCGCGCACGGTGCCGGGGCGCTGCTGGTGGTCGACAACACCTTCGCCAGCCCGTACCTGCAGCAGCCGATCGCGCTCGGCGCGGACGCGGTCGTGCACTCCACCACCAAGTACATGGGCGGCCACTCGGACGTGGTCGGCGGTGCGCTGGTGCTCGCGGAGGCGGGCCTCGGCGAGGAGGTCGCGTACCACCAGAACGCGATGGGCGCCGTCTCCGGGCCGTTCGACGCCTGGCTGGTGCTGCGCGGCATCAAGACCCTGGGCGTCCGGATGGACCGGCACAGCTCCAACGCGGAGAAGGTCGCCGAGCTGCTGGCGGGCCACCCCAAGGTCAGCCAGGTGCTCTACCCGGGCCTGCCCGAGCACCCCGGCCACGACATCGCCGCCAAGCAGATGAAGGCCTTCGGCGGCATGGTCTCGTTCCGGGTCGCCGGCGGCGAGGAGGCGGCCGTCGAGGTCTGCAACCGCGCGCGGCTGTTCACCCTGGGCGAGTCGCTGGGCGGCGTGGAGTCGCTGATCGAGCACCCGGGCCGGATGACCCACGCCTCGGCGGCCGGTTCGCCGCTGGAGGTGCCGGCCGACCTGGTGCGCGTCTCGGTCGGCATCGAGTCGATCGACGACCTGCTGGCCGACCTCACCCAGGCGCTGGGCTAAGGGGGTCAGTGGCTCTGCTGGTCCGCCGTGTACGACTCCATCGCGAGGTTGAAGCGGGCCAGCAGGGCGCAGAACGCCTGTTGCTCCTCGGGCGGCCAGTCGGCCGTCAGGCGGCGGGTCAACTCGGCCCGGCCGTCCCGGACTTCGGCGAGTCGGCCGGTGCCGCAGGCGGTCAGCGCGAGCCGTACCGCGCGGCGGTCGGCCGGGTCCTGCACCCGGCCGACCAGCCCGGCCGCGACCAGCGGGGCGACCTGGCGGGTCACCGTGGAGGAGTCCACGCCGAGCGCGTCGGCCAGCGCCTTGACGTTGGCCGGCCCGTGCCGCTCCAGGCGGTCGAGCAGCAGGTAGGCGGCCCGGTCCAGCACGGCCACGCCGCCGCCGGAGGTCCGGACCTGTTCCATCCGGCGGGCGAACACCGCCAGCTGGTACTGGAGTTGGGTGTGGACGGGCTCGGTTCGGTCGGTGGCCTGGGGCGAGGTCGTCGTCATCGCGGCTCACGATCGTCATGCGGTGAGAGAAGCTCAGAAGCAGCAGCGTACGCGGGCGGAGCGGGCCCGGGAACAGGCCCGACGTCCCGGGTTGGCCCCTAGGCTGGGATCATGCACAACTGGCCGATCACCCTCGACGACGTCCGCGGCGCCCAGAAGATGCTCGCCGGGGTCGCCCGGGTGACCCCGATGGAGGGCAGCCGCCACCTGTCCGGGCTGATCGGCGCGCCGGTCCACCTCAAGTGCGAGAACCTCCAGCGCACCGGCTCCTTCAAGCTGCGCGGGGCGTACGTGCGGATCGCGGGGCTCTCGCCGGTGCAGCGGGCCGGCGGGGTGGTCGCGGCGAGCGCCGGGAACCACGCCCAGGGGGTGGCCCTGGCGGCCTCGCTGCTGGGGGTGCGCTCGACCGTGTTCATGCCGGTCGCGGCGCCGCTGCCGAAGGTCGCCGCCACCCGCGAGTACGGCGCCGAGGTCCGGCTGCACGGCACCACCGTCGACGAGGCGCTGCAGGCCGCGCAGCGGTACGCGGAGGCGACCGGCGCGGTGTTCATCCACCCCTTCGACCACTGGGACGTGGTCACCGGCCAGGCGACCGTCGGCCTGGAGATCCTGGAGCAGTGCCCCGAGGTGCGCACCATCCTGGTCGGGGTGGGCGGCGGCGGGCTGCTGGCCGGGATCGCGGCGGCGGTCAAGCCGCTGCGGCCGGACGTCCGGGTGGTCGGGGTGCAGGCGGCGGCCGCGGCCGCGTACCCGCCCTCGCTGGCGGCCGGGCGGCCGGTCTCGCTGGAGCAGTTCGCCACGATGGCCGACGGGATCATGGTCGGGCGCCCCGGGGACATCCCGTTCGAGGTGGTCAACACCTTGGCGGACGGTATCCGCACGGTCTCCGAGGACGCGCTGTCCCGGGCCCTGCTGCTCGGCCTGGAGCGGCTCAAGCTGGTGGTCGAACCGGCCGGGGCGGCCCCGATCGCGGCGCTGCTGGAGCAGCCGGACTCGTTCGAGGGCCCGGTGGTGGCGGTGCTCTCCGGCGGCAACATCGACCCGCAGCTGATGCAGCGGGTGCTGCGGCACGGGCTGGCGGCGGCCGGGCGCTACCTGTCGCTGCGGGTGCGGCTGGCGGACAAGCCGGGCTCGCTGGCGGACCTGCTGGGGGTGCTGACCAGGGTGGACGCCAACGTGCTGGACGTCGCGCACGTCCGGATCGACCCCCGGCTGGGGCTCACCGAGGTCGAGGTGGACCTGCACCTGGAGACCAAGGGGCCGGAGCACTGCGCGCTGGTGGTGGGGGAGCTGAGGGACGCGGGGTACGTGGTCTCCGGCTGAGCCCCCGCGGGCGGTTCCCCGAATTCGCTTGACGCGATGTATCGCGAGTTGCCAGGATCGCGATACATCGCGTTCTGTGTCAGCGGCCGAGAACCGAGTCGCCCACGCGCCCGAACGGGGGGCAAAGTGGGACAGATCGCTCCATTCGTCCGAGGAGATGAGGCAGGCCATGGCGCCAGCCATCCAAGCCGAGAACCTGGTGAAGACCTTCGGCGACGTACGAGCCCTGGACGGCGTCAGCCTCGACGTCCCCGAGGGCACGGTGCTCGGGCTGCTCGGCCCGAACGGCGCCGGGAAGACCACCACCGTGCGCGTCCTCACCACCCTGCTCCGTCCCGACTCCGGCCACGCGGTGGTCGCCGGGGTCGACGTCCTCAAGCACCCCAACAAGGTCCGCAGCCTGATCGGGCTGTCCGGCCAGTACGCGGCGGTCGACGAGTACCTGACCGGCTTCGAGAACCTCACCATGGTCGGCGAGCTCTACCAGATGAGCACCCGCAGCGCGAAGGCCCGCGCGCTGGAGCTGCTGGAGTGGTTCAACCTCACCGAGGCCAAGGACCGCACCGCCAAGACCTACTCCGGGGGCATGCGCCGCCGCCTCGACCTCGCCGCCGCGCTGGTCGTCCGGCCGCCGGTGATGTTCCTCGACGAGCCGACCACCGGGCTCGACCCGCGCAACCGGCTCGCGCTCTGGGAGGTCATCGAGACCCTGGTCGAGCAGGGCACCACGCTGCTGCTCACCACCCAGTACCTGGAGGAGGCCGACCGGCTCGCCCACGACATCGCGGTGGTCGACCACGGCCGGGTGATCGCCCGCGGCACCGCCGACCAGCTCAAGGCGCAGATCGGCGGCGAGCGGATCGAGGTCGTGGTGCACGACCCGGGCCTGGTCACGGACGCGGTCGCGGCCCTGTCCGGGTACGCGCTGGGCGAGCCCGCGGTGGAGAAGAACACCCGGCGGATCACCGTGCCGGTCAGCGGCGGCGCCCGGGTGCTCGCCGACGTGATCCGCGAACTGGACGGCCGGGGCATCGAGATCGACGACATCGGCCTGCGCCGCCCCACCCTGGACGACGTCTTCCTCACCCTCACCGGGCACATCGCCGAGTCGGCCGAGGAGGACGGCGGCGGTGCCAAGAGCCGCGGCCGGGGCGGTCGCGGCCGCGGCTCCTCGGGCGGCGGCGCGGGCGGCGCGGACGGTGCCGACGGCGGGGGCCAGGGGCCCGACGAGCAGCAGGCCGTCGCGGCCGGAACGGAGCGCTGAGATGAGCACCTCCACCGAGCACGCCATCGGCGCGGCCATGCCGACGCCCCGCCGGGGCCTGTCCGCGACCCTGCACGACTCCTGGGTGGTCGCCAAGCGCAACCTGCGCAGGATGTCCCGGATCCCCGAGATCGTGGTGTTCGGGCTCATGCAGCCGGTCATGTTCGTGCTGCTGTTCTCGTACGTCATGGGCGGGGCGATCAAGATCCCCGGGACGAACTCCAGCTCCCACACGTACATCCAGTTCCTGATGGCCGGCATCTTCGCCCAGACCGTCACCTTCGCCGTCGCCGGCGCCTCGGCCGGCATCGCGGAGGACATGACCAAGGGCCTGGTGGACCGCTTCCGCTCGCTGCCGATGGCCCGCTCCGCGGTGCTGGTCGGCCGTACCCTCGCGGACCTGTGCCAGACCGCCTTCACGCTCGTCGTGCTGGCGCTGGTCGCGCTGCTGGTCGGCTGGCGGATCCACGAGGGGGTGCTCAAGGCGCTCGGCGCCTTCGGGCTGCTGCTCCTGCTCGGCTACGCCTTCTCCTGGATCGGCGCGCTGATCGGCCTCTCGGTGCGCAGCCCCGAGGCGGCCACCTCGGCCGGGCTGATCTGGCTGTTCCCGCTGACCTTCATCTCCAACGCCTTCGTGCCGGTCAGCTCGATGCCGGGGTGGCTGCAGGGCGTCGCCTACTGGAACCCGTTCAGCGCGACCGTGCAGGCCTGCCGGGACCTCTTCGGCAACCAGGTCGGCCCGGTGGACAGCGCCTGGCCGATGCAGCACGCGGCGCTGGTGTCGGTGCTGTGGTCGGTGGTGATCACGGCGGTGTTCTCGTGGCTGTCGGTGCGCAAGTACCGCTCGGCGGCGGGCTGAGGGGCGCGGCCGCGGCTGCGCTTTCGGCTTACGGTCCGGCTCCGGGTTCCGCTCCGGCTCCGGGTTCCGCTTCCGTCGGCCGGAGAGGCGTGAGGGCGGTTGCGGAGTCCCCTACGGACTCCGCAACCGCCCTCCGGCGGTGCTGCTCGGGGCCGGGTCAGCCGGCGTGCGGCACGACCTTGACGATCTTCACCATGGCGGGCTTGCCGTTCGGCAGCTCGTAGGTGGCCTCGTCACCGATCTTCTTGCCGTCGATCGCGCGGCCCAGCGGCGACTGCGGCGAGTAGACGTCGACGGCGTCGGCGCCCGCGACCTCGCGCGAGGCGAGCAGGAACTCCATCAGGTCGTCCTCGTCACCGTCGAACGCGACCGTGACGACCATGCCCGGGGCCACCACGCCGGAGTCGGCCGGGGCCTCGCCAACCTTGGCGCGCTCCAGCAGCTGGGTCAGCTGGCGGATGCGCAGCTCCTGCTTGCCCTGCTCCTCCTTCGCCGCGTGGTAGCCGGCGTTCTCCTTGAGGTCGCCCTCCTCGCGCGCCGCCTCGATCTTCTGGGCGATCTCGATGCGCCAGGGCCCGGTCAGGTGATCCAGCTCGGCCTTGAGCTGGTCGTAGCCGGCCTGAGTGAGCCAGGTCACGTTCTCGCTGGTCTGGGTCACGGGTGCTCCTCGTAGGTGCTGGGGCTGAGCTGAGGGTGTGAGTCGTCAGCAGGGTCGACGATGATATTGGTCGTAACTACAAAGCAACGCCCGCTCCCGTACCATCCGGTGCGGAAGGGGCGAAACCACGAGCCTAACAAGTCCTGCGGACAAGCGGGAGAGGCGTTGGCGCGGCATTGACGGTGGCGTTGCGCCACGGTGTACGGCAACCGGCTGCGGGACTTCCTACGGATGCCCGTTCCGGCGGGTGAGTATGCGTACCCGCTGCGTTCCGGCCGCTTTCCCGCCACGGCCCCGCCACGTCCCCGCTGCTCCGCCGGGTGGACTCCGCGTGCCGCGCCGTTACTTCGCCGGGGTGCAGCCGAGCAGCTCGGCGGTGGTGCCGCGGGCGGTGGTGCGCAGGGTGACGGTGGCCTCGTAGCTGGACCCGGCCGCGGGGACCGGGAAGTCGGCCACCCCGACCACCCCGTGGTCGTCGCCCTGCGAACGGACCGTGCAGGTGCCGGCCGTCCCGTCGCTCTTGCGCACGCTGAGGTGCAGCTGCACCTCAGAGTCGGAGAGCACCTGGAAGGTCGGCACCGAGCCGTTGATCTTCGACTCGCGCAGCAGGTAGGAGCCGCCCAGCCAGGCGATCAGCCCCAGGCCGAGCACGCCGCAGACCGCGCCGACCACCTTGAGCCGACGGTCCGACTCGCCGTCGCCCCTCCGGCCGTAGCGCCCCTCGGGCAGCTGCGTCGCGGTGCTCTGTGCAGTCATCGGACTCCGTCCTCTCCTCGGGAGGAGCCGCGCGGGTGGTGCGGGGGAATGCGACGGACCTCCATTCCGTCACTATAGGAGGGGCACGCCCGCGGCCGGTCCGGCGGGGGCGGGGCCCGGCCGTGCCGGAGACCTGCCGCAGGCCGGCCCCGCGGCGACGTGGTCCCGAAGTGAGCGGTTCGTACGGTGGGCAGACCGGACTTCGCGGAACGCCCGACGATGTGGAAGGAACGCAAGGCGTTGACTGAGCAGTTGCGACTGATGGCGGTGCACGCCCACCCGGACGACGAGTCCAGCAAGGGCGCGGCCACCATGGCCATGTACGTCGAGCACGGTGTGGACGTGCTCGTGGCCACCTGCACGGGGGGCGAGCGCGGGTCGGTCCTCAACCCCAAGCTGCAGGGGGACCCGTACGTCGAGGAGAACATCCACGAGGTGCGCCGCAAGGAGATGGACGAGGCGCGGGCGATCCTCGGCGTCAAGCAGGCCTGGCTGGGCTTCGTGGACTCCGGCCTGCCGGAGGGCGACCCGCTGCCCCCGCTGCCCGAGGGCTGCTTCGCCCTGGAGGACGTCAAGGAGGCGGCCGAGCCGCTGGTCCGGCTGATCCGTGAGTTCAAGCCGCAGGTCATCACGACCTACGACGAGAACGGCGGCTACCCGCACCCGGACCACATCATGACCCACAAGATCACCATGCTGGCCTTCGACGCCGCCGGCGACCCGGACGCCTACCCCGAGGCCGGCGAGCCCTGGCAGCCGCTCAAGCTCTACTACAACCACGGCTTCCCGATGGGCCGCATCCGCGCCCTGCACCAGTACCTCACCGAGCACGGGCACGACTCCCCGTACGGCGAGTGGATCGCGGGCTGGGAGAAGAGCGGCCGCCAGGAGCGCGAGATCACCACCCGGGTGCGCTGCGACGACTGGTTCGAGACCCGCGACCGCGCGCTGATCGCCCACGCCACCCAGATCGACCCGGACGGCCCGTGGTTCCGCGTCCCGCTCGACGTCCAGCGCGAGGTCTGGCCCACCGAGGACTACGAGCTCGCCCGTACCCTGATCGACGTGGACCTCCCGGAGGACGACCTGTTCGCCGGACTGCGCACCCCCACGCTGGCGGCCGAGGCCGCCGACGCGCGCGACTGACCCACCCCCGACGGCCCGGCTCGGCGTGAGCCGGGCCACCATAGAGATATGAGCGCCCCCGTGAACCTCGTCCACCTCGCCGCTGACCTCGCCGTCGACGACGCCAAGGTCACCCCCGGTCTCCTCGGCTTCGTCGTCTTCGCCGCCCTCGGCGTGGCGACGTGGTTCCTGGCCAAGTCGATGAACCGCCAGTTCAAGAAGGTCAACTTCACGGAGGAGCCGGAAGCCCCCAAGGAGTAGCCCCTCCCGCCCGGGGCCCCACGGCCCCGGGCGAGGGCGCGACGCGCCGCCGGCCCGGCCCCGGGGGAAGCCGGCCCGGCGGGGCGGCCTGACGCCTGCGGGGCCCGTCGTGCGGGAGGATGGGGGCCATGCCGAACCGTCTCGCGGACGCGACCTCGCCGTACCTGCTGCAGCACGCCGACAATCCGGTCGACTGGTGGCCCTGGGGGCCGGAGGCCTTCGCGGAGGCCGAGCGGCGGGGGGTGCCGGTGCTGCTGAGCGTCGGCTACGCGGCCTGTCACTGGTGTCATGTGATGGCGCACGAGAGCTTCGAGGACGCGGAGCTCGCCGGGTACCTGAACGAGCGGTTCGTCGCGGTCAAGGTGGACCGGGAGGAGCGGCCGGACGTCGACGCGGTGTACATGGAGGCCGTGCAGGCGGCGACCGGGCAGGGCGGGTGGCCGATGACGGTCTTCCTCACGCCGGGTAAGGAGCCGTTCTACTTCGGCACCTACTTCCCGCCCGCCCCGCGGCACGGGATGCCGTCCTTCCGGCAGGTGCTGGAGGGCGTGGACGCGGCCTGGCGGGACCGGCGGCAGGAGGTCGGCGAGGTCGCCGCGCGGATCCGGGCCGACCTCGCGGAGCGCGCCGCCGTCTACTCGGCCGGCGCCCACCACCCGCCCGCCGACGCAGACCTGCACCAGGCCCTGGTCACCCTCAGCCGGGAGTTCGACCAGGCCCGTGGCGGCTTCGGCGGGGCCCCCAAGTTCCCCCCGGCCATGGTGATCGAGTTCCTGCTCCGCCACCACGCCCGGACCGGCTCCGAGGCCGCCCTGGAGATGGCCGTCCGCACCGCCGAGGCGATGGCCCGCGGCGGCATCCACGACCAGCTCGGCGGCGGCTTCGCCCGCTACGCCGTGGACGCCGACTGGGTGGTGCCGCACTTCGAGAAGATGCTGTACGACAACGCCCTGCTGCTGCGCGCCTACCTGCACCTGTGGCGGGCCACCGGCTCCGCGCTCGCCCGTCGGGTCGCGCTGTCCACGGCCGACTTCCTGCTGCGCGAACTCCGCACACCCGAAGGCGCGTTCGCGTCCGCGCTGGACGCCGACAGCCTCGACGAGGAGACCGGCGCCTCCGCCGAGGGCGCCTACTACGTGTGGGAGCCCGGCCAGTTGGTCGACCTGCTCGGCCCGGCCGACGCGGCCACCGCCGCCCGGCTGTTCACCGTCACCGCCGACGGCACCTTCGAACACGGCACCTCCGTGCTCCAACTCCTCACCGACCCGGTGGACTTCGCCGAGTACGAGGAGATCCGGCAGCGGCTGCTCCAGGCCCGGGCGGCCCGGCCCGCACCCGCCCGCGACGACAAGGTGGTCGCCGCCTGGAACGGCCTCGCCATCGCCGCCCTCGCCGAGACCGGCGCCCTGCTGGAGCGCCCCGACCTCGTCGAGGCCGCCGAACGCGCCGCCGACCTGCTGCTCGCCGTCCACCTCACCCCCGACGGCCGGTTGCTGCGCACCTCCCGGGACGGCCGCCCCGGCACCAACGCCGGTGTCCTGGAGGACTACGCCGACACCGCCGAGGGCTTCCTCGCCCTCTACGCCGTCACCGGCGAGGCGGAATGGCTCCAACTGGCGGGCGGCCTGCTCGACACCGTGCTCAAGCACTTCACCGACGAGGACTCCGGCGCCCTCTACGACACCGCCGACGACGCCGAGGAACTCATCCGCCGCCCCCAGGACCCGACCGACAACGCCACCCCCTCCGGCTGGACCGCCGCCGCCGGCGCCCTCCTCGGCTACGCCGCGTACACCGGCTCCGAGCGGCACCGCACCGCCGCCGAACGCGCCCTCGGCATCGTCGGCGCCCTGGCCGCCCGGGCCCCCCGGTTCATCGGCTGGGGCCTCGCCGTCGCCGAAGCCCTGCTCGACGGGCCGCGCGAGGTCGCCGTCGTCGGCCCGGCCGACCACCCGGCCACCGCGGCGCTGCGCCGGGCCGCGCTGCTCGGGACGGCGCCCGGCACCGTCGTCGCGGTCGGCGAGCCGGGCGAGGCCGCCGCCGAGGTGCCGCTGCTGGCGGACCGCCCGCTGGTCGGCGGCGCGCCCGCGGCGTACGTCTGCCGGCACTTCGCCTGCGAGGCGCCCACCACCGATCCGGCGGTGCTCGGCGAGCGGCTCGGCGTCGTCGTGGCCGTGGGCGAATAGTCGTGGGCGAATAACCGTTGGCGCACGGGCGCCGAGCGGGGTGAGGATGGTCCATGACCTGGACGCTCAGCACCTCGCTCGACGACTTCCGCCACCACGCGGGCGACTTCCTGGCCACCCGCCCGGCCGAGAACACCGTCCTGCTCACCGTCGCCCACCGGCTCGCCGGAGCCGGCCTCGACGCCTTCGGGGAACGGCCGCCGGTCTTCGGCTGGTGGCGGGCCGGACCGGGCGGACCGGTCGAGGGCGCCTTCCTGCAGACCCCGCCGTTCGCCCCCCGGCTCTCCGCCATGCCACCGGCCCTGGCCGCCGAGCTGGCGGTCCGCCTGGCCGAGGCCGGCCCCGGGTTCACCGAGGTCGCCGGAGTCGGCGGCGGGGCCGAGCCGGTCCGCGCCTTCGCCGAGGCCTGGACGGCCGCCACCGGCATCGACCACTCCGTCCGGGTCGAGGAGCGGCTCTACCGGCTCGGCCGGCTCACCGACCCGCCGCGCCCGCCCGCCGGCCGGCCCCGGCTCGCCGGACCGCCCGACCGGGAACTGGCGATCCGCTGGTACGAGGAGTTCCTGCGCGAAGTCGAGATCGCCCCCTCCGACGTGGCCCGGGCGGTGGACGACAAGCTGGCCTCCGGCAGCCTCCACCTCTGGGAGGACGCGGGCACCCCGGTCGCCCTGGCCGGCGCCAGCCCCGTGCTCGCCGGAATGTCCCGCATCGGCCCGGTCTACACCCCCGCCGACCGCCGCGGCCGCGGCTACGCCAGCGCCGTCACCGCGGCGGCCTCCGCCCACGTGCTCGGCCTGGGGGCGCAGGAGGTGCTGCTCTACACCGACCTCGCCAACCCGACCAGCAACTCCATCTACCAGCAGATCGGCTACCGGCCGGTGGAGGACTGCCTGGTGGTGGACTTCCGGACGCCGTAACGGAGTTGCGCGGAACGCGGCAAGGCGTCACGCGTCCCTGGTGAGGTGGACGCCGGCCACCCCGGCCACCTTCGTCTCGAACGGGTCGTGGGACGCCGCCGCCGGTGGCGGCAGGTGGTCGGCGTTCCGGTGGTCGGTGTTCCGGTAGTCGTGCGCGCAAGTGATCAGATGGCCCCCGGCGGTCTTCATGTCGGTGGCGAGCCCGTCCAGCAAGGTCTTCCACGCACTGCCGCACCCCGTCAGCGCCGCCCCGCTCTGCCACCCGGCCAGGCTCCCGGCGGCCGTGGCGCTCGGCTCCGCGAGCTTCGCCGTCTCCTCGGGGACCTTCCCGGCGACCGTCAGCGCATTGTTCCCGGCGGCGGTCAACTCGCCTGGTTTGACGGTGAATCCCGGGTCCTGTCCCATGCGGTTTCCCCCTGACAGCCGTGTCGGTCGCGGACGCTATGGTAGCTGTGAGTGTCGTGGGGGACACAGGGCACACAGGGGGTGCGGGGATGGACATCGCAAGCCTGAGGAACGCCAGACCGGCGGACCTGTACACGGCCGCAGGGGCGTACGACACGTTGTGCAAGGCCATGGCGCAACACGCCACGGACTGGAAGAGCGGGACCGCCGACCGGGCCCACGGCTCCCAGTGGTCGGGGCCGGCGGCCGACGCCGCGATGCCGGTGCTCGACGGTTTCACCGGCAAGATGCGTGCGGCGGTGACGGAGCTCGGCCTGATCGGCAAGGAGATCCGTGACTGCGCCGATGCCATGACGCTGGCCCAGGGCAGGCTCACCACCGCACTGTCGGACGCGCAGGCGAAGGGCTTCACGGTCAGCGACACCGGTGCCGTGAGCTGGCCCGCGTCGACCAACCCGTACCAGGCGCCGGACTGGGAGGCCAAGCAGAGGACGGCCGCCGACGGGATCAGCAAGCAGATCGCCAAGGCGCTGGCCGACGCGGCGGAGGCCGACGACGCCCTGACCGCCGGGCTCAACAGGTTCGCCGGGCACGCCAAGGACAAGTCGGGCCTGGACGAGAAGACGGCCGGCGCCGATGCGTACATGGAACAGTTCGGCGATGCGTCCAACCCGGAGTGGCGGCGGAACATGCCGCTCAAGGGCGCGCCTGCCACCGAGGTCAACTCCTGGTGGAAGGGGCTCGGCCCGCAGGGCCAGCAGTGGTTCCTCAGCCACCACCCGGAGGTGCTCGGGAATCTGGACGGCATTCCGGCGGAGGTGCGGGACAGGGTGAACCGCGACCAACTGGACCATCTGATGAAGGACATCAGGGACAAGAAGCCGGGGGAGCTGAACTCCGGCGAGAAGCACTTCCTCGCGCTCTACGGGCCCATCGACAAGCGCCTTTCGGAGAACACGGGGAAGGAGCCGCCGATCTACTTGCTCGGCCTCGGAAGTGAGGGCCAGGGGCGGGCGATCCTCTCCTACGGGAACCCCGACACCGCCACCGACATCTCCGCCTACGTCCCGGGGATCACCACCACCATGGCGAGCCTCGGGCCTGGCGAGAACGACGGGACCAACGAGGCGGAGAACGGTCTCAACCTCTACCGCGCCGCGAGCGGCAAGGCCCGGGCCGGCCATTCCGTCGCCTCCGTGGTCTGGCTCGGTTACGACTCGCCGGGAATGGACTTCGGAGCCGCGTCGACGAAGGCGGGCAAGGACGGTGCCCCGGCGTACGCGAACTTCCTGAGCGGAGTGCGGGCGAGCCACGAGGGCACCCAGCCCCCGCACGTCACCGCGGTCGGGCACAGTTACGGGTCGTACCTGGTCGGTCAGGCGACCAGGCTCGCCACCCAGCCGGGGTCGCACTACGTGCCGCCGGACGACGTGGTCTTCATCGGCAGCCCGGGTGTCGGTGTGGACAAGGCCGCCGACCTCAGGATGCCCGCTGGTCACGTCTGGGTCGGTGCCGCCGACAACGACGTCGTGACGCACGCCCCGTCGAAGTTCAGCCTCGACCCGGACGAGCGCTGGTACGGCAGGGACCCGTCCAGCAAGCATTTCGGTGCGAACCGCTTCACCGTCGACGACTGGAGCCGTGGCAACCCCGTCGATGCGCACACCAAGTACCTGAACGGGCGGGGCGGGCCCTCGCTGGACAACATCGCGGCCGTCGTCACGGGCAGCGGGGGCGTCACACTGCAGGGTCAACGCGGGTGAAGCGGCCGCGACGCACGCTGGGCTGTTCCGTGGCGGCGGTGGTCGTCCTGGCCACCGGGGTGGGGCTGTTCTACAACGGGTACGGCCCGATGGCCCTGATGGACCGGGGCGCCGGCCTGCTGAGCCCGAGTGAGGCGAAGGCGCACCTCGACGAGACCCTGCGGGCGGCCATGGCAGCGATCAGCCCGCCGCTGGCCTACTCCGGCGGTTCCTACATCGTGGACCGACGTCAGGAGCACGCCGACGGCGAGCCGAACCTGCGCTCCGACGTCCGTGAGGTGGCGTTGGTCCGGACGAAGGTGGTGCCCGCGAAGGTTCCGGTGTTGTTGGACCGGATGACGCAGTTCTGGGGCGGGGATTGCCGGCGCTCCGACACCACCACGGGCAGTCAGACGACGCAGTACAGCCAGCTTCACTGCCCCGGGCGGGGGAGCACCCTGTTCACGGTCTCGGTGACGACCGTCACCGCCGACTCGGCCGTGACGGTGGACCTGAGCGCGGATGCCTTCGGGGTGTACTACCGGTCCGAGCAGGACTACGGCGCCCCTCCGATCGGCGAGCGAGAGGCCGGCCGGTCCCCCGCCCCCGACGTCGACGACCCGTACTGGTCGCACTGACCTCGCCGCCTCACTCCCAGTCCCAGCGGATCCCCAGGATGCACGGGCGGATCGCCGTGGCTACCAGGTGGACGCAGTGGTGGCCGTCGAGGGTCAACTCCTCCGTCTCGTACGGGGCTGCGCCGGGGGAGTGGAGGGCGATGCGGTGGCAGCGGACGGGGAGGGCGGCGGGGTGGAAGGTGATCTGGAGGACGTACTGGCCGGCGCCGGAGTTGAAGCCGCGGACGTACTCGCAGCTGGGGGTGGGGGAGGGGGCGTCGTCGAAGCCGTAGCCGAGGAGGTGGGTGTCGCCGGCGCGCAGGCGGCGGTCGAGGAGGAGTTCGGCGGCGAGGAGGTGGTGGGTCTGGTCGCGGCGGATGCGGCCGGGGCGGCAGTTCTCCTCGGCGCGGACGCCGACGAGGGCGGTGTCGCTGCCGGGGTCGCCCTGGTGGAGGGCGAGGTAGCGGTCGATGCCGTCGCGGTGGGCGCGCAGGGCGTGTTGGGAGTCGCGGCGGGTGAGTTGGCGGTCGGGGCCGACGCGGATGCGTTCGATGTGGGTGATGGTGTGCAGGCCGGTGTCGCGGGGGCCGGCGAGGACGGCGAGCAGGCCGTCGACGGCGGTGGGTGGGGAGATCAGGTCGCGGTAGGGGCGGACGGGGGGTCCGGCGGCCGCGGCGGTGCGGCGGGGGCCGAGGAGCCGGGTGAGGGAGTGCTCGGGGAGGTCGAGGACGTCTTCGAGGGCGGCGACGGCGCGTAGTGATTCGGGGCGTTCGGGCCGGCGGCGCCCCTGTTGCCAGTAACTGAGGCTGGTGAGGCCGACGTTGACGCCGCGCAGGGCGAGGTGGCGGCGGATGCGGTGCAGGGCGAGGCCGCGGGTGGCGATGGCGGTGCGCAGGGCGAGGTGGAACGGGCCGGTGCGCAGGGCGGCGGCGAGGTCGGCTGGGTCGCTTCGGTGGATGGCGGCCTCCTGGCGGGCGCGGACCGGGTTCCGGGTTTTGACCGTGAATATTCACATCCGGGCGGCGGTTTGTCACCGGTCCGGGCAGCTCGCGCCGGGGTTTCCCGGCTGCGGTTCACATCCGCGCGGGCCCGTTCACAGCGCGGTCGGGGCCGGTCCGGGGCCGTTGACCGGGCCCGGAGTGCGGCGCGATGCTCGGGGCGCGATCCGGACCGCGCCCCCCACAGCACCTCGCTCCACTCGTGCAAGGAGGCATTCCCCCATGCCAGTTCCACGGATACGGCTGCGCCGTGCGGTCTCGCTGCTGGCCCTGGGCGTGCTGGGCCCGGCGCTGACCGCCGCGGTGAGCACCCCGGCGTCGGCCACCCCCACGGCCGCCCCCGCCCCCGCCCTCCACCGGGCCGCGCACCAGGCCCGCCCGGCGGCGGCGCCCGGCAGCACGGCCGATCTGGCCGGCACGTTCAAGAAGCTCAACATCACCATGCAGCAGCAACAGCAGACCAACTGGTGCTGGGCGGCGAGCGGGAACACCATCGCCACCTGGTTCGGCTACAACTACAGCCAGAACCAGTTCTGCAACGCCGCGTTCGGCCGCTCGGTCGACTCCAGCTGCCCCAACAGCCAGGCCTCGCTGGCCGACGTGCAGAACGGGCTGGACTGGGTCGGCATCAACCCGGGTTCGTACGTCACCGGGTACCTGCGCTACACCACCGTGCAGTCCGAGGTGGACGCCAACCGTCCGATCGAGACGCGCATCCAGTGGAGCTCGGGCGGCGGGCACATGCACGTCCTGTACGGGTACGACACCGGCAACAACTGGGTCTACTGGGGCGACCCGTGGCCGTCCAACTACCGCTACAACTGGGCGGACTACTCGTACTACGTGAACAACAACACGTTCTCCTGGACCCACTCCCTGTACCGGATCGGCGCGTGAGGACGACCATGACCGAGCTCAGTACGGCCCGCCGGGCCGCCGTCACCGTCCTGCTCGCCGCCGGCCTCGCGCTGGCGCTCGCCCCGGCCGCGCAGGCCGACGCACCCGGCGCACCCGCAGCGGGCGCACCCGCACCGGTGCCCGCCGCCGACCTGGCCGGGGCCCGCAGCGCCGTCCAGGACCCGGCGGTGCTCGACAAGGTGGGCCACTTCTTCGCCCGCAAGGGCGTCCCGCCGACCCGACAACTGACCATCGGTGCCGCCGAGGAGGCGAAGGCGGCGAGCGACGCGGCGCCCCGCCTGGCCGGGGACACCGTGCCGGTCTACACCCTGGACGCCGGTTTCGTGTCAGGCACCCCGGGCGCACCGGTGGCGAAGGCCGAGTTCACGGCGAGCAAGGTGGTCGCGGGGGACGGGCAGAGCGCCTCGGTCTGGACGGTCCGCCAGGGCGACTCCTGGCGGGTCGTCAACATCGCCTCCGGCGGTGACGAGAGCGACTACGCGGCGAAGGCGGCCGGTAGCGGCGGCGGTACGGCCTTCCGGGAGCCGCAGGTCAACGCCTGGTACGTGCTGCGCGACGGCCGGGTGCTGCCGCTGGACGACGAGGCCCGGCGCTCGGTGGGCGCGGGCGGGGTGTCGCTGGCCGGGTACCAGCAGCTGGTGCACCAGCGGTACGGGGACAAGCTGCCCGGCTCGGCGTACGACCGGGAGGGCAAGGGCGGCGGCTACGAGGTGAACGCCGCGGGGGCGGCCGAGGCTGCCCCGGTCGCGGCAGCCGGGCCGGACGGCGGCTCGGCGCTGCCGGCCGTGACGGCGGCCGCCGCGCTCGGCGCCACCGCGCTGGTGGGCGCCGGCGCGGTACTGCGGCGCAGGCGGGGCAACCGCTGAGACCGCGACGGGGCCCGGCTCTCCATCGAGCCGGGCCCCGTCACGTCACTGTGCGCTCATACCCCGGCGAAGCCGCTCTCCAGCAGCGCGAAGGTGCGGTCGACCAGGTCGGCGATGTCCTCCCGGCCGTCCTGCGCGGCCCACTGGAGCACGGCCTCGGCGGTGGCGGCGCCGATGGCGGCGGCCGTGACCCGCATCTCGTACGTGGGGTGCTCGACGCCCGCCCGCCGGGTGAGGACGGAGAGGTACAGCTCGTGCGGGCTGTTGCCGGTCCGGAACAGTCCGGCGCGCAGCGCGGGGACCTCGGTGACCAGCCGCATCCGGGTCAGCAGTTCCTGGCGTTCGTGCTGGAGCAGGGCGCGGATCAGGCCGATGAGGGCCTCCCGGCAGGACCGCAGGAAGGGTTCGTCGGCCGGCCGGGCGAGCAGGGCGGCGATCATCGCCGGGTCGTACTCGTCGGTCAGGACGAGGTCCTCCTTGGTGGCGAAGTACCGGAAGAGGGTGGAGGGGGAGATCTCGGCGGCGGCGGCGATCTGCTCGACCGTGGTGTTCTCGTAGCCCTGCTCGGCGAACAGGCGGTAGGCCTCGCGGCGCACGGTCTGCCGGGTCTTCAACTTCTTCCGCTCGCGCAGCGACAGCGGCGCCTCCAGCAGTGCCTGGACCGGGTTGGTCGGGGCGTCCGGGAGGGCCGCGGTCGGCTGCTCGGTCTTCATGGCCCCGATTATCGGTGATCTCCGGCGGTGGCGGGTTCGGGCCGGTCGGCGGGGGTGTCCCGGGTGGGTTCCCCGGCCGGCATCCGGGCCGCGACCAGGACCGCCGAGAACGCCGCGACCAGCCCGGCGACCAGCAGGACCAGCCCCATCCCGTGCACGTACGCCACGTGTGCCGCGGCGGCGAGCGCCGGCCGCCCGCTCTCCCGGGCGACGGCGTCGGCGGCGACCACCGACGCCCCGGCCCGGTGCGCCGCCTCGGCGGGGAGCCCGCCGGTGTCCAGCGCGCCCCGGTAGGACCCGGCCAGCAGGCTGCCGAAGACGGCGATCCCGATCGCGCCGCCGACCTGCCGCAGGGTCTGGAGCAGTCCGGAGCCGACGCCGGCCCGGGCGGGCGGCAGGGTGATCAGGGCGGAGCCCTGGGCGGTGATCAGGGCCAGGCCCATGCCGAGGCCGAGGACGGTGAGCCAGGGCGCGGCCCGCCCGTACCCGTCGGCGCTGCCGGTGCGGCTGCCGAACAGCAGGGCGGCGGCGAGCAGGGCCAGGCCGAGGGTGATCACGGCGCGGGCGCCGAGCCGCGCCACCAGCCGTTCGCTGAGCCGGGCGGCGACGAGCAGGCCGAGCATCATGGGCATCAGCCGCAGTCCGGAGCCGAGGGCGTCGGTGCCGAGCACGCTCTGGAAGTAGAGCGGCAGGACGAAGAAGGCGCCGAACAGGACGAGTGAGATCAGGGTGGCGGCGACCGAGGACCAGCGGAAGGTCGGGTCGGCGAGCAGGGCGAGGTCGAGCATCGGATCGCTCCGGCGGCGGCTGCGCAGCACCAGGGCGGTGAGCAGCACCACCGAGCCGGCCAGGGTGGTGAGCACCAGGAGGTCGGCCCAGCCGCGGTCGGAGCCCTCGATGATGCCGTAGGTGAGCGCGCCGAGGCCGGTGGCGGCGAGGGCGGTCGCGGGCAGGTCGATCCGGGGTGCGGCGGGGTTGCGGGTCTCGGGCAGCAGCAGGAGGCAGGCGACCATGCCGAGCACGGTGAGCGGGACGTTGACGGCGAAGACCGAGCCCCACCAGAAGTGCTGGAGCAGCAGGCCGCCGATCAGCGGCCCGAGCGGGGCGCCGCCGGCGATCGCGGCGGAGAGGATCGCGGTGGCCCGGCGGCGCTCGCCGGCCGGGAAGATCCCGGGGATGACCGCCAGCGACATCGGCATGACCAGGGCGGCGGCCAGGCCCATCGCGGCGCGGGCGGCGACCAGGGTGCCGGGCGAGTCGGTGAGCATGCCGACGGCGGAGGCGAGTCCGAACAGGGCGAGGCCGACGGTGAGCGTGCGGCGGCGGCCGATGCGGTCGCCGAGCAGGCCGGCCGGGAGCATCGCGGCGGCGAAGACCACGGTGTAGGCGTCGACGATCCACTGCTGCTGCCCGGTGGTGGCCTGCAACTGCGAGGCCAGGGTGGGCAGGGCGACGTTGAGGATCGTCATGTCGAAGCTGATCACCAGGACGCTCAGGGCGACGGCGACCAGGGCGAGCCAGCGGCGCGGGTCGGCGGGCACGGAGACCTCCAGGGACTGCGGTTCGAGAAAGCTTCTGTCAAATGACAGTAACTCTCAAAAGAGGCCGACCGTCAATTCGAAGGCGGTGCGATGATCTGATCACTCTCCGTGGTGTGTCCTGGAAGTGCTGCTTCCGCACAAGGAATTGACGCAACGTTGATCTGTCGTTCGCCGCCCCGGGGCGGCTCCGGGTGACTGTCGGTAGATACCATGTGGCAATCGGTCAGTGCTGGCCGGACGCGTGCCGAGAGCGGAGAAGGGGTGGGGCGGCAGGAGCCGACCACGAGCCCGGCGCCGGGAAAGGGGAGCCGAAGTGGCCGACAGTGACGACAGGCAGGCGCGTGCCCAGGTGTGGGGCGGGGCCGTGGTGGTGGGTTCCGCACTGGCCGTGGTCGCGGCCTACCTGATCAACGGGGCGCCCCTGGTGCTCGTGGTCGCCGGGATCGAGACGCTGCTGGTCATGGTGTACGTCGGCCGGCGCTGGCAGGCGACGCACCGGCGGCCGTCCCGGGCCGGGCACCGGCCGCGGCGCGGCATCCCGGACGCCGCGCACTGCGAGCGCTGCCGCCGGGCCCGGGAGGCGCTGGACGAGCGGCAGGCGCGCGGCCGGGTCGGAGCGGCGGCCGGGACGGTGCTGCCGGAGTCCGCGGCGGCGGTGCGCCCCGGGCGGTCACGGTCGCAGGCGCAGCAGACGCGGGAGACGCAGCAGGCGAGGGAGACGCAGCAGGTCCAAGAGGCGCAGCGGGCACGGTCGCAGCACGTGGTCGGCCCGGAGCCGGATCCGGAGCCGGGCGCCGCCGACCACCCGCCGTACCCGCGCCGCCCGCAGGCCCGCACCGGGTACGAGCGGCCCTGGACGGCCGAACGGGCGGCCACCCGGTCCACGGACCGGACGACCGCCCGTCGGGGTGCGCCGGGTTCAGCCGGCCGCGCTGTACGCCACCAGTGAGACGCCGACGTACTGGACGATGAAGGCTCCGAGGGTGAAGGCGTGGAACACCTCGTGGAAGCCGAACCAGCGCGGTGAGGGGTTGGGCCGCTTGAGCCCGTACACCACGCCGCCGATGCTGTAGAGCACCCCGCCGACGATCATCAGCACCAGGACGGCGACCCCGCCGGTGCGCAGGAAGTCCGGCAGGAAGAAGGCGGCGGCCCAGCCCAGCGCGATGTACACCGGGGTGTACAGCCAGCGCGGCGCGCCGACCCAGAACACCCGGAAGGCGATCCCGGCGAGCGCCCCGCCCCAGGCGACCCAGAGCAGTATCTGCTGGTCGGCGCCGTTGAGCAGCAGGATCGTGAACGGCGTGTAGGTGCCCGCGATGATCAGGAAGATGTTCGCGTGGTCCAGCCGCCGGAGCACGGCGTCCCCGCGCGGGCCCCAGTCGAAGCGGTGGTAGACCGCGCTGACGCCGAACAGCAGCCAGGCGCTGACCGAGTAGACCGCGCAGGCGATCTTGGCCGGTGTGGAGTCGGCCAGGCAGATCAGCACGATCCCGGCGGCGACGGTGGCGGGGAACATCCCGGCGTGCAGCCAGCCGCGCCACTTCGGCTTGTCCTCCCGGCGCTCGGCCGGGTCCTCCCCAGTGCTCTCCGCGAGCGCAGCAGCAGTCATGGGCAGCATGCTACCTGCTACCTACGGCACCGTAGGTTACTGACGCGTAAGGAAGTGGTGCTCATCACTCTTGGACGTTTTGGAGCAATCGGAGTGTGGCGCCGCACACTCCGGCTCGGACGTGAGGGACGGGCTACTGGCCGGTAATCGTACTTACTGTAGTAAAAGATGCGTCAATTTCGCCGCAGTGCCGCGTTGGAGGCCAATAGCCGGGTCTACGCTGCAAGCACCCTCAGACCCCCGCTACGCCGTCTCCCCGCCGGGACGGCGTGAAACGGAGCGATCGTGTCGTACGAGATCTCTGCTCTCAGCGCATCCGCGCCCACCCGCCACAAGCAGCTGCTCGCTTGGGTGAGCGAGATCGCCGAGCTCACCCAGCCGGACCGCATCGAGTGGTGCGACGGTTCCGACGAGGAGTACCAGCGCCTCGCGGACCTGCTGGTGGCTCAGGGCACCTTCAAGAAGCTGAACGAGGAGAAGCGCCCCAACTCCTACTACGCCGCCTCGGACCCGTCCGACGTCGCGCGCGTGGAGGACCGCACCTTCATCTGTTCCGAGCAGGAGAAGGACGCCGGACCGACCAACCACTGGAAGGCCCCCGCCGAGATGCGCGAGGTCTTCCAGGGCGAGCAGGGCCTGTTCCGCGGCGCGATGAAGGGCCGCACGATGTACGTCGTGCCCTTCTCGATGGGCCCGGTCGGCTCCCCGCTGGCCGCGTACGGCGTCGAGATCACCGACTCCGCCTACGTCGCGGTGTCGATGCGCGTGATGACCCGCATGGGCAAGGCCGTGCTGGAGCAGCTCGGCGAGGACGGGGACTTCGTCAAGGCCGTGCACACCGTCGGCGCCCCGCTCGCCGAGGGCGAGGCGGACGTGCCGTGGCCGTGCAACAGCACCAAGTACATCTCGCACTTCCCGGAGACCAGGGAGATCTGGTCCTTCGGTTCCGGCTACGGCGGCAACGCCCTGCTCGGCAAGAAGTGCTACGCGCTGCGCATCGCCTCGACCATGGCCCGCGACGAGGGCTGGCTGGCCGAGCACATGCTCATCCTCAAGCTCACCCCGCCGTCCGGTGAGGTCAAGTACGTCGCGGCCGCCTTCCCGTCGGCCTGCGGCAAGACCAACCTGGCCATGCTCCAGCCGACCATCCCGGGCTGGAAGGTCGAGACCATCGGCGACGACATCGCCTGGATGCGCTTCGGCGCGGACGGCCGCCTCTACGCCATCAACCCCGAGGCCGGCTTCTTCGGCGTCGCCCCCGGCACCGGCGTGGACACCAACGCCAACGCCATCGACACCCTCTGGGGCAACACCGTCTTCACCAACGTCGCCCTCACCGACGACGGCGACGTGTGGTGGGAGGGCCTGACCGAGGAGCCCCCGGCGCACCTCACCGACTGGCGCGGCAACGACTGGACCCCCGAGTCCGGCACCCCCGCCGCCCACCCGAACGCCCGCTTCGCCGTCCCGGCCGCGCAGTGCCCGACCATCGCCCCCGAGTGGGAGGACCAGGCGGGCGTGCCGATCTCGGCGATCCTGTTCGGCGGCCGCCGGGCCACCGCCGTCCCGCTGGTCACCGAGTCCTTCGACTGGCAGCACGGCGTCTTCCTGGGCGCCAACATCGCCTCCGAGAAGACCGCCGCCGCCGAGGGCACCGTCGGCGAGCTGCGCCGCGACCCGTTCGCGATGCTGCCGTTCTGCGGCTACAACATGGGCGACTACTTCGCCCACTGGCTGGAGGTCGGCGCCCAGGCGGACGCCGCCAAGCTGCCGAAGATCTACTACGTCAACTGGTTCCGCAAGAACACCGAGGGCAAGTTCGTCTGGCCCGGCTACGGCGAGAACAGCCGCGTGCTCAAGTGGATCGTCGAGCGCCTGGAGGGCACCGCCGACGGCGTCGAGACCCCGATCGGCGTGCTGCCGAAGGTCGAGGGCTTCGACCTGGGTGACCTCAAGCTGTCCGAGGAGGACCTCGACCTGCTCTTCACCGTGGACGCCGACATCTGGCGCCAGGAGGCCGCGCTGGTGCCGGCCCACCTGGAGCTGTTCGGCGACCACACCCCGAAGGAGCTGTGGGACGAGTACCGGAGCCTGGTCGCGCGCCTCGGCTGAGCCTGAGCCTCAGCCGAGCGAGAGGTCGGCGCGCGGCACGAACCGCGCGCCGACCGAGTGGCAGGACGGCCGGAGTTCCGCCGGGTGGTCTTTCCCCGACCAAGGAGACCACCTGGGCCCGGGACTCCGGCCGTAGTGTTTTCCCGCGCGTGCTCCCCACGCGCGTTTTCCCGCCGGTAGGGCGGGTCAGGGCTGGGTGTAGCCGCTGAGGAAGTCGCCGATCCTGGTCACCGCGTCGGTGATCTCCTCCGGCCGCGGCAGCGTGACCAGCCGGAAGTGGTCCGGCTCGGGCCAGTTGAAGCCGGTGCCCTGGACCAGCAGGATCCGCTGGGAGCGCAGCAGGTCGAGCACCATCTGGGCGTCGTCCTTGATCTTGTAGACCTTCGGGTCCAGCCGGGGGAAGGCGTACAGCGCGCCCTTCGGCTTGACGCAGCTCACGCCCGGGATCTGGTTGAGCAGCTCGTACGCGGCGTCGCGGGAGGCGAGCAGCCGGCCGCCGGGCAGCAGCAGGTCCTTGATCGACTGCCGTCCGCCGAGCGCGGCGGCCACCGCGTGCTGGGCCGGCATGTTGGCGCACAGCCGCATCGAGGCGAGCACGGTCAGGCCCTCGATGTAGCTGCGGGCGCGCTGCCGGTCGCCGGAGAGCACCATCCAGCCGGAGCGGAAGCCCGCGACCCGGTAGGCCTTGGACAGTCCGTTGAAGGTGACGCAGAAGAGGTCCGGGGCCAGGGTGGCCAGCGGGACGTGCTCGGCGTCGTCGTAGAGGATCTTGTCGTAGATCTCGTCCGCGTAGACCACCAGCTGGTGCCGGCGGGCGATCTCGGCGATGCCCTCCAGCACCTCGCGCGGGTAGACCGCGCCGGTCGGGTTGTTCGGGTTGATCACCACGATGGCCCTGGTCCGGTCGGTGACCTTGGCCTCGATGTCGGCGAGGTCCGGGTACCACTCGGACTGCTCGTCGCAGCGGTAGTGCACGGCGGTGCCGCCGGCCAGCGAGACCGAGGCCGTCCACAACGGGTAGTCCGGCGCGGGGACGAGTACTTCGTCGCCGTCGTCCAGCAGTGCGGTCATGGCGAGCTGGATCAGCTCGGAGACGCCGTTGCCGAGGAAGACGTCGTCGACCGAGAGGCCGTGCAGGCCGCGGTCCTCGTAGTGCATCACCACGGCGCGGCGGGCCGAGAGCAGGCCCTTGGAGTCGCCGTACCCGTGCGCGTTCGCGAGGTTGCGCAGGATGTCCTGGAGGATCTCCGGGGGCGCCTCGAAACCGAAGGTGGCCGGGTTGCCGGTGTTGAGCTTGAGGATGCGGTGGCCCTGTTCCTCCAGCCGCATCGCCTCGTCGAGCACCGGGCCGCGGATGTCGTAGCAGACGTTGGCGAGCTTGCTGGACTGGATGACCTGCATGCCTGCCTACTTTAGGGGCACGCCGGGGCTCGGCGCCGGGTGTCCGGGGAGACGGCTCGCCGGGCTCGGAAGAGCCTCCTTGGATCGCCAGGCGGGGGTGTCGAACGGCCTTCCAAACCGCTGCCCGAATGTCCGTAATGCTCGCGTATGCGAGGAACGCCGTCGATCTCTGCGGTGGATTCTTCGCCGGAACGAGACGGACGGCACACCGGCCGTCCGCCCCGGGCGGGAAGATGGGGCCGGTCGGTCGGCCGGTCGGCGGGGAGAAGCCGTCGGGGAGGGGCCGACCGGGAGAAGTCGACGGGGAAGCGGGGGAGTGCCGGTGGTGACGGTCGTGGCCGGAGCGGTGCTGGCCGCTCTCCTGGTGGCTCCCGCGCTGCGCGCGCTGGTCGCCCGGTTCGCCGTGCCCGAGGGCGAACCCTGGTGCGAGGCCTGCCCGTTGTGCGGGCGCCCGGTGGGGCGGCTGCTGCCGCCGACCGGTCGCTGCCCGGGCTGCCGGGAGCGGTTGGGGGCCGGCCCGGGGGCGGTGGAGGCGGTCGCCGCGGCGGTCGCGGTCGCGGTCGCCTGCGCGGCGGACGGCCCGCAGGCGGCGGCGCTCGCCTGGGCGGGCGCGCTCGGGGTGGCGCTCGGCTTCACCGACGCCCGGGTGCGCCGGCTGCCCTACCGGCTGACCGGGCCGCTGCTGGCCGGGGTGGCCGTGCTGCTGGCGGTGGCGGCCCTGGCCGAGGGGCGCCCGGGGGTGCTGCTGCGCTGCCTGCTGGTCGCGCTGGCGGTCGGCGCGCTGCTCGAAGTGGCCGTCCAGATCGGCGCGTTGGGCCCCGGTGACTCGCCGCTCGGGCTCGCCCTGGGCGGGCTGCTGGGCTGGTACGGCTGGTGGGTCGCGATCGGCGGGCTGGCCGCCGCGGTGGTGCTCGCCGGCCTGTGGGGCACCCTGCGGGTCGCCGCCCTGCTGGTCCGCCGTCGCCCGTGGCGCGGGCTGGAGGTCCCGGTCGGCCCCTTCCTGCTGCTGGGCGCGCTCACCGCGGTGCTCGCGCGGTAGCGGAAGGGCCCGTCGTACCGGTCCGGTACGACGGGCCCGCCGTCGGCGCGCCGGCCCCACCCTCAAGGAGTGGCGCGCCGTGGGGAGTTGGGCCGAGTGCCTCAGGGCATCTTGTGGACGAACGGGCCGACCGTGTTGGAGAAGGCGTTGCCGTTGTTCGCGTCCCAGTTGGTGGACCAGGTCATCGCGCCCCGGATGGTGGGCCACTTGGCCGGCGGCACGAAGCTGCCGCAGTTGTTGCCGGTGGCCAGGCAGTTGAGCGCGTTGTTCACCACCGACGGGTCGACGTAGCCGCCGCCGGCCGCCTTGCCGGAGGCCGGGACGCCGATGCCGACCTGGTCGGGCCGCAGGCCGCCCAGGATGTGGGTGCAGACCTGCGAGGTGATGAAGTCGATCGTGCCCTGGTTGTAGACCTTGCCGTCGCAGCCGTTCATGCCGCCCGAGTTGTAGAACTGGGTGTTGACGACGGTCAGGATGTCCTTGGTGGCCAGCGCCAGCTGGAAGTAGGCACCGGCGGTGCTGTACATCCCGATGGTCTCGGGGGCCATGGTCAGCACGAAGCCGGGGCCGACCTTGGCCTGCAGGGAGTGCAGCGCGGCGCCGAGCGGGCCGGCCTGGACGCCGTTCTCCAGGTCGACGTCGACGCCGTCGAAGCCGTAGTCCTTGATGATCGCGTAGGCGCTGTCGGCGAAGTTCGCCCCGGCGGTGGCGTCGCCGACGGTGATCGCGCCGTTCTGGCCGCCGATGGAGAGGACGACCTTCTTGCCGGCCGCCTGCTTGGCCTTGATGTCGGCGCGGAACTGGGCGTCGGTGTAGCCGCCGAGCGCCTTGGACAGGGCCGGGTCCAGGGTGAAGCTGATCGCGCCGGTCCGGGTCGGCACGGCGTCGGCGAAGGAGACCGCGATGATGTCGTACGCGCTCTGCACGTCGCCCAGGCGCTGCGGGGTCGAGCCGTTGTCGAAGTTCTGCCAGTAGCCGGTGACCGCGTGGGCCGGCAGGCCGGTGGCCGGCGGGGTGGTGCCGGTCGGGGTCGGCGTCGGGGT
Organism: Kitasatospora sp. NPDC056076; assembly: GCF_042266305.1. NCBI lineage: Bacteria > Bacillati > Actinomycetota > Actinomycetes > Kitasatosporales > Streptomycetaceae > Kitasatospora > Kitasatospora sp. NPDC056076. Next base: position 59,746 of record NZ_JBHJWG010000006.1, read on the forward strand.
CGGCGTGGCCGTGGGGGTGGGCGTCGCGGTGGGGGTCTGAGTCGGCGTCCCGGTCGGGGTCGGGGTCGGGGTCGGGGTCGCCGTGGCGGTCGGGGTGGCGGTGGCCGTCGGCGTCGGCGTCGGGGTGGCCGTCGGGGACGGCGTGGAGGTGCCGCCCGGGCCGACCAGCGCGACGTCGTCGGCGAGGTAGGCGCTCTGCCCGTACCAGCCGTGCAGGTAGACGGTGACGCTGGTGGCGTTCGCCCCGGTGGTGAAGGTGCTGGTCAGCTGGTTCCAGCTGGTCTGGTTCGACCAGGTGGACGGATCCGTCCCGCCGGTGCCGCGCGCACCGAGGTAGACGTACGGGCCCTGCACCCAGGCGCTCAGGGTGTAGCTGGTGTTGGGCAGCACGCTGATGGTCTGGGTGCACTCCGCGGTGTCGCCCGCGCCCGGGGCGGCCTGCAGCGCACCGGTACCGGAGTGGACCGGCGCCGACACCGCGGCCGCGCCGCCGGTGCAGGACCAGCCGGACAGTCCGCTCTCGAAGCCGCCGTTGGTGACCAGGTTGCCGTCCGCCGCGCTGGCGCCGCCGGCGAAGAGGGCGAGGCCGCCGCCGGCCAGGGCGAGGGCGGTGGCGCCGGCCGCGAGGGCCGGCAGGGGGCTGCGCCGGCGCCGGTGCGCGGGCTGCTGCGGGGTACGGGCCATGGGGTGACGCTCCTGGGGGAGGAGCGGCCGCCGCGGTGGGGGGCGCGGCGGCCGCGTGTGGGGGAGGGGAGGTCCGCGGGTGACTCCGGGGGCGGGATTGTTTCGTTCCGCCTCGGGTCAAAAGCTGGACTAGACCATTGCCGGTCGTCAAGGACGTGACAACCGGCTTACGGCTCCCTTAAGGAATCGGAGACCGTTCCGTGTCCACCCCGGGCACACCGCCCCGCAGGCCCTGACACACCCGTCGCGACAGACTTCGTACAGGACCGTGACCAGACCGCTACCTGCGGCTTTACCGCGTGCCTGCGCGCGGGAGTAGGCTGCGCCGGGGCGGTGACGCACCTGCCTGAACGAGTACGGAGGGGCCGGGAAACCATGGGTCTGCGCGATGTCGCCGAACGGACGCCGGGGCTGCGCACCCTGCTGGGCGGGATGTACGGGCTCTACGGCCGACGGGTCGAGGTCCACCTCGCGCGCACCCCGCACCACATCGGCGTGATCCTGGACGGCAACCGCCGCTGGGCCAAGGCCGCCGGCGGCTCCACCGCGTACGGCCACCAGCGCGGCGCCGACAAGATCAGCGAGTTCCTCGGCTGGTGCGACGAGACCCACGTCAAGGTCGTCACCCTGTGGATGCTCTCCACCGACAACCTGGACCGCCCCGCCGACGAGCTGGTCCCGCTGCTCGGCATCATCGAGGACGCCGTCACCGGCCTGGCCGCCGCCCGCCGCTGGCGGGTCAACCCGGTCGGCGCGCTGGACCTGCTCCCCCAGCACACCGCCGACGTGCTCAAGCGCGCCGCCGAGGAGACCGCCGGGATCGACGGCATCACCGTCAACGTCGCGGTCGGCTACGGCGGCCGGCACGAGATCGCCGACGCCGTCCGCTCGCTGCTCCAGGAGCACGCCGGGCGCGGCACCCCGATCGAGGAACTCGCCGAGATCCTGACCGTCGAGCACATCTCCGAGCACCTCTACACCGCCAACCAGCCCGACCCGGACCTGATCATCCGCACCTCGGGCGAGCAGCGGCTGTCCGGATTCCTGCTCTGGCAGAGCGCCCACAGCGAGTTCTACTTCTGCGAGGCGTACTGGCCGGCCTTCCGCAAGGTCGACTTCCTGCGCGCGCTGCGCGCCTTCGAGCAGCGGAACCGGCGGCTCGGCCTCTGATCAGGGCCCCTCGGCCGCGCCTCCGGGCGAAATGACCGCCGTAGGCCTGGCCTACCCGGGCCGCGCGCGAGGCCAAACGTTCACCGGCAATGATCCGTCAGTTCGCCGGGGGCGCGAATGCACCGCCCCCCGCCTGGGAATACTCCAGTCAGTCCGGTCCCGAGGCCACCGGGGCAGCGGGGGCCGGCTTGCCGCGGATGACGCAGGGTCATCCGCTCTGGAGGCCTAGTGGTCAGTTCGAAGAGCCGCCGGACACCAGACCGGCGCACGTACGTTCTCGACACCAGCGTGCTCCTGGCGGACCCGCTCGCCATGACCCGCTTCGAGGAGCACGAGGTCGTCCTCCCGGTGGTGGTCGTCACCGAGCTGGAGGCCAAGCGCCACCACCCCGAGCTGGGCTACTTCGCCCGCCAGGCGCTGCGCCTGCTCGACGACTACCGCATCCGCCACGGCCGGCTCGACGAGCCGATCCCGGTGGGCGAACTGGGCGGGACGATCCGGGTCGAGCTCAACCACTCGGACGTCTCGATACTGCCGGCCGGCTACCGGGCCGGCGGGGGCGAGGCGGACACCCGGATCCTGGCGGTCGCCCGCAACCTCCAGGCCGAGGGCTACGACGTCACCGTCGTCTCCAAGGACCTCCCGCTGCGGATCAAGGCCAGCTCGGTGGGCCTGCTCGCCGAGGAGTACCGGGCCGAGCTCGCGATCACCTCCGGCTGGACGGGCATGTCCGAGCTGCACGTCGGGGCCGAGCAGGTCGACGCGCTGTTCGCGGCCGGCCACGACGCCGCGGTGGACATCGACGGGGTCGAGGAGCTCCCGGTGCACACCGGGCTGGTGCTCACCTCGGAGCGCGGCCGGGCACTCGGCCGGGTCACCGGGGACGGGCGGGTCCGGCTGGTGCGCGGCGAGCGCGAGGCGTTCGGGCTGCGCGGGCGCAGCGCCGAGCAGCGGGTGGCGCTGGACCTGCTGCTCGATCCGGACATCGGCATCGTGTCGATGGGCGGCCGGGCCGGGACGGGCAAGTCGGCGCTGGCGCTGTGCGCCGGGCTGGAGGCGGTGCTGGAGCGGAGGCAGCACCGCAAGGTGATGGTCTTCCGGCCGCTGTACGCGGTCGGCGGCCAGGAGCTCGGCTACCTGCCCGGCAGCGAGGCGGAGAAGATGGGCCCCTGGGCCCAGGCGGTCTTCGACACCCTCTCGGCGGTCACCACCCCCGACGTGATCGAGGAGGTCATCGGCCGCGGGATGCTGGAGGTGCTGCCGCTGACCCACATCCGGGGGCGTTCGCTGCACGACGCCTTCGTGATCGTGGACGAGGCCCAGTCGCTGGAGCGGAACGTCCTGCTGACGGTGCTGTCCCGGATCGGCCAGGGTTCGCGGGTGGTGCTCACCCACGACGTGGCGCAGCGGGACAACCTCCGGGTCGGCCGGTACGACGGCGTGGTCGCGGTGGTGGAGAAGTTGAAGGGGCATCCGCTCTTCGCGCACATCACGCTCACCCGCTCGGAGCGGTCGCCGATCGCGGCGCTGGTCACGGAGATGCTGGAGGACATCAACCCGTGAACCACCCCTGAGCGGGACATAGTCGGACAATAGGTTCAACTTGTGGCGCGGGGCCCGCTCCTGACGGAGCGGGCCCCGTCCCTTTCATCACATCGAGTGCTTTCTGTCCGAAGAACTTCCCTACGGTGAATGTGACATGCGCCACGCAGGCGGGAATTGCGTCGACAGTGCCCGGTGCGGCATGGTGTGGGTTCTGTCAGGCCCCGCGTACGGCGCGGCAGGGCTTCCGCTCGTTGGAGGCTCGGCCCGGGAAGGTCCGCCAACTCCGGTCGGTGGACACACAATTGAAGACCGTTGAGCCGTACGCCGCCCGATTCCAACGCCCGGTCGCCTCATTCCGACCGGACGCCGGGCCAGTACCTCCCGTGACCAGAGCACCTGCGGAGGTCCGTGCCAAGGGGCATGTTGCGTCCGCACGGTCACGCGTGGGCGATGCTGGAAGGAATCCATGTGACTCGGATCTCGGTCCGGGGAGTTGCTGTGGCCTCTGCCACCGCGGTCACCGCTGTCGGTGCCGTCGTGGGTATGGCCTCGGGCAGCGAGGTCAAGGCTGCGCAGACGGTCGACGTCGCCGGCGCGACCCTGCTCGCCGAAGTCCCCTCTGGCTCTCAGGCACAGGCCGCAAGTGACAACATCGGCCAGCAGGCGACCGCCCAGCAGGCCTCCGCCGACGCCGCCGCCAAGGCTGCCGCCGAGCAGAAGGCCGCCGAGGAGGCCGCGCGCCAGAAGGCCGCCGCGGACGCCCAGGCGAAGGCCGACGCCCAGGCCAAGGCCGACGCGGACAAGGCCGCCAAGGCCGCCGCCGACCAGCGTGCCGCCGCCGACGCCGCCGCCAACCGCTCCAAGGCGCGGTCGGCGATGTCCGCGGTGGACAACAGCGCGCCCCCCGTCTCGGTCAGCCCCGGTTCCGTCCAGGACACGGCCCGGCAGATCGTCGGCAACGACGCCCAGTTCCAGTGCTTCAGCCAGATCGTGAAGCGCGAGAGCGGCTGGGACTACACCGCGACCAACAGCAGCTCCGGCGCCTACGGTCTGGTCCAGGCGCTGCCCGGCTCCAAGATGGCCTCGGCCGGTGCCGACTGGCGCACCAACCCGGCCACCCAGATCAAGTGGGGCCTCAGCTACATGAACAGCCGCTACGGCAGCCCCTGCGGTGCCTGGTCGTTCTGGCAGGCCCACAACTGGTACTAGGAGGACCGCCGCCCCGGGCGGCGCCACTCCCCGCGGCCCCCGGCCGCTCGTCGTGTTCGACGAGCAGCCGGGGGCCGCGGCGTTCCCGGGCACGCCGTGCGCGGCGGCCGGGAAAGGGCGGGCCGCGCCGCCCGGGCTGCGCTGACCAAGGCGCCCACGGGCGGTGCGGTCCTGGTGCGGACGCGGGGCGCGGGGAGGGGTCCTGGTAGCTCCCCGCACCGGCCGGTCCGCCGGCGGTTGGCTCGATGGAAGCGATCCGGGCGACCGGCTCCACGACACCGGTCGGCCTGATGGGTCGGCCTGATGGGACGACTCGGCGTCCCGTTCGAAGTCCTCCCCCGTCGCGCCTGGGCGAAACCACCTGAAACCTGGCGTTTTGTCCTGGTTCGTGAAGTGAAGTGGTCGAAGCCGAACCCCACGGCGGGCGGACTCGCCCCGCCCCCGCCGGGTAGCGTCATCCCTGACGGCCGTGGTGCGACCCACGGCGTTACCGCCGGGCTCGGCGGGTCCGGCAGGGAAGCGGTGGTAGCGAGGATGGCGCGGGGCGGAAAGGCCTTCAAGGCCGTGGCCAAGGGCATGGCCGTGGTGGCGAGCGCGGCCGCCGTGATCGAACGGCGTCGGCGCGCCGCGATGGCGGCCGACCCGCACGAACTCCCCGTACCGGCCCTCGCCGAGGCGCCCGGCCCCGTCCCGGTGCCGCGCACCGACCCCGCGCCGACGGCCGCGCCGCTCGCCGCCCGGGTGGCGCCCGAGGCCGACGCCGGGGCCGTCGCGGAGGCTGCCGCCGAGGCCCCCGCTCCCGCGACCACGCCCGCGGCGGCCGCGCCCGCCGCGCCGACCGCACCCCCCGCGCACACCGGACTCGGCCGCGAGTACCACCCCGGCCGGCCCGCCACCCCCGCCGAGGCGGTGCCGTGGGGACTGCGGGTCGCCGCCGAGTCGACCTGGCGGCTGCTGCTGCTCGGCGCCGCGCTCTACGTCCTCTTCTACGTCGTCGACATGCTGCGGCTGGTCGCCTTCTCGGTGCTGGCCTCGCTGCTGATCACCGCGCTGCTGGAGCCCTCGGTCTCCTGGCTGCGCCGGCGCGGGGTGCCGCGCTCGCTCGCGGCCGGCGGGGTCTTCCTCAGCGGTCTGGCCGGGATCGGGCTGGTTGGCTGGTTCGTGGTCTGGCAGGTGTCCACCAACCTGCCCGACGTCACCAACCAGGTGAAGACCGGCGTCAACCAGCTCCGGGACTGGATGATCACCGGCCCGCTGCACCTGACCCAGCAGCAGATCACCGACTTCGCCAACCAGATCACCAAGGCCATCACCACCAACACCGACCAGCTCACCTCGGCCTCGATCACCGGTGCGCAGATCGCCGTCGAGATCCTGACCGCGCTGCTGATGACCTTCTTCACCACCTTCTTCTTCCTCTACGACGGCTCCAGGATCTGGAACTGGGCGCTGCGCGGTCTGCCCCGGCAGTCCCGCTTCGCGATGGCCGGAGCCGGGCCCAAGGCCTGGACCACGCTCACCGCGTACGTGCGCGGCACCGTCTGCGTGGCCTTCATCGACGCGCTCTGCATCGGCATCGGCGTCGACCTGCTGGGCGTGCCGCTGGCCATGCCGCTGGCCGTGATCATCTTCCTGGGCGCCTTCGTCCCGCTGGTCGGCGCCCTCGTCACCGGCACCGTCGCCGTCCTGATCGCCCTGGTCACCCAGGGGCCGTGGACGGCGCTGATGGTGCTGGTCGTCCTGATCGCGGTGATGCAGGTGGAGAGCCACATCCTCCAGCCGCTCATCCTCGGCCGCGCCGTCCGGGTCCACCCGCTCGGCGTGGTCCTCGGCGTCGCGGCCGGCGGCATCATCGGCGGCATCGGCGGCGCGGTCGTGGCCGTCCCGCTGATCGCCGTCACCAACACCGTGGTCGGCCACCTGCGCCGCCGCAACGAGGCCGGCCAGGCCGTCTTCACCGCCCTCGAAGCCGCCCGCGAAGCCGCCGAACGCACGGCCGCCACCCGGCCGGCGGCGACTCAGCCGGCCGCCGACTGACCGAGGGCGGACAGGACGGCGGTGCCGACCGCCACGAGCGTCAGCCCCACCACCGCGCCGGTCGCGATCCCGGCCTCCCGCGCGGCCCAGTGCCACCGGCCCGGCGCACCGCGCCGCAGCGTCCTGCGGGTCAGCACGGCCCCGAGCACCGGACCGCTCCAGGGCAGCCCCACCACCCACAGCAGTCCGTAGTACCCGTGCCAGGGCGGGTCCTCGGCGGCGAACGCCGTCCAGACCACCGCGACGAGGCAGACCACTGCCCAGAGGACGGTGACCAGGACCGTCCAGCAGCCCCCGCCGGACCGCGGCTCCCGCGGGGCGCCGGGGCGGGGGTCAGTCATGACGTCCGGCCGCCGGGGTGATCCGGCTGCCGTGGCCGCTGACGATCCGACCGATGTTGTCGACCGAGGTGCGGTCGTCGCCGGGGCCGTCGTCCCAGTAGGACGAGTGCGCGGTGAAGTCGGGGGACCCGCCGTCCACGGCGAAGCGGTGGGCGCCGAAGTCGACGCTCGCCGGATCCCTGGTGAACCAGCCCAGGTGCGAGATGTGGTCCCAGGAGGCGGCGCCGACGTAGGTGTGGTCGGCCCCGACGGAGAACTCGGAGGCGTGGAAGGCGTCGGTGCCGGGGCTGCCGACCAGGATGACGTCGTCGGCCGCGATCCCGGCCGGTTTCCGCGCGGCGAGGCCGACCAGCAGCGAACCGAAGCTGTGGCCCTCGGCCGTGACGTGGGCCGGAGCGCCCTGGTGGGTGACGCGCTGCCCCTCGAGGAACCTGCGGTAGGCGTCGACGCCGCCCTGCGCGCGGCTCAGGTCGCCGGCCTCCGGGAAGCTGAGCGGCGCGTCGTACCCCAGCCAGGCGATGGACGCGGTGCTGCGGGTCGGGTCGGCGCGCTGGGCCGCGTCGTACACGGCCTTCGCCCGGTCCGCGTCGCCGCCGCCGATGCGTTGCAGCGTGGTGTCCAGACCGCCGACCAGGGAGGTGACGTCCTGGGCGGTGTCAGGGTTCCCGAAGGAGATGATGCCGCGCCCCTGCCCCTCCCCGCTGATGCCGAGCAGGAAGACCGGCGGTTCCGTTCCGTCGGTCCGGCGCAGCCGCTCGGCGATCCTGCGGTACCCGGCCAGCCTCAGGTCGTCGTTCGGATCGGACGACCGGCCACCCCGCTCGTACTCGGCGATCAGTCTCGGCAGCAGGATCCGGTTGGCCTGGTTCCTGGCGACCGCGGGGACGCCGTCGCGGTTGCCGACCAGGTCCGGGTGTTCGTGGACGAGCCACTGCTGCTTGTCGGGGGGCAGCGCATTCCACCAGGCATTGACCTCGGTGGGCGGTGCGTCGTCCTTGGGGACGCTGCCGAGCAGCAGGCCGTCCGGGGCGAGGGTGGGGTCGAGCCGGTCGCTGAGGGCGGCGCCCGAGTCGAGGCCCGTGCCGTCCTGGGCGCGCTCGACGTAGTGCTGGAGCCGGGTGGCGATGGCCTGATCGACGGCTTCGGCCTCGGTCAGGGCAGTCGAGATGCGGGCGGCGAGTGCTGTGGCGACGCGCTCGCAGCTCCTCCGGTAGTCGGGGTCGTGCTGGTCGGCGTAGCTGCCGGGCGGCCAGGAGACCGTGCCACGGGCGTCGACGGACAGTCCGGCCGTCTGTGCGTCGGTCAGTGCCGTGCGGAGCGCGGACTGGGCGAGGGCCAGTGCGTCGGCGCCGGCGCGGATGCTCCTGCCGATCTGCCCGATCTCGCTGTGGGCGGCTTTCAGCTCGCCGGTGCTGCGGCGCAGCGCCGGTCGGGCCGCGTCGGCGCAGGGACCGGCCCAGTCGGCGGCCGCGATGCGGCCGTCGACGCCGTCGCGCCACTTGTCCACGTGCTGCCCGAAGGCGCCGTACAGCTTGTCGTAGGCATCGGCCGCCGCGTACAGGTGACTCAGGTCGGTGTCGCGCAGTGTGGCGAGGTCCATGCGGTCGCCCCTAACCGAAGTGCAGGACGAAGTTGTGCTTCTGCCGTGCGGTCGGGCCCACCGGGACGGTACGGGTGTCCGGGCCGAAGGCCGTGCTGATCTGCTGGTCGGTGCTGCCGTAGCCGAGGCCCGCGTCGATCAGACCTCGGCCCTGCCGGCCCATCGTGGCGTGCAGGTCGGTCAGCAGGGTGTTCCAGGCGTTGGCGCAGGTGCCGAGTGCGGTGCCGCACCGGAGGCCGGCCAGTCCGGAGGCGGACTGGTTCGAGGCCTCGAGCAGGGCCTTGAGCTCGCCGGGGATCTGCTCGGCCGTTTCGACGGCGGTGCCACCGGTCTGCTGGAGTTCGTCCGGGTTGGCGCGGAAGCCCCCGCCGTTCTCCGGATGGTCGGACATCGCGGCTCCCCCTCGACCGAATGTCGTACACGGATCGCCTTGCACTGTAGCCGAGTTGGGCCCGCCGGGCGCCGGAAACGCCGAGGGGCCCCTCCGTGCGGAGGGGCCCCTCGGGTGGTGCGGGTGGGTCAGGCGTTGACGGCGGCGAGGGCGGCCTCGGAGTCGAGGACGCCGGCCACGGCCTGGAGGACGGCGGCGATCTTCATCGAGGCCTGGATGACCTCACGGTCGACGCCGGCCTTGCGCAGCACGGCCTCGTGCGAGTCGAGGCACTGGCCGCAGCCGTTGATGGCGGAGACGGCGAAGCACCAGAGTTCGAAGTCGATCTTCTCGACGCCCGGGGTGCCGATGATGTTCATCCGCAGACCGGCCCGCATCGTGCTGTACTCCTTGTCGGAGAGCAGGTGCAGCGTCCGGTAGTAGACGTTGTTCATCCCCATGATCGCGGCCGCGCCCTTGGCGGCGGTGTACGCCTCCGGGGAGAGGTTGGCCTTGGCCTCGGGCTCCAGCTCGCGCAGCACGGCGGGGCTGCGGGTGGCCATCGCGCAGGACAGCACGGTGCCCCAGAGCTGCTGGGCGGGGAGGTCGGAGTTGCCGATGACCGAGCCCAGGTTGAGCTTGAGGTCCTTGGCGTAGTCCGGAAGGGCGGCCTTCAGGTCGTCGAGGGCCATGGGTCAGCCCGCCAGGAGGGCCTGGGCGTCGAGGGTGTCCTCGCCCTTGGTCCAGTTGCACGGGCACAGCTCGTCGGTCTGCAGGGCGTCCAGCACCCGCAGGACCTCCTTGGGGTTACGGCCGACGGAGCCGGCGGTGACCATGACGAACTGGATCTCGTTGTTCGGGTCGACGATGAACACGGCGCGCTGGGCGGTGCCGTCCTCGCCCTCGACGCCGCAGGCGCGCATCAGCTCGTGCTTGATGTCGGCCAGCATCGGGAAGGGCAGGTCGCGCAGGTCCTTGTGGTCCTTGCGCCAGGCGTGGTGCACGAACTCGGAGTCGCCGGAGACGCCGAGGATCTGGGCGTCACGGTCGGCGAACTCGTCGTTCAGCTTGCCGAACGCGGCGATCTCGGTCGGGCAGACGAAGGTGAAGTCCATCGGCCAGAAGAAGACGATCTTCCACTTGCCCTCGTAGGTCTTGTGGTCGATGTCGGCGAAGGCGCTCGCGGCATCCAGGTCGACACAGGCCTTGAGGTCGAACTCGGGGAACTTGTCGCCGATCGTGAGCACGTTCGCTTCTCCTGGGATGAGACTGCGGGGAGTTTTGTCCGGATTCCGGACAGGACCCACGATTCCACATCGTGGACTGATCAGAGAAATAGCTACACTTGATGTGTCTGATCGGAGATTGTTATCAGTACTGAACCACCCCCCTCCCGGCCCGCCCGCCGCAGGGCCGCCGCCGCCAAACCCGAGGCGGCTGTGGGGAGCGCCACAGTCCGCAGCCCGCGCACGCCGACGGTCGCCCAGCTCAAGGCCTTCGTCGCGGTGGCGGAGCACCGGCACTTCCGGGAGGCCGCCGCCGCCACCGGGACCAGCCAGCCGGCCCTGTCCGGGGCGGTCGCGGCGCTGGAGGAGTCGCTGGGCGCGCAGCTGGTCGAGCGTACGACGCGCAAGGTGATCGTCACTCCCCTGGGGGAGCGTGTGCACGGGCACGCGCGCCGGGTGCTCGCCTCCTTGCAGGCCCTCACCGAGGAGGTCGACGCCGCCCGCCGTCCGTTCACCGGACCGCTGCACCTCGGGGTGATCCCGACCGTCGCCCCGTACCTGCTGCCCACCGTGCTGCGGCTGGTCCGCGACCGCTTCCCGGAGCTGGAACTGCACGTCCACGAGGAGCGCACCCCCTCGCTGCTGGAGGGCCTGGCCGCCGGGCGGCTGGACGTCCTGCTGCTCGCGCTCCCGGCCGGCGGCTCCTCGCCGACCCGGGAGATCCCGCTGTTCGACGAGGACTTCGTCCTGGTCACCCCGCCCGGGCATCCGCTCGCCGGGCGGGTCGACGTGCCGCGCGACGTGCTGCTCGACCTGGACGTGCTGCTGCTGGAGGAGGGCCACTGCCTGCGCGACCAGGCCCTCGACATCTGCCGTGAGGTCGGTGCCGACCCGGCCGGCTCCACCACCCGCGCGGCCGGCCTGTCCACCCTGGTCCAACTCGTCGCCGGGGGGCTCGGGGTGACGCTGCTGCCGGCCACCGCGCTGGACGTCGAGGCCGGTCGCACCGACCGGCTGGCCGCCGTACGGTTCGCCGCCCCGGCGCCCGGCCGCCGGATCGGACTGGCCACCCGGCCGGGGTCGGCCCGCAGCGCCGAGTACGAGCGCTTCGGCGCGGCGCTGCGCGAGGTGCTGGCCGAGCTGCCGGTCCGGATCGTCGACGCGCCCTGAGGCGTCAGTGCGCCGCCGGTGCGCCCTGAGGCGTCAGCGCACCGCCGGTGCGCCGAGGCAGAGGCCGACCGTGGTCGTCACCAGCAGGTCCAGCGCCTCCAGGGTCTCCGGGGCGGGCGGCTCGCCGGGCAGGCTCCGGATCAGGTGGCGGGCCGTCAGGCCGTCGAAGCCGGTGAGGAAGTGGGCGGCGATCCGGTCGGCGGGCAGCGCCAGGGTCAGCCCGTGGGCGGCGGCGAGGGCGGCGAGCATCTCGGTGGCGGTGCACTCCATGGCGTGCTGGAGACCGAGCATGATCTCCCGGACGTCCGGGTCGCGCATCGCCAGCGTCTCGAACTCGCTGAGCAGGACGCAGCGCCCGTCCTCGCCGGTGGCGGCCTCCCAGAGGGCGTGGACCAGGGTGCGGACCTGGTCGCCGAACGGTCCGTCACCGGGTGAGGCGGCGCGCACCTGGTCGATGAACTGGGCGGCGACCTCCTCGACGACGGCCCGGTAGAGGTCCTTCTTGGTGCCGAAGGTGTAGTGCACCGTCGCCTGTGCCACGCCCAGCTCCGCCGCGATCGCGCGGGTGCTGCCGGCGGAGACCCCTTCCCGGGTCATCAGGTCGATCGCGGCCCGGACCAGCTGCGGTCGGCGTTCGGAGGCGGGGACATGAGCCATCCAGCCAGGGTAGCGCCATGGGCGGGCAACTGTGTCGGACAACCGTGTCGGTCGATTGGGTCGGTCAACTTTGTCACCCGACAAACTTGGGTCTACCGTGGGAAGGGTCGCCCGGGCACCCGCCGGGCGCCCGTCCGTCCGCCGACCGCACCGCGAGGGGTCAGACCTTGGCCACGTACCTGTACCGACTGGGCCGTTACTGCTTCCGGAGAAGGCGCGCCGTGCTGGCCGTCTGGGTCGCGCTGCTGATCGCCGTGGGCGGGGCCGCGGGCGCCCTCGCGGGCAGCACCAGCGACGAGTTCAAGGTCCCCGGCACCGAGGCCCAGGCCACCCTGGACCGGATCAAGGACACCTTCCCCGAGCAGGGCCACGGCTCCGCCCAGGTGGTCTTCGCCGCCCCGGCGCCCGGCGGCATGGCCTCGCCCGAGGCGGGCAGGGCGGTCGGCGAGGCCGTCACCCGGATCGCCCACGTCCCCGGCGTGGCCGCGGTGCCCGACCCGTACGCCACCGGCGCGGTCTCCCCGGACGGCAGGGTCGCGATCGCGCTGGTCTCCTTCGACCACAAGCTCGCCGAGGTCACCGACCAGCAGCGGGACGCCGTCCGGGCCGCCGCCGAGCCCGCCCGCGCGGCCGGGCTGGAGGTGGCCTTCGGCGGCGACGCGTACAACAGGTTCGCCCAGATCGAGGGCGGCTCCGAGGCGGTCGGCCTGGTGGTGGCCGGGCTGGTGCTGGTGATCACCCTCGGCACCCTGGTCGCGGCCGGGCTGCCGCTGCTGACCGCGCTGGTCGGCGTCGCCGTCGCGATGGCCGGGCTGCTGGCGCTGACCGGCTCGTTCGAGATCATCACCACCGCGCCGGTGCTGGCCCTGATGGTCGGCCTCGCGGTCGGCATCGACTACGCCCTCTTCATCCTGTTCCGCCACCGCCGCCACCTGGCCGAGGGCCTGGAGCCCGAGGAGTCCGCGGCCCGGGCCACCGCGACCGCCGGCAGCGCCGTCGTCTTCGCCGGGCTGACCGTGGTCGTGGCGCTCGCCGGACTGGCCGTGGCCGGCGTCCCGTTCCTGACGGTGATGGGCCTGGCCGCCTCCGGCGCCGTCGTGGTGGCCGTCCTGGTCGCGATCACCCTGCTGCCCGCGGTGCTCGGCTTCACCGGCCGCGCGATCGACCGGCTGCCGGTCTGGAAGCGGGCGCTCACCACCCACGGCACGGTCACCCTCGGCGAGCGCTGGGCCCGCTTCGTGGTCCGCCGCCCGCTGCCCGTGCTGCTGGTCGGCCTGGCCGGACTGGGCGCCATGGCGGTGCCCGCCGCGAGCCTGGACCTCGGCCTGCCGGGCGGCGGCTCACAGGCCGTCGGAACGGACGCCCGCAAGGCGTACGACCTGGTCGGCGACGGCTTCGGCCCGGGCTTCAACGCGCCGCTGGTGGTGGTCGTCGATGCCCACGGCGCACCGCGCCCCGAGCAGGCCGTCCAGGAGGTGGCGGGCCGGCTCCAGGGCTTGAAGGGCGTGCAGACCCTGCTGCCCCCGAAGGTCGATACGGGCAGCGGCACCGCCCTGGTGCCGGTGATCCCGAGGACCGGCCCGGACCACCAGGACACCCGGGCACTGGTCAACGAGATCCGCGACCAGCGCGACGGCATCCGGGCCGCGACCGGCGCGAGCATCGCCGTCACCGGCACCACCGCCGCCAACATCGACGTCTCCACCAAGCTCGGCCAGGCCCTGCCGCCGTTCGTCGCGGTGATCGTCGGCATCGCCCTGGTGCTGCTGGCGCTGGCCTTCCGCTCGGTGCTGGTGCCGCTCAAGGCGGTGCTGGGCTTCCTGCTCAGCATCCTGGCCTCGCTCGGCGCGGTGGTCGCGGTCTACCAGTGGGGCTGGCTGGACGGCCTGATCGACGTGCCCAAGGTCGGCCCGGTGGTCAGCTTCGTGCCGATCCTGCTGATCGGCGTGCTGTTCGGGCTGGCGATGGACTACGAGCTGTTCCTGGTCTCCGGGATGAAGGAGCAGTACGTCCACGGCAAGGCGCCGCGCGAGGCGGTCGTCGGCGGCGTGAAGGGCGGCGCCCGGGTGGTGACGGCGGCCGCGCTGATCATGGTCTCGGTGTTCGGGGCCTTCGTGTTCGGGCACGACCCGATCGTCCAGCCGATCGGCTTCGCCCTCGCGGTGGGCGTGCTGGTGGACGCCTTCGTGGTGCGGATGGCCCTGGTGCCGGCGGCGATGGCGCTGTTCGGCAAGGCGGCCTGGTGGTTCCCGAAGCGACTGGAGAAGGTCGTGCCGAAGGTCGACATGGAGGGCGAGCAGCTGATCGCCCGGCTGGAGCGGGAGCGCCGGTCGGCGAAGGAGCCCGCGGGGGTCTGACGGCCCGGCGGTGCCCGGCGGGATCCGACGTCCCGCCGGGCACCGTCACGTCCCGCCGGTCATCGTCACGTCGCGGCGGCACCGTCACGTCGCGGCGGGCAGCCGCTGCTCGAACCAGACCACCTTGCCGGTGCCCAGCCGGGTGGCGCCCCAGCGGTCCGCGCACCGGGCCACTATCTGGAGCCCGCGCCCGCGTTCGTCCTCCGGACCGGTACGGCGCGGCCGCGGCAGCAGCGGGCTGTCGTCGCCGACCTCGCAGCGCAGCCGGGTGGTGCGCACCAGGCTCAGGGTGACCGGGCGGGTCGCGTGCTGGACGGCGTTGGTCACCAGCTCGCTGACCATCAGCTCGGTCGCCTCGCTCAGTTCGTCCAGCCCCCAGCGGCGCAGCGTGTGCGCGGCCAGCCGGCGGGCCCGGCCCGGCGTCTCGTTGCGCGGCTGCAGGTACCAGTGGGCGACGTCCCCGGCCGGGATGCCGTCGAAGCAGGCGCCCAGCAGGGCGATGTCGTCGCCGCGGTCCCCGGGCGGCAGGATCCGCAGCGCCTCCTGGCACAGCTGCTCGGGGGACTGCCAGCGGGCGGCCGCGATCCGCGCGCGGAGCACCTCCAGGCCGTCGCTGAGCGGGCGGGTGCGGGTCTCCACCAGGCCGTCGGTGAACAGCAGCAGCGCCGATCCGGGCGGCGCGGGCAGCTCGACCGAGTTGAAGTCCACCCCGCCGACCCCGATCGGCGCCCCGGAGTCCAGCTCCACCAACTCGGCCGTGCCGTCCGGGCGGACCAGTACCGGCGGGACGTGCCCGGCGTTGGCCAGCACGACCCGGTTGGCGATCGGGTCGTACACCGCGTACACGCAGGTGGCCAGGTGCTGTTCGCGGCCGAGCCGCTGGGCCTGTTCGTCCAGGTGGTAGAGCACCTCGTGCGGCGGCAGGTCGAGGGCGGCCAAGGTCTGGGCGCTGGTGCGGAGTTGGCCCATGATGGCGGCCGAGGTGAGCGAGTGGCCCATCACGTCGCCGACGATCAGGGCGACCCGGTTGCCGGGCAGCGGCACCGCGTCGTACCAGTCGCCGCCGACCTGGGCGCCGCGCTCGCCGGGCAGGTAGCGCTGGGCGAGCCGGACGCCGTGAGACTGCGGCAGCCGCAACGGCAGCATGCTGCGCTGGAGTTCGTTGGCTATCTCCCACTCGCGGGCGTACCGCAGCGCGGTGTCCACCGCCAGCCCCGCCTGGGTCGCCAGGTGCGCGGCGGTCGCGGTGTCCGCCGCGTCGAAGGCCGGCCGGCCGGTGCGTTCAGGGGGCCGGCGGATCAGCACCAGCAGACCGAGGACGGCCTTGCGGCCGCGCAGCGGAAGGGCCACCACCGAGGTGCCGGCCGCCAGCCGGGCCAGCCCGCGGGGGCCGTACACCTCGCGCAGCAGCGCCTCGGTGCGCTCGGCGGCGGGCGTGCCCAGGACGGCCGACTCGGCGGGGCGGCGGCTCAGCAGGATGTGCGCCAGCGCGCCGCCCCGGGTGACCGGGGTGGCCGGGCCGGTGTCCGCGGTCGAGCGGGAGCCGAAGCGCGAGCGGTGCCGGTCGTCCGCGCCGCTCTTGCGGCCGCGGCGGCCGATCCGGGTGCCGGTGCTGTGGTGGATCCGCAGCTCCTCGGGGAAGCCGGGCTCGCGCTCCACGTTGGGCAGCGGGTCGCGCAGGTGGACGACGGCGGCGTCGGCGAGGGTCGGGACCAGCACCCGGCCGATGTTGCGCAGGGTCGCGGCCAGGTCGAGGGCGCTGTTGATCCGCCGGGTCGCCGCGTCGAGGTAGGCGAGGCGGTCCGCCAGCCCGTCCGCCGCCCCGGTGCGGTCCGGCCGCGCCGTCGGAGGCTTCGCCGGGGCCACGGCCCTGACCGGTTCGTCCGGCCGGGCCGGGATCCGGACGCGCTGACCCGGGACGGCGGGCGGCTGCTCCGCCTCGGTCTTGAGCTGGTCGCGCACGGCTGCCTGTCCTGGATTCGGTGTGGTCGGGAGGTCTGGACGGTGAGCTGTTCTGGTCCTCTGGTCGGTCAGCCGACGCGTCGACAGCACAGGAACAGCTGTTCCTCCGGCGGCAGCGTGGTACTGGCCGGCGCGTACGGATGCCCCGAGCACTCCTCGACGGCGAAACCGGCCGCGACCAGAACCCGCTCCAGATCCTCCCTCAGATACCCACTGATCCGCAGCTCTCTGCCAAGGAACGGAAGCGGAACGTGATCCAGGTCCGCCTCGACCATACCGAGCACCAGCAGTCCGCCCGGCCGCAGGAGTTCGCGCAGCCGGCCGAGCACGGTCGGGATCTCGTCCTGCGGCAGCAGGATCAGTGAGAAGAACGCGGTGACGGCGGCGAAGGTGCCGCGGCCCGCCGACCCCAGCGCGGGCACGCCCCACACCCGGTCGGCGCGCTCGGTGGCCAGATCGTACAGGTCGATGCGGTGGAACTCGGCCGGGTGCGCTCCCTCGATCCGAGCCCGGCGGGCCAGCGTCAGCATCACGTCCGAGAGGTCTATCCCGGTCACCCGCAGCCCGCCGGCGGTCAGCTGGCCCACGGTCGGCTCGCCGGTGCCGCAGCCCACGTCCAGCACCCGGGCGCCGGGTTCCAGCTCCGCGAGCAGCCGCCGCCCGCACTCCAGCTGGCCGTCCTTGGCGGGGAAGGCCTCGCCGTACCCGGCACCGATGGTGTCGAAGGCGACCGCCTGCAGGGCCCGGGCCGCCCGGCGTCGCCGCACGTCGGGGCCGTCCGGGCCGCCCGGCCCGTCGTCGCCGGCGTCCTCGCCGACCGGGAACGCGTCGGATATCTGTCCGGTCGTCACGTTGAGAGGCACCCTTCCACCCGTGGCCTCCGGTCGGCTCCTCCGCAGCCTCCTGGGCCGCTGCCGGTGGCGGTACGTCACGCTCCCCGCATCACACAGACGGCCTGCACCCCGACACGTTGCCGGCAGACACTCGTGTGCGTACTGGCATCTGAGAATATGCGTGATCACTGCGCCATGGGGTCCCTTTCCGGCCAACTCGTCATGCTTGGGCCGATGTGGGACGGGTCCGCGGAAGCACGGGGGTGCGGGCCAGGTGGTGCGACCGGCCCCGCACGCCGCACAGCGCGCCGGGGCGGACGCCGCTGACCTGCGGTTTCACCGATCCGCAGGCTGACAATCGGACGTTTATCGAACGTCAATCGGCGAGGTGCACAGTAGGGACCAGCGCCGGGGAAGCGTTGAGGGCGCTCCCGCAGCCGGGGGGCTGCGGGAGCGCCGACGCGCGGATCGGGGGAGGTGCTCCGCGGGGGAGCGGAGGCCTCACGGCGCGGGGGGAGAAGAGAAGGGCTCGGTGTGCTGTCGGGAGATGAGGTCCGCCACGGGGGAGGCCTCCGGCACACCGAGCCGCGTGAAGATCGCGTGCGCCTCCTGCAGACAGGCGAGCCCGCGGGCCGGCTGGGCGAGGGCGAGCAGGGCCTCGCCGAGCGCGGCGTTGGCCAGGCCCTGGCAGTAGGCGGAACCCATGTCCTGCCCGATGGCGAGCGACTGACCCGCCGCGTCGGCGGCCTCGGCGTGCTCCTCGGCGACGAGCAGGGCGGAGGCCAGTCGGGCCAGCGTGTAGCCCTCCCAGAGCGGGTTGCGCTGGGACTGGTAGAGCTGGTGGGCCTCCCGTAGGTGCGGGACGGCCTCGCTGCCCGGGAGCACCACACCGAGCTGGTACAGCGTCTGGGCGAGCAGCGGGCCGTTGTCCGAGGTCCGTGCGGCGGCGACGCCCTCACCGGCGGACTGGACCGCGGTCTCGGTCATGCCCAGCCGGTGCTGGACCCGGGCGATGTTGCTGACGATGCGCGCCGCGCCGATGGAGGTGCCGACCGTCCGGTTGGCGGCGCGGGCCTGCTCCAGGAACGGCAGGGCCTCGGCCGGGCGGTTGCCCACGCTCAGGATCACGCCCAGCATGTTGGCCGCGGCCAGCTGCAGGACGGTCGGGTCGTCCGGTGCCTGGTGGTCGAGGCTGCGGCGCAGCGAGTGCTCGGCGTCCTGGAAGTCGCTGGTCGCGGACTGCAGGGTGCCGAGAGCGAAGTGGACCCGGGCGAGCGCGGCGCGGTCGCCGCGCTGCTCCGCCGCGCGGCCGACGTTCTCCAGGATCGGTCGTACCTGGGGGCCGTGGGTCGGGTCCGGGCCGAGGCCGTACAGCAGGATCAGCAGGTCGAGCGCCGCGTGCTGCGAGGCGACCGGCCCGTTCGCCGCCGCGGCCATGGCGTTGAGGAGCAGCGCGCCCTCGGTCCGGACCCAGTCCTGGGCGGAAGCGCTGGTGGGCAGGGCGAGCCCGGGTGAGGCGGGGTCGGTCAGCAGGTCGGACAGCGGGTCGTCCGGTTCGATGGTCTGGGCGGCGTTGCGCAGGGTCGGGATCAGCAGCTCCAGGAGCCGGTGCACCGCCCGCTCCTGCTCCGCGGTGTCCCCGATCCGCTCGTTCTTGCGCTGGGCGTAGAGCCGGAGCAGGTCGTGGTAGCGGTAGCGGCCGGGGGCGAAGCACTCCAGCATGTTCGCCTCGACGAGGGCCTCGGCGAGGTCCTCGGCGGTGTACTCGTCCACGCCGAGCAGCGCCGCGGCGGCGGCGAGCGGGATGTCAGGCGAGTCGATCAGGGCGAGGAGCCGAAAGGCGCGGGCCTCGTCCACGGACAGCTGTCCGTAGCCGAGCCCGATGGTGGTCTCCACGGCGAGGTTGCCGAGCTGGAGTTCGTCGAGCCGCCGCCGCTGGTCGGCTAACCGAGTGGCCAGGTCGGAGACGCTCCACCGGGGGCGACTGGCCAGCCGGGCGGCGGCGATACGGACGGCCAGCGGGAGGAACCCGCAGGCGGTGACCACCTTCATGGCGGCCTCGGGCTCGGCGGCGACCCGCTGCTCGCCGACGATGGCCGAGAAGAGGGTCAGTGCTTCGGAAGGGGTCAGCTCCTCGACGTCGAACAGCTGGGCACCGTGGATGCCGGCCAGCCGGGACCGGCTGGTGGCGAGTACGGCGCAGCCGGACACCCCGGGGATGAGAGGCCGGATCTGTTCGGCGTCCCGGGCGTTGTCCAGCAGGATCAGCATGCGGCGGTTGGCGAGCAGCGAGCGGTAGAGGGCAGCCCGCTGTTCGAGCGCGTCGGGGTTCTCGGTGACACCGAGGGCGTGGAGGAAGTCGCCCAGGACGACGGCCGGATCGGCCGGTGAGGCGCCTGCGCCACGGAGGTCGACGTACAGCTGACCGTCCGGGAACTCGGCGCGCACGCGGTGGGCGACGTGCACCGCGAGAGTGGTCTTCCCGACCCCACCGATGCCGGCCAGTGAAGTCACCACCACGGCCTGCCCGGTGGCGTTCATCAGGACTGCCGAGAGGTCCCCCACCAGCTCTGAGCGTCCGCTGAAATCCGAGACGTCCGCCGGGAGTTGGGCCGGGGCCGGGGGAGTTGTCGGGCCTTCCTTGCGAACCACGGCGACCGGGGCAGCGGGGACGGCGAGCGTGGGGTCGGCCGCGAGGATGCGGTTGTGCATCGAGGAGAGGCCGACACCCGGTTCGACCCCGAGCTCCTCGATCAGCAGCTTGCGGGTGTCGGTGTAGACACCGAGAGCCTCCGCCTGCCGTCCGCAGCGGTAGAGCGCCAGCATCAGAAGCTCACGCAGGCGCTCGCGGAGCGGATGCTCGGCGGTCAGGTTGTTGAGCTCGCCGACGACCTCGGCGTGCAGGCCGATGTCGAGGGCGGCGGCGCACAGGTCCTCGGAGGCGGCGACCTGACGTTCGGACAGCCGCAGTCGCTGGGCGTCCGCGTACGGGCCCGGGACACCGGTGAGCGGGCGGCCGCTGAACAGGTCCAGGGCCTGGGCCAGCAGCCGGTGCGCCTCGGCCTTGTCGCCCGAGGAACGGGCGGTCGCGGCCTCGGCGGAGAGCCTCTCGAAGACCGACAGGTCGAGGGACTCGCCCGGGATCCGCAGGGCGTAGCCGTCGGCGACGGAGACGAGCAACTCGGCGGGGCGGCGCACCTCCCGGCGGGGCTCGATGACGGAGCGAAGCCGGGAGACGTAGGTGCGCAGCGCTGCCACGGCCTGGGTCGGGGGGCGGTCACCCCAGAGCGCGTCGACCAGGTCCTGGGTGGTGACCGGGCGTCCGGAGTGCAGCAGGAGGGTGGTCAGAACGGCTTGTTGTTGAGGGGATCCGAGAGAGAGGGGTTTCCCGTCGAGCCAGGCCTGGACCGGACCGAGGACTTGGAAGCGCAGCGCAGGTGCCTGCGGCGTCTCCCGAAACTCCATGAAGTCCCCCGATGGCCTGTCGTGTCGATTCTGTGAAAGGGCGCTCGGCGGTCCGCCGTGGTGGCTCAGCTTAGGCGGACGCCCGACTCTGCCGGGCGGCACGGCAAGCCGCACAGTGTTTATCGGACATTTAATCAACCCTACGATACTGTCCGCGCGCCCGCGCCACGGAGGTCGGGCTGAACACATTTGATGACCGAAAGGCGGCCGCCCAATGGCCAACGACCAGAGCGAGACCACGGTGCCGGTGACGCCCGAGAACGCGGCGCAGACCGGCGCCCCGGCCGCCGCTGTGGAGGCCGGCAAGGCTGTCGAGGGTGCGGTCGCCGCGTCCTCGAACCCCACCGGGTACACCGCACCGACCGACGCGGACAAGGCCGCGTTCGAGAACGGCTCGTTCGGCGACGAGGGGCAGTACGTGGGCGAGCCCGCGCCGTCGACCACCGGCGGGCCGGACACCCCGCGCAAGCCGGAGAGCATCATCGGCGGGCACCCGTAAGCAGCCCCCGCCCGGCGGTGCCCCCGCGTCCCCGTCCGGGCGCGGGGGCACTTCTGGTTCTGTGCGTGCCAATTCGTGTGCGGGTCCATCGGGTGGCCGATTCCCGCCCTCGGTGCACGCATGGTGACCGCCGTTATCCGTAACGTGCCCGGCGGCGGGCCCCGGGCGTTCCGGAATTCCGGATTCACCGGGGGGATTACCCGGGTCCGAATGCCGTGGTTTGCGTGGATTTTGCCGCAATTACCGGGGCTGATCGCATTCAGCCGAATCGCGGGGCTCGGGGGCGGGTGAGACGTGGTTCGGTTCGGCCGTCCATTCGCGGCCGCCGTGCTCGGGGCGCAGGTAGTGCTCGCCGCCGATGGTTCCCATGTAGATACCGGTGCGTCCGGTCCTCCGGTCGAGGACGAGGTCACCCACCTGTGGCCGGTAGGCCTTGGCGTTGCGCTGTCGGGTGCTCACCTCACCGCTCCTTCGCTCTGTCGCGACTGGCCAGCATCTCTAGAGAAGCTAATATCTCTAGAGATGTCAACGGTCGTATCTCCTTACCGGCGGCCGCGGGCGCGCCTAGGATTGTCCGAGGGAGAGGGAGCGCGATGACCGGCAGCAGTGGCGACAAACAGCCCAAGTACCAGCGGATCGCCGACTCCCTCAAGGCTGCCATCGACGGCGGCCGCTACGGCGCGGGGGACCGGCTGCCCGGCGAGAACGACCTGATGGACGAGTACGGCGTGGCCCGGATGACGGCCCGTCAGGCGCTCGGCGTGCTGCAGAGCGAGGGCATCGCGGAGGCCCGCAAGGGGTCCGGGGTGTTCGTCCGGGACTTCCGGCCGCTGCGCCGGCGCGGCATCCAGCGGCTGGCGCAGGGGCAGTGGGGCTCCGGCCGGTCGATATGGTCCGCGGACATCGACAACCGCAGCCTGGTGGTCGACCAGGTCTCGGTCACCGAGCAGGGCGCGCCCGAGCACGTGGCCCGGGTGCTCGGGGTGGAGCCGGGCGTCCCGATGTGCGTGCGGCACCGCCGCTTCGTCCTGGACGGAAAGCCGGTGCTGCTCTCCACCTCCTACCTGCCGGCCGTCCTGGTCGCCGGCACCGCGATCACCCGCGAGGACACCGGCCCCGGCGGCACCTACGCCCGGCTGGCCGAGATCGGCGCCAAGCCCGTGCACTTCCGCGAGGAGGTCCGCTCCCGGATGCCCGCCGCCGAGGAGGCCACCCGCCTCGAACTCTCCGCCGGCACCCCGGTGATCCTGATCTGCCGCACCGCCTTCGCCGACGAGGGCCAGGTCGTCGAACTCAACGAGATGATCCTCGACGCCGCCTCCTACGTCCTGGAGTACGACTTCGACGCCTGAGCCCCGCCGGAACGCCGCCGCCCCGGGCGCGAGGGCGGCCGGGGCGGTTCGGGGGTGTGCGGGGGTGTTCCGCCGGGGGCTACTCCTTGGAGCGGATCCGCAGGTTGGTGATCAGCGGGCCCTCGGTGGTCTCGCGGAAGAAGTCGTTGCCCTTGTCGTCGACGACGATGAAGGCCGGGAAGTCCTCGACCTCGATGCGCCAGACGGCCTCCATGCCGAGCTCGGCGTACTCCAGCACCTCGACCTTCTTGATGCAGTCCTGGGCGAGGCGGGCGGCCGGGCCGCCGATGGAGCCGAGGTAGAAGCCGCCGTGGGCGGTGCAGGCGTCGGTGACCTGCTTGCTGCGGTTGCCCTTGGCGAGCATGACCATGGAGCCGCCGGCGGCCTGGAACTGGTCGACGTAGGAGTCCATCCGGCCGGCCGTGGTGGGGCCGAAGGAGCCGGAGGCGTAGCCCTCGGGGGTCTTGGCCGGGCCGGCGTAGTAGACCGGGTGGTCCTGGAGGTACTTGGGCATGCCCTCGCCGGCGTCCAGGCGCTCCTTGATCTTGGCGTGGGCGATGTCGCGGGCGACGACGAGCGTGCCGGTGAGCGAGAGCCGGGTCTTGACCGGGTACTTCGACAGCTCGGCGCGGATCGCGGGCATCGGCTGGTCGAGGTCGATGCGCACCACGTCGTCGTCGAGGTGCTCGTCGGTGGTGTCCGGCAGGTACTTCGCCGGGTCGGTCTCCAGCTGCTCCAGGAAGACGCCCTCGGCGGTGATCTTGCCGAGCGCCTGGCGGTCGGCGGAGCAGGAGACGGCCATCGCGACGGGCAGCGAGGCGCCGTGGCGGGGGAGGCGGACCACGCGGACGTCGTGGCAGAAGTACTTGCCGCCGAACTGGGCGCCGATGCCGATCTTCTGGGTCAGCTCGGTGACCTTGGCCTCCAGCTCCAGGTCGCGGAAGCCGTGCCCGGTCCTGGCGTTGCCCTCGGTCGGCAGGTTGTCCAGGTAGTGCGCCGAGGCGTACTTGGCGGTCTTGAGCGCGAACTCGGCGCTGGTGCCGCCGATCACGATGGCCAGGTGGTACGGCGGGCAGGCGGCGGTGCCGAGGGAGCGGATCTTCTGCTCCAGGAACGAGAGCATGCTGGCCTCGTTGAGGATGGCCTTGGTCTCCTGGTACAGGTACGACTTGTTGGCCGAGCCGCCGCCCTTGGCCATGAAGAGGAACTTGTACGCGTCGCCGTCGGTGGCGTACAGCTCGATCTGGGCCGGCAGGTTGTTGCCGGTGTTCTTCTCGTCCCACATGGTCACCGGGGCCATCTGGGAGTAGCGCAGGTTGAGCTTGGTGTACGCGTCGTACACGCCGCGCGCGATGGCGGACTCGTCGGCGCCGGGGGTGAGCACGTTCTGGCCGCGCTTGCCCATGACGATGGCGGTGCCGGTGTCCTGGCACATCGGCAGGATGCCGCCGGCCGAGATGTTGACGTTCTTGAGCAGGTCGAGCGCGACGAAGCGGTCGTTCGGGCTGGCCTCCGGGTCGTCCAGGATGCGGCGCAGCTGGGCGAGGTGGGCGGGGCGCAGGTAGTGCGAGATGTCGTGCATCGCCTCGGCGGTGAGCAGGCGCAGCGCCTCGGGCTCGACCTGGAGGAAGGTGCGGCCGCCGGCCTCGAAGGTGGAGACACCCTCGGAGGTGAGCTTGCGGTACGGGGTCGGGTCAGCGCCCAGGGGGAGCAGGTCGCTGTACTCGAAGTCTGGCGTGGGAGCCATCGGGGCGGTCCTTAGGGGTCCAGTGGTCCGGCTGCGTCGGCGAAGCACCATCCAGGGTAGGACCCGGCTGCGGGACGCATGCGGACAGGTCAGCCTTGCGTGACGGGGCTCACTCGGCCAGGAGTGCGAGCGACTAGGCTTGGCCCGTGAACAACACGCCGGACAACACGCCGGAGAACTCGCCGTCGCAGGACGTTCCGGGGCAGCCGCCGGTGTCGGCGCCCGTTCCCCTGACCAAGCCCGAACCCGAGTCGCGGCCCGCCGCGGTGCCCGCCCCGGTGGCCGCAGCGGTGCCCGCTCCGGCGGCCGCCCCGCGGACGTCGCACGCCCCGGTGGCGGACGCGGACATGCGGGTCTCGGACGCCGACCGCGAGCGGATCGCGGAACTGCTGCGGGACGCCTACGCCGAGGGGCGGCTGGACGCGGAGGAGCACGCCGAGCGGATCGGGGCCGCGTACGCCGCCAAGACCTTCGGCGACCTGGTCCCGCTGACCAGGGACCTGCCCGCGCACCGTTCGGTGTCCTTCGACAAGCCGCCGCTGGGCGCCGAGGCACCGGCCCCCGCGCCCGCCAGGCCGCTGCCGCCGGCGCGGCACGAGGCGCCGTCGGTGGTGGCGATCTTCGGCGGTGCCTCCCGCAAGGGCCGCTGGCGGGTGGGCTCGCACCTGACGGCCTTCACCGCGTTCGGCGGGGTGGAGATCGACCTCACCGACGCCGTCTTCGAGTCCCCCGAGGTGGAGATCACGGTGACGGCGGTCTTCGGCGGGGTCGACATCCGGGTGCCGGAGAACGTGACCCTGCTCGGTTCCGGGGTGGGCATCTTCGGCGGTTTCGACGTCCGGGAGCAGACCGCGGCGGACCCGTACGCTCCGGTCGTGCGGGTCAAGGGCCTTGCCCTGTTCGGCGGTTGCGAGGCCAAGCCGCGCCGGGGCAAGAAGATCAAGGAGTGGGTGCGCAAGCAACTCGGGACGGAATAGCCCGAATCGACCTGCCGAGTGCCCGGTCGGGGATCAACTCCCGGTCGGGCACTCGGCGTTGTGCCCGGTGCACTCCGTAGTCGATTGCGTGCAGTGTGCATGAATCGCGGCCGGACGGGGTAGTTCCTTCCGCACATCGCTTCTTGTACGGCTGTGCACCGGAGGCGGCCCAGCGGCCGCCCCGGGCGTTGGACAGCGGGGGCTCGCAGCCGGGCAGGGGAGCGAGGTTCCCCGTGTCCGAGAGCCTCGTCAGGAGTACGGCCGTGCTGCATCCGATCGAGTCCCGCACCACCTCGCCAGTCGCCGCCGCCCAGTTGCTGGAGCGCCGTCCGGCCGTCCCCCCGCAGCCGCAGCCCCCGAGCGGTACGGCGGGTCAGGCCGCGGGTGAGGACAATCCGTGGCACACCGGTGCGGCCTGTCGGCGGGACGAGGTGGGGCTGTTCTTCGCGCCCTCGAAGGAGCCGACGGCGGCCCGGCTGTCGCGGGAGGAGCAGGCCAAGCAGGTGTGCGCCCGCTGCCCGGTGCTGCTGGAGTGTCGCGAGCACGCGCTGGCCCAGCCGGAGCCGTACGGGGTCTGGGGCGGGCTGACGGCCGCCGAGCGGCGGGTGGTGCTGGCCCGGCGCCGCCGCCGGGACGCGGAGCTGCGCGAGGCGGCCCGGGTGGCCACGGCCGGGCGCCGGATAGCGGGTTGACGGCGGGCCGAAGACCCGCGGCCGCGGTCGCCGCGCGACCGCCGCGGCGACGAGCGGGACCGGTACGCCGCGCGGCCCCGGCGGAGGGGGGATCCCGCCGGGGCCGCGCGTTCGGACAACCGCTTCCGGGCCGGGTCAGTTGGCCCGGTCGAAGTCGATCGCGCTGTAGGCCCGCAGCTTCGACAGCTTGTGGACCGAGTTGATCTCGCGGATGGTGCCGCTCTTGGAGCGCATCACCAGCGAGCTGGTGGTGGCGGTCTCCGAGCGGTAGTGCACGCCGCGCAGCAGCTCGCCGTCGGTGATGCCGGTGGCGACGAAGAACACGTTCTCGCCGCTGACCAGGTCGTTGGTGGTGAGCACCCGGTCCAGGTCGTGCCCGGCGTCGAGGGCCTTCTGCCGCTCGGCCGCGTCCTTGGGCCAGAGCCGGCCCTGGATGACGCCGCCCATGCACTTCATCGCGCAGGCCGCGATGATGCCCTCGGGGGTGCCGCCGACGCCCAGCAGCAGGTCCACGCCGGTGCCCTCGCGGGCGGTCATGATGGCGCCGGCCACGTCGCCGTCGGTGATGAACTTGATCCGGGCGCCCGCCTCGCGGATCTCCCGGACCAGGCCGTCGTGGCGCGGACGGTCGAGCACCATCACGGTGACGTCCTCGACGGCGCTGCCCTTGGCCTTGGCGACCCGGCGGATGTTGACGGCCGCCGGGGCGGTGATGTCGACGTAGTCGGCGGCCTCGGGGCCGCAGACCAGCTTGTCCATGTAGAACACGGCGCTGGGGTCGAACATGGTGCCGCGGTCGGCGACGGCCAGCACGGCGACGGCGTTGGCCATGCCCTTGGCGGTCAGCGTGGTGCCGTCCACCGGGTCGACCGCGACGTCGCACTCGGCGCCGGTGCCGTCGCCGACCCGCTCGCCGTTGTAGAGCATCGGGGCTTCGTCCTTCTCGCCCTCGCCGATGACGACGACGCCGTTCATCGAGACGGTCGAGACGAGGGTGCGCATGGCCTTCACGGCGGCGCCGTCGGCCCCGTTCTTGTCGCCACGGCCGACCCACCGGCCGGCGGCCATCGCGGCCGCCTCGGTGACCCGGACGAGTTCGAGCGCGAGGTTCCGGTCCGGAGCCTCGGGCGCGACCTCCAGGGCACTGGGAAGGTGGTGCGGGTACTGCGTGGTCATCGTCGTTACCTCTCTGTACGCGACGGCCAGTGAGCGCCCGACTACTGCCAGGTCGAACGCCGTGGTGAGGGTAGTGCGATCGTATCTGCCCACGAGATGACTGTCTGTGGCGCGGGTCGCCACCCCGGGCGGAAGGCCCCGGTTCGTCCCGGTTCACCCGTACGTGCACACCCCGGGTGGCCGGGCCGTTGTGTGGATGAGTCACCATGGGTGGGTGGCTGCAGAGAGCAAGGGCATGAGGGGTCGGCAGACCGTACGGGACATGGTCCTGTCGATGCTGGCGGTCGGTTTCGTCGTCTGGATCGGTTACCTGTTCCTCCCGCACGACGCGAACGGCGATCCGGTGCACGTGGTCGCCTACAAGGTCGAGGCGGCCTCGGCGAAGCGCGCCGCGCCGTACCCGCTGCTGTCCCCGGAGGGGCTGTCCGACAAGTGGCGGGCCACCTCGGTCAGCTACACGCCGGCCGCCATCAACAACGGCAAGGGCAACGCCTGGCACCTGGGCTTCGTGACGCCCTCCGGCCAGTACGCGGCGGTCGAGCAGGCCGACGTCCCGCGCGAGAAGCTGCTCGCCGACAAGGTCGCGGGCGCCCAGCCGGACGGCACCGCGGACGCCGCCGGGCGCACCTGGGACCGGGTGCAGGGCGACAAGGCCCGCGCGCTGGCCGTCCAGACCGGTTCGGCCACCACCATGATCACCGGCACCGCCTCCTACGAGGAGATGGCCGAGCTGGCCCAGGCGCTCAAGTAGCGCCGGGCCCCGCCCGGGCGCGCAGGCCCCCGGCGCCCCCTCGGACACGCGGAAGGGCCCGCACCGGTACGAACCGGTGCGGGCCCTTCGCCGTCGCGGGGGGTGCGATCAGACCGTGGTGACGACCTGGTCGTACTCCAGGCGCGGGGAGCGCGGGAACCAGGCCTCGTCGCCCGGCTTGCCGATGTTGACCACGGCCAGCACCGAGTGCTCGCCGTCGCCGAAGAACTCCTTGTTGAGGCCCTCGGCGTCGAAGCCGGTCATCGGGCCGGCGGCCAGGCCGGCGGCGCGCACGCCGATGATGAAGTACGCGGCCTGCAGGGCGCCGTTCAGCGCGGCGGAGCGCTCACGGGTGGCGCGCTCGGAGAAGAACACGTCCTTGGCCTGCGGGAAGTGCGGGAACTGGGTCGGCAGCTCCTCGTGGAACTCGTTGTCCGCGGCCAGGATGGCGACCAGCGGGGCGGTGGAGGTCTTGGCCTTGTTGCCGTCCGCCAGGTGCTGGACGAGGCGCTCGCGACCCTCGGCGGAGCGGACCAGGACGACGCGCAGCGGCTGCTGGTTGAAGGCGGTCGGGCCGAACTTGACCAGGTCGTAGATGGCCTGGACCTGCTCCTCGGTGACCGGCTCGTCGGTGAAGGTGTTCGCGGTGCGGGCCTCGCGGAACAGCAGGTCCTGAGCGGCGGCGTCGAGTACCAGGGCGTCGGTGGTCATGCTTCTGCACCTCATGCGGGAGGGGGGTTCGTCGGTGTGACCGGCGGAGCCGATCAGTTCCTCCAACATAGGTGAAGATTCAACGATTCCCCAAGCCCTTGTGAGCTGCCTCACAGGGCGGGCCGCACTGCGCCCGGGCTCTGCGCCTGGGCTCGTGCGCCCGGGCCGTGCGCCTGGGCTCGTGCGCGGGGCTCGGTCACTCCCCGCCCGGGCCCGCGCCCTCCTCGGCGGCCAGCGCGGCGTCCAGTCGGGCCCGGGCGCCGTCCAGCCAGCGCTGGCAGACCTTCGCCAGCTGCTCGCCACGCTCCCACAGGGCCAGCGACTCCTCAAGGGAGGTGCCGCCGTTCTCCAGCTGCCGGACCACGTCCAGCAGCGCGTCCCGGGCGTGCTCGTAGCCCAGCGCGTCGTCCGGGGTCGGCGCCGCCGCGTCCTGCTGCTCCTGCTGCTCTGCCATGCGTGCCAGCGTAGGGGCTGGCGCCGACAGGGGCGGGTTCCACCGGTCGAAACCCGGGTGCGGCCGCGCGACCGGCGGCGCTAGCCTCCGCCGCATGATCGAAGTCCGCCCCGCCGCCCCCGCCGACGCGCCCGAGCTGGTCCGGCTGCGCAACCTGATGCTGCAGGCGATGCCCGGCATGGCCGCCTCGGCCGGCCCCGCCCCCTGGCAGGCCGCCGCCGAGCGGATGCTGCGCGAGCGGCTGGCCGCCCCGGCCGAGCGGTCGACCATGTCCGCCTTCGTGGTCGACGACCCGGAGCGCCCCGGCCGGCTCGCCGCCTGCGCCGTCGGCACCCTGGAGCACCGCCTGCCCTCGCCCGGCAACCCGGACGGCCTGTTCGGCTCCGTCTTCAACATCTGCACCGACCCCGACCGGCGGCTGCGCGGCTACGCCCGGGCCTGCACCGAGGCGTTGCTGGACTGGTTCGACGGCCGCCGGGTCGGCCGGATCGACCTGCACGCCAGCAGCGGCGGCGAGTCGCTCTACCGCAGCCTGGGCTTCGCCGAGTACTCGACGGCGCTGTCCCGGCAGCGCTCCTACTGAGGCTCCGCCCGAGGGCCCGCCGGGGGCTCCGCCGCCCCGGGCGCCACGGTGACGTCGAAGCCGCCGCCCGCGACCCGGGCGTGCAGCCCCTCCCCGGCCGCGAGCCGCGCCGGGTCCGTCACCACCGTGCCGTCGGCCCGCTGGAGCACCGCGTAGCCGCGTTCCAGGGTGGCCGCCGGGGAGAGCGCGACCACCCGGGCCAGGGTGTGCCCGAGGTCGCTCTGGGCGTGGTCCAGCCGGTGCCGCAGGGTGCGCCGGGCCCGCTCCACCAGGCCGTCCACCTCCTGGCCGCGCCCGTCCAGCATCCGGTGCGGGGCGGCCAGCGCCGGGCGGCTGCGCAGCCCGTCCAGCCCGTGCTGCTCGCGTTCGACCCGGGCCTGCACGTGCCGGCGGGCCCGGTCGCGCAGCTGGCGGACCTTGGCCAGCTCCTCGCCGACGTCCGGAACCACCCGTTTGGCGGCATCGGTCGGGGTGGAGGCGCGCAGGTCGGCGACGAAGTCCAGCAGGGGCTGGTCCGGCTCGTGCCCGATCGCGCTCACCACCGGCGTACGGGCGGCCGCGACCAGCCGCACCAGCCCCTCGTCCGAGAAGGGCAGCAGGTCCTCCACGCTGCCGCCGCCCCGGGCCACGATGATCACGTCCACCTCGGGGTGCTCGTCCAGCTCCCGCACCGCCGCGCTCACCCGCTCCACCGCGCTGACCCCCTGCACCGGGACGTTGCGCACCTCGAAGCGCACCGCCGGCCAGCGCCGCCGGGCGTTCTCCAGCACGTCCCGCTCGGCCGCCGAGCCGCGCCCGGTGACCAGCCCGACGCACTGCGGCAGGAACGGCAGCCGCCGCTTGCGCTCCGCCGCGAACAGGCCCTCCCCGGCCAGCCGCCGCTTGAGCTGCTCCAGCCGGGCCAGCAGTTCGCCCAGGCCCACCGGGCGGATCTCCGAGGCCCGCAGCGACAGCTGCCCGCGCGCCGCGTACCACTCCGGCCTGGCGTGCACGACGACCCGCGAGCCCTCCTGCACCACGTCCGCGACCTGCTCGAACACCGAGCGGAAGCAGGTCACCGTGAGGGAGACGTCGGCCTGCGGGTCGCGCAGGGTCAGGAACACCACGCCCGCGCCGGGGCGGCGGCTGAGCTGGGTGATCTGCCCCTCGACCCACACCGCGCCGAGCCGGTCGATCCAGCCGCCGATCAGCGCGGAGACCTTGCCGACCGGGAGCGGGGCTTCGGGGGAGCTGGGGTTGGCCATGCGTACGAGGCTAGCGGCGTCCGCCGACACCGTCCCCGGCAACGCCCGCCGGCGTCGTCCCCGGCAGTGCCGGCCGGCACCGTTCCGCACGGCGCCCGCCGGCGCCGTCGCTAGCGGTGCCCGCCGGTGCCGTGCGCCGTGCTCCCCTGAACACCGAGCACCACCAGGCCGGCCGCCAGCCAGACCAGCCCGACCAGCTGTGCCGTGGTCGAGGCCTCGTAGACCACCGCGCCGATCACCGCGATCCCCAGCAGCGGGACGACCAGGTGCCGGAGCCGGTCGGGCGAGCCGTGCCGGACGGTGTACCAGCCGATCACCGAGGCGTGCAGCAGCGCGAAGGCGGTCAGCGCGCCCACGTTCACCACCGAGGTCAGCTGGTCCAGCCCGTCGTCCCGCTCGGCCGCCCAGACCGCCGCCGCCATGGTGACCACGGCGGCCGCCAGCAGCGCCCGGCGGGGCACCGCGCTGCCCGGGTCGACCGAGCCGAGCACCCGTGGCAGCCGTCCCTCCCGGCCCATCGCGAAGACCAGCCGGCCGGCCGCCGCCTGCCCGGCGAGCGCGGCGAAGGCCGCGCCGATCGCCTTGCTGGCGGCCACCAGCAGGTGCAGCCAGTGGCCGATGCCGCCTTCCACGGTGTCGTAGAAGGCGGAGCCCTGGGCGGCCGGGTCGGCGGCCAGCTGCTGCGGGGTGGTGGGCTCCAGCACGGCCGCCAGGTAGGTCTGGGCGACGAACAGCAGCCCGGCCAGTGCCAGGCACCACAGCACCGCCCGGGCCACCGCGGCGGAGGCGCCGACCGCCTCCTCGACGAAGGTCGCGATCGCGTCGAAGCCCAGGTAGGAGAGCACCGCGACGGACACCGCGGAGACCACCGCGGTGAGCGAGAAGCCCCCGACGGCGGTGAAGGGCGTGTCCCAGCCGCGCCGCGCGCCGTCCCGCACCAGCACCACCACGGCCGCGACCACGAACACCGCCAGCACCGCGATCTCCAGGGCGAGCACCGCGAACCCGACCGCGGCCGCCGTCCGCACCCCGACCAGGTTGAGCGCGGTGGTCACCAGCACCGCGGCCGCCGTCCACACCCAGCGCGAGACCCCGGGCACCAGCGAGTTCAGCGCGATCCCGGAGAACAGGTAGGCCACCGCGGGGATCAGCAGGTAGTCCAGCATCGCCATCCACCCGGCGATGAACCCCGGCCCCTCGCCCAGCCCGGCCCGCGCGTAGGCGAACACCGAGCCGGTCTGCGGCACCGCGCGGACCATCTGGGCGTACGAGAAGGCGGTGAAGCCCATCGCGACCGTCGCCGCCAGGTAGACGGCCGCCACGGCGCCGTGGCTCCGGGCGTCCAGCACGCCGAAGACGCCGACCGGGGCCATCGGGGCGATGAACAGCAGCCCGTAGACCATCAGATCGCGGACGCCCAGGGTGCGGCGCAGGCCGCTCGGCGTCGGCTGCTCGTTCACAGCGCTCATGGAGACCAGGCTTGAGCAACTTCCGACCCTTTGCGACCGGAAGGCGTCCGGGCCGGCGTCCGGGGCGGCGGTGCGGCCCGCCCCGGGCGGTGGGGCTCCCGGTCGCCCGTACGATGGGGGCATGTCCAACACCGCGCAGCGCCGTGTCCTGCTCGCCGCCCCCCGGGGCTACTGCGCGGGTGTCGACCGCGCCGTGATCGCCGTGGAGAAGGCCCTGGAGCAGTACGGGGCGCCCATCTACGTCCGCAAGCAGATCGTCCACAACAAGTACGTGGTGCAGACCCTGGAGAAGAAGGGCGCGATCTTCGTCGACGAGACGGAGGAGGTGCCCGAGGGCTCGATCGTCGTGTTCTCCGCGCACGGCGTCGCCCCGTCCGTCCACGACGAGGCGCGGGCCGGCAAGCTCGCGACCGTCGACGCCACCTGCCCGCTGGTCACCAAGGTGCACAAGGAGGCCGTGCGCTTCGCCGACGAGGGCTACGACATCCTGCTGGTGGGCCACGAGGGCCACGAGGAGGTCGTCGGCACCATGGGCGAGGCCCCGGACCGGATCCACCTGGTGGACGGTGCCGAGGACGTCGCCAACGTCCAGGTGCGGGACGAGTCCAAGATCGTCTGGCTCTCCCAGACCACGCTCTCGGTGGACGAGACCATGGCCACCGTCGGCGAGTTGAAGAAGCGCTTCCCGGCGCTGGTCAGCCCGCCCAGCGACGACATCTGCTACGCGACCCAGAACCGCCAGGTCGCGGTCAAGCAGCTGGCCCCGGAGACCGACCTGCTGATCGTGGTCGGCTCCAAGAACTCCTCCAACTCGGTCCGCCTGGTCGAGGTCGGCCTGGAGTACGGCGCCAAGGCCGCCCACCTGGTCGACTTCGCCGAGGAGATCCAGGAGTCCTGGCTGGAGGGCGTCACCACGGTCGGCCTGACCAGCGGCGCCTCGGTGCCGGAGATCCTGGTCGACGGCGTGCTGGAGTTCCTGGCCGCGCGCGGCTACGACACGGTGGAGACGGTCAAGACCGCCGAGGAGCACCTGACCTTCTCGCTGCCCAAGGAGCTGCGCCGCGACCTGCGCGCCGAGGCGGCCGGCAAGCTGTAGGGCCCGTCCTCGAACCCTGGACCCGCCACGACGGACCCGGTGCCCCGCTGCGGGCACCGGGTCCGTCGCGCTGTGCGGGCCCGTCGCATGGTGCGGGCCCGTCGATTGCGGTGCGCCCCCGTCCAGGCTCTCGTAGCTTTGTGCACAGGCTGTGGACAAGCCGGTCGACGGCCGGACGGCGGAAGGCGGAACGATGACGGCGGTATTCGGCGTGGACATCGGCGGCTCGGGCATCAAGGGCGCCCCGGTCGACCTCGCCCGGGGAGCACTCACCCAGGAGCGGCACAAGGTGCTCACCCCGCAGCCGTCCGAGCCCGGGGCCGTGGTCGCCGCCGTCCGCGAGGTGGTCCAGCACTTCGACCACCAGGGGCCGGTCGGGCTGACCTTCCCTGGGGTGGTGGTCGGCGGCCGCACCCGGACCGCGGCCAACGTGGACAAGGGCTGGATCGGCCTGGACGCGGAGGGCCTCTTCCGCGACGCGCTGGGCATGCCCGCGACCGTGCTCAACGACGCGGACGCGGCCGGCCTCGCCGAGACCGAGCACGGCGCTGGGCGGGGCGAGTCGGGCGTGGTCCTGGTGCTCACCTTCGGCACCGGCATCGGCAGCGCGCTCTTCGTGGACGGCACGCTCGTGCCCAACACCGAACTGGGCCACCTGGAGCTGCGCGGCAAGGACGCCGAGCGCCGCGCCTCCTCGGCCGCCAGGGAGCGGCACGACCTGACCTGGGAGCAGTGGGCCGGGCGGGTCGACGAGTACCTGGACCTGGTGGAGATGCTGTTCTCCCCGCAACTGATCGTGATCGGCGGCGGGGTGAGCCGCAAGCACGAGAAGTTCCTGCCGCTGCTGAGGGACCGCGGGGCGCGGGTGGTGCCGGCGGAGCTGCGCAACGACGCGGGCATCGTCGGGGCCGCCATGGCGGCGGCCCGGGCGGCGGGCTAGGGCACGGCCCTCGGCGCCCGCGCGCCGGGCCGTCAGCGGGAGCGGTGGAAGCGGCGCTGGGCGACGAAGCGGGCGAGCACGATCAGCGCGGCCAGCCCGGTGCCGGAGAACAGCCAGCCGGCCCGCAGCGCCAGCCCGGTCGCCAGCGCCACCACCTGGGCGGTGACGCCGGAGGAGCTGACCGGGGCGAGCGCCAGCAGTGCCACGGCGAAGGCGATCGGCCCGCTGATCGGGGCGGCCAGCAGGTCGGCGTAGCGGACCCGGACGGCCAGCTGGAAGCAGACCACCAGGTAGCCGAGGCCGAACAGCCAGCCGAGGTCCTCGAAGAGCAGCCGGTCCAGGCCGGCCACCGCCAGCGTGGCCAGCACCGCGAGCACGCCGGTGCCGATCGCGGTCAGCCGGGTCGGCCGGCCGGTCCGGCGCCGTCCGTACACGCGCAGCCGGCGCTTCGGGGCGGGGCGCGCGGCGGGCCGGTCGGCCACCGGGCGCAGCCGGGACGGGGGAGCCGCGGGGGCTCGGGCGCTCTCGGGTGCCCGGCCGGGACCGGGGACGGCGGCCGGGGCCGCGCCGGTCGGCGGACGGCGTCTGGGCCCTGGCGGCTGGGTACGGATGCTCTGCTCCACCCGCCCAACGTACGGTCCGATCATCGCCACACTGTGTAATGGACCGTTCAGGTCTTGTTCCGTGTCCCCGGATGGCGTACTCCTGTGATCGTCACTCAAGGGGCTGACCTGCTCGGCCGAGTCGACACATCATGATCATCCGATGACCGTACGGGGGACCGCCGCATGACCGCCGACTTCACCTTCGAACGCCTCGACCACGTCCAGCTCGACATCCCGACCGGCGCCGAGGACGAGTGCCGCGCCTTCTGGTCCGGCGTGCTCGGGATGACCGAGCTCCCGAAGCCCCCGGTGCTGGCGGCGCGCGGCGGCTGCTGGTTCCGCGGCGGCGGGGTCGAGGTGCACCTCGGCGTCACCCCGGACTTCCGCCCGGCCCGCAAGGGGCACCCCGGCATCCTGGTGACCTCGCTGGACGCCCTGGCCGAGCGGCTCGCCGCGCACGGCCACGAGGTCGCCTGGGACGACCACCACCCCGGCCACCGCCGCTTCTACTCCGCCGACGGGCTGGGCAACCGGCTGGAGTTCCTGGAGCCGCTGCCCGCGCCGACCGAGGCGTGAGCCCCGGCAGGTGCTGCCCGTAGACTTGGGGGTCGGCCCGTACGGTGCCGACCCAACTCCTCCAAGCCCACGGGACTGCGCTTCATGTCGCT
This sequence comes from Kitasatospora sp. NPDC056076, assembly GCF_042266305.1. NCBI lineage: Bacteria > Bacillati > Actinomycetota > Actinomycetes > Kitasatosporales > Streptomycetaceae > Kitasatospora > Kitasatospora sp. NPDC056076. The sequence continues at coordinate 95,336 of NZ_JBHJWG010000006.1, forward strand.
CACGATCGGAATCGTCGGCCTGCCGAACGTCGGCAAGTCGACCCTGTTCAACGCCCTGACCAAGAACGACGTGCTGGCGGCCAACTACCCGTTCGCCACCATCGAGCCGAACGTCGGCGTCGTCGGCGTCCCGGACGCGCGGCTGGCCAAGCTCGCCGAGATCTTCGGCTCGCAGCGCATCCTCCCGGCCACCGTCGACTTCGTCGACATCGCCGGCATCGTGCGCGGCGCCAGCGAGGGCGAGGGCCTGGGCAACAAGTTCCTCGCCAACATCCGTGAGTCGGACGCGATCTGCCAGGTCGTGCGCGCGTTCACCGACCCGGACGTGGTGCACGTGGACGGCAAGGTGTCGCCCAAGGACGACATCGAGACCATCCACACCGAGCTGATCCTGGCCGACCTCCAGACCATCGAGAAGGTCCTGCCGCGGCTCCAGAAGGAGGCGCGCCTCAAGAAGGACACCGCCCCCGTGCTGGCCGCCGCCGAGGCCGCCCAGGCGGTCCTGGAGACCGGGAAGACCCTCTTCGAGGCCGGCTTCGACACCGCCCCGATCCGCGAGCTGCACCTGCTGACCGCCAAGCCCTTCCTCTACGTCTTCAACGTGGACGAGGACGAGCTGGCCGACGAGGACTTCAAGAACGCCCAGCGCGCCCTGGTCGCCCCGGCCGAGGCGATCTTCCTCAGCGCCAAGATCGAGTCCGAGCTGATCGAGCTCGACGACGCCGAGGCCCTCGAACTCCTCCAGTCCATGGGCCAGGAGGAGCCCGGCCTCGCCACCCTCGCCCGCGTCGGCTTCGACACCCTCGGCCTGCAGACCTACCTCACGGCCGGCCCGAAGGAGACCCGCGCCTGGACCATCAAGAAGGGCGCCACCGCCCCCGAGGCCGCCGGAGTCATCCACACCGACTTCCAGAAGGGCTTCATCAAGGCCGAGGTGATCTCCTTCGACGACCTGGTCGAGACCGGCTCCATCGCCGAGGCCCGCTCCAAGGGCAAGGCCCGCATCGAGGGCAAGGAATACATCATGCAGGACGGCGACGTCGTGGAGTTCCGCTTCAACGTCTGACCGGCCGTCATGCCCGAAGGGGCCGGACTCCCACGGGAGTCCGGCCCCTTCGGGGTGGTCCGGGCGGCTCAGTTCTCGTAGTGGTAGCGGCACTGGGCGATCAGGACCGCGTCGTCGGTGACCTTGTAGATCAAGCGGTGCTCGTCGTTGATCCGGCGTGACCAGTAGCCCTGGAACCCGTGCTTGAGCGGTTCCGGTTTGCCGATCCCCTCGTTGCCGTTGCGCGCGACATCGGCGATGAGCGTGTTGATCCGCTTGAGGGTCCTGCGGTCCTGGGTCTGCCACCACAGGTAGTCCTCCCAGGCCCGGGAGGCGAAGGTGATCTTCACTCCGGGTCCGCCAGCTCCCGCACGGTCCCTCCGCCGCTCTCCAGCTCCTCGATGGAGGCCAGCAGGCGGCGGGCGTTCGCGGGGCTGCGCAGGAGGTAGGCGGTCTCCTTGAGGGACTGGTAGTCCTCCAGCGAGACGATGACCACCGGTTCGTGCCCGGCGCGGGTGATCACTATCTCCTCGCGGTCGTCCGTGACCGCGTTGAGCACCTCGGCGTAGTGTGCGCGGGACTCCGAGTAGGTCATCGTCTTCATGGCTCGACTCCCCTTCGATAGGTACAAGAAACTGTACGCCCGTGCTCGGTGCGGCGACAAGCCGCGGATCCGCCGTCCGGGGTCGGTGCTCAGGGGTGGACGGTGAGGGTGAGGGTGCCGTCGGGGGACGGGGTGACGGTGACGGCGGTGAGGGTGGGGGCGAGGGCGTCCGGGTGGTGGGCGGCGGCGCGGGGGCCGATGCCGATGACGCGCATGCCGGCGGCGCGGGCGGCGGCGATGCCGGCGCCGGAGTCCTCGAAGGCCACGCAGTCGGCGGGGGCGAAGCCGAGGGCGGCGGCGCCCTTGAGGAAGCCCTCGGGGTCGGGCTTGCTGGCGCCGACGGACTCGGCGGTGACCAGGACGGGCGGCATCGGCAGGCCGGCGGCGTCCATCCGCACCCGGGCGAGGGGGAGGTCGGCCGAGGTGACCAGGGCGTGCGGCAGGCCGGCCAGCGAGGCGAGGAAGGCGTCGGCGCCCGCGACCTGGACGACGCCCTCGGTGTCGGCCCGCTCCTCGGCGAGCATCAGCTCGTTCTCGGCGAGGTTCTCCTCGACCGGGCGGTGCGGCAGCAGTTCGGCCATGGTCGCGTGGCCCTGGCGGCCGTGGACGACGGTGAGCGCCGCGACGGGGTCGAGGCCGTGCCGCTCGGCCCAGCGGGTCCAGCAGCGCTCGACCACGGCGTCGGAGTTGACCAGGGTGCCGTCCATGTCGAGGAGGAGGGCGCGGGTGGTGAACCGGACGGGGGTGGCGGTCATGGGGCGGCTCCTGGGGGCGCGGCGGAGAGGTGAGCTCTTTGTTCCTTGATGATACAAAAGATCACGGGAGCAGGTGGGCGTTGACCGCCCGGGCCTCCTCGGCCAGCTCCGGCAGTTCCACCACCTCGACCCCGGCCGCCTCCAGCAGTGCGGTGCCCTGGCAGTCGGTGACGAAGAGGTCCGGCTCGCGCCAGGCGACCACGACCCGGGGCACGCCCGCCGCGATGAGCAGCCGGGCGCACGGCACCGGGCGGGAGGCGCGCTGCCCGCAGGGCTCCAGGCTGCTGTAGACGGTCGCCCCGCGCAGTCGGGGGTCGCCCGCCGGGAGCTTGGCCAGGGCCGCCTCCTCGGCGTGGTCGTGCGCGTCCGCCTCCCGGCTGTAGCCCTCCGCCAGCACCTCGCCGTCGGCGCCGACGACCACCGCCCCGACCGAGAAGGCCGTCTCCGAGGGCGGGCAGCGGCGGGAGAGTTCGACGGCCCGGCGCAGGTGGCCGAGGTCGGTGGCGGCGGGGTGGGTCACGGCGCGGGCTCCTTCGGGGCGTACCTGAGCAGGACGACGTCGCCCACCGTACGTGCCTCCAGCAGCCGCATCCGCCGGGTCGGGCCGCCGGGGAACGCGGCCGGGCCGACGAACCGCGGCGCTCCGGGCTGGCCGACCAGCAGCGGGGCGACGGCCAGCTGGAGCTCGTCCGCCAGGCCCTGGGCGAGGAACTGGGTGTGTACCCCGCTGCCGCCCTCGACCATCAGCCGGCGCACCCCGCGCGCGCCCAGGTCGTCCAGCACCGCGCCGAGGTCGACCGAGTCGCCGAGCGCGACCACCTCGGCCAGCCCGTCGAGCCGGGGCCGCAGCACCGCCGCCCCGGCCGCGGTGGTGTAGGCGAGCTTCGCGCCGCCGGTGTGCCAGAACCGCAGGTCGGCGCCGAGGGCGCCGCTCGCGCTGAGCGTCACCTTCAGCGGGTGCTCGGGCCGCCCGGCGGCCACCCGGGCGGCCCGTCGCGCGGGGTCGTCGACCAGCAGGCGCGGGTTGTCGGCGCGCAGGGTGTTGCCGCCGACCAGGATCGCGTCGGCGGCCGCCCGCTCCTGGTCGACCCGGTCGAAGTCGGCGGCGCCGGAGAGCAGCAGGCGGTCGGGGGAGGCGTCGTCGAGGTGGCCGTCGAGGGAGACGGCGGCGCTCAGCAGGACGAAGGGGCGCTGGCCGGGGCCGGGCATGGGCGGACCGTTCTGTCGGGACCGTTCGGGACCGCTCGGGGCGGTTCGGTCGGGCGCCTCCACGGTACGGCCGCCGGTGCCGGCGGGGCCGCCCTCCGATCGCTATGTGAGACGGTTCTTCTCGCCATCCGGGATGGAGCGTAGCGTCGGGGTATCGCGGAAACGGAAACGCCGACCACGTCTCAGGGGGGACCCCATGCCCGGACCGCAGCCTGCCGCCGCCTACACCCACGGCCACCAGGAGGCCGTGCTGCGCTCGCACCGCTCCCGTACCGCCGCCGACTCGGCCGGCTATCTGCTGGCCGAACTGCGGCCCGGCCAGGCACTGTTGGACGTCGGCTGCGGCCCGGGCACGATCACCGCCGACCTGGCCGAGCTGGTCGGCCCCACCGGGCGGGTGGTGGCCGTGGACGCCTCCGCCGAGGTGCTGGAGCAGGCCGCCGGGTACGTCGCCGGGCGCGGTCTGGCCAATGTCGTGTTCGAACTGGCTGACGTGCACCGACTGCCGTACAGGGACGGCGAGTTCGACGTGGTGCACGCCCACCAGGTGCTGCAGCACGTGGCCGATCCGGTGGCCGCGCTGCGCGAGATGGGCCGGGTGACGGCGCCCGGCGGGCTGGTCGCCGCCCGGGACGTCGACTACGCCACGATGACCTGGTTCCCGCAGGCGCCGGCGCTGGACCGCTGGCTGGAGCTCTACCGGCGGACCGCCCGGGCCAACGGCGGCGAACCGGACGCCGGACGGCGACTGCTGTCCTGGGCCCGGGCGGCCGGTCTGACCGATGTCACCGCGAGTACCGGCACCTGGACGTTCGCGACGCCCGAGCGGCGCGCGTGGTGGGCCGGGATGTGGGCGGACCGGGTGACCGGGACGGCCTTCGGCCGGACGGCGGTGGAACGGGGCTTCGCGGAGCCCGCCGAGCTGGAACGGATCGCGGCCGGCTGGCGGGAGTGGAGCGCCGCCGGCGACGGCTGGTTCTCGATGATCCACGGCGAGGTCCTGGCCCGGGTCGGGGCGGAACGGCCGGGGCCGTCATGACGGAGCGGCCGGAGCGGCCGGGTCGGTAACGGCGGGGCGGTAACGGCGGGGCGGGCGTTCGGAAAGATCAGGTAAAGTCGCGCGACCGTTCAGCTCGGGCCCGTCCGGCCCGCGGGGCGGTGTCGAGAGCCGAAACGCCGAGTCGAGGCCCGCCCCGGCGGGCCGGGGGAGTCCACGTGTCCGAGCCTGAGTCCGCGCCGCCCGCCGCTCCGGGGCCGGACCCGCGGGTGGACTTCCGCAAGGACCCGGGGCCCGCCGAGGAACGGGCCGCGGCCGCGCGGCCGCCGGGCCCGGCGGAGGCCGGACCGGCCGACCCCTGGGCCCCGCCGGTCGAGGCCGGCCCCCCGTCCCCGTCGGCCCCGTCCCCGCTGGCCCCGCCCCAGCCGCCGCCCCCGCCGCTGCCCGCCGGCGGCTGGGCCTCGGTGCCGCCCTCCGCCGAGTCCGGCCTGCGGCCCGGCCACCCCTACGCCCATCCCCGGCCGGGCCCGCCCGCGCAGCCGTACCCGCACCCCTACCCGCCGTACGTCCTCGACCCGTACGCCCCCCGGCCGGAGCCGCGCACCAACGGCTTCGCCGTCGGCTCGCTGGCGACCGCGCTGAGCCTGCTCTCGCCGGTGGCCCTGGTGTTCGGGATCCTCGCGCTGGTCCAGATCAAGCGGACCGGCCAGCGCGGCCGCGGCATGGCGGTCACCGGCCTGGTGCTCGGGGTGGCGGGCACCCTGCTGCTGTCGCTCGCGCTCGGCGCGGGGGACTTCGGCCCCGCGCGGAACGGACGGGGCGACCGGTACGCCGCCAAGCCGCCCGCCGGGTCGGTCCGCTGGTCGGCGCTGAAGGCGGGGGACTGCTACCTCTCCTCCGGGACGAGCGGGCAGCCGGACGAGAACGGCGACGAGACGGTGTACTGGGTGCGCCGGGTGGCCTGTGCGGAGCGGCACAACGGCGAGGTGGCCGGCACCGTGAAGGTCCCGGAGAGCAGCGGCGCCTACCCGGGCGCGACGGTCGTCCGCGAGCGGGCCGCCGCCCTGTGCCGCAGGGTGCTCGACGACTACGCGCTGGACCAGTGGGCCGTCCCGGACGGCATGGACGACGTCTACCTCTACCCGAGCGCGGGCAACTGGGCGGCCGGCGAACGGTACGTCACCTGCGGCTTCGAGGACCCGGACGACCAGCACCTGGGGACGGTCCGCACCGACCGCCGCAGTCTGACCTCCGTCCAGCTGGCCTACCTGGAGGCCGTCCGGGGCTTCAACGCGGCCTACCTGGACACCCCGAAGCAGGACGTGGCGGTCGCCGAGGCCGAGTACCGGTCCTGGGCCCGCCGGATGGCCGCCGCCTCCCGGGCCGAGGCCGCCGCGCTGCGCAAGCCGACGGCGGAGTGGCCGACCGACGTCCAGGCGAAGATGGACAAGCTGGCCGAGACCCAGTCCCAGGCGGCCGTCGCCTGGGACGCCGCGGCCTCCGGCGGCGACGTGGCGGGCGACCTGCGCCGGGCCCGGGCGCTGGTCGCCAGGACGGTGCCGGTCAGCGTGGACATCCGGCGCTCGCTCGGCCTGTCCACCGGCGAGCAGGTGCCCGACCTCCGGGTCTGAGCCCGCCCGCCCCGAGAGGGCGGGGCCGGTCGCCGGGTTACCCGGCGTTAACCCCGCCCGTACCTGCCGGTAGCGCGGGAGCCGTAGGGTCACCCCGGTGTCCCCGGCCCGACCCCCACGCCGGCCGGGGACACCGCGCCGGACCCGGACCCCGGTCCGAACCCCGGCCCGGGCCCGAACCGGGCCACGGCCGGGCCCCACCCGCTACCCTCCCGCCATGGGCACCTTTCGGGTGATGCGGCAGGACGACAACGGCAACCGCTTCCTGGTCGCCGGGAACCTGGCCGAGGCCGAGGCGCACCGCCTGGCGGCCGAGTTCGAGGCGCGCGGCCACAAGCAGCTGTACTGGGTCGAGGCCCAGGACCAGGACCCGGCCCCGTAGGGTCGGGGGCATGGAACAGGCCGGTGAGACCACTGTCGGAACCCCGCCGAGGATCGTCGTCGGCGGGGTGCTGATCCGCGGCGGCCGGGTGCTCGCCGCCCGCCGCAACGCGCCCGCGTCGGTCGCCGGCCGCTGGGAGTTCCCCGGTGGCAAGGCCGAGCCCGGCGAGACCGAGGCGCAGGCGCTGGAGCGCGAGCTGCTGGAGGAGCTGGGCGTACGGGCCAGGGCGCTGCGGCGGCTGTCCGGCGGGTGGGCCGTGCGGCCGGGGCTGGAGCTGCGCTTCTGGGCCGCCGAGCTGCTGTCCGGTGAGCCGAGCGCGCTGGAGGACCACGACGAGCTGCGCTGGCTGGGCCCGGCCGAGCTGGATTCGGTGGACTGGATCGGGCACGACCGCGAGGTCCTGCCGCAGGTCGCCGAGCTGCTCGCGGTGGCGGGCGACGCGCAAGCCGCCGGATAGGTCAATCGGACAAGACGACCCGGCGGCCGGGATAGCCTGGGTTCTGCTGGGTATGTCGCCTTTCGACACCATTCGTCACCATCGGTGAGCCGCCCCAGCCGGCGACGCCGATCCCGACCAGAGCCGGAGGCCCCGTCGGTGTCGACAACCGGGAACGGCGGCGGGGGAGCGCGCCGGGCAGGCACCGCGGGAGGCGCCGCCGCCCGCGCCCGGCTGCGCCGTGCCGCCCCCGCGGCCGCCCCGCAGCCGCCGTCGTCCGGCCGCCGCCGCGGCGGCTCCGACGTCCCGGGCCGTGCCCAGCCGGTCCAGCCGGCGCCGACCCTGGCCGTCCCCGAGCCCGGCGTCCGGCCCGCCCTGCGCGGCCGCCCCGGCCGGCCGTACCCCGGCGGCCCGGCGGACGCCCGGCAGGGCCTGGCCGCGCCGCCCGGGGGCAGCCTGCTGGACATGCTCAAGGTCGCCATCGCGATCCTGGACACCGCGGGCCGGGTGGTGCTGTGGAGCCCGGCCGCCGAGGAGCTGCTCGGCTGGCCGAGCGAGCTGCTGGTCGGCCGCCGGATCGACGAGCTGATCCCGGACCAGGAGCAGGTCGCCCGGATCCGGACCGCGGTCCAGGACACCCTGCGGCACGGCCGCTGGGCGGGCAACGCCGAACTGCGCGACCGGGACGGCGTGCCGGTCGCCGTGGACGCCCGGATCTCCCTGCTGGTGGACGGCGACGGCACCCCGTTCCTCCAGGTCAACCTGGCCGAGGCGGCGGCCGTACGGGCCGTCGAGCGGGACCTCGCGGTGCGCGACGCGCTGTTCGAGCAGTCCCCGCTGGGCATCGCCATCCTGGACACCGACCTGCGCTACACCGCCGTCAACCAGACCCTGGCCGAGATGAACGGCGTCGCCCTGGAGGACCACGTCGGCCGCACGACCGGCGAGACCCTGCCCGAGCGGGCCGCCGACGAGATCACCGCGATCCAGCGCCAGGTGCTGGCCACCGGCGAGCCGGTCATCGACGTCACCCTCGCCTCCCCGGTCACCACCCGGGCCGGCTACCGCTCGATCTCCTACAGCCGGATGACCGACCGGGCCGGCCGGGTGCTCGGCATCTCCGGCACCGTCATGGATGTGACGGAGCGTTACCGAGCGGTGGCCAAGGTCGAACACGCCCGGCGGCGGCTCTCGCTGCTCAACGAGTTCGGCTCCCGGGTCGGAGACCTGCTCGACGCCGCCCGGATCGCCCAGGAACTGGCCAACTCGGTGGTGCCCCGGCTGACCGACCACTCCGCGGTGATCCTGCTCCAGGCCGTCGCGCACGGTGACGACCTGCCCCGGCACGGCCACGACCGGCGCACCTCGCTGCTCCAGCTCGGCACCGCCTCGGTCCAGGACGGCCCCGAGGTCGAGGTGATGCTCCGGCGCGGCGCCCGGATCACCTTCGCCGAGGACTCCGCCTGCGGCCGGGTGCTGCGCACCGGGGTGCCCGAACTGCTGTCCGGCGCCGACCAGCTGGACGACGTCACCTACCCCGGCGACCCCAAGATGCAGGCCGCCCACGACCTGGGCGTGCACTCGATGCTGGTGGTCCCGCTGCGCGCCCGCGGCATCGTGATCGGCCTGCTGCTGGTCAGCCGGGCCGGCTACCGCGAGGGCTTCGACCGGGACGACCTCGCCTTCACCGTCGAACTCGCCGACCGGGCCGGCAGCTCGCTGGACAACGCCCGGCTGTACGCCCGCGAGCGCACCGCCGCGCTCACCCTCCAGCGCACCCTGCTCCCGCAGCAGGTCCCCCAGCCCACCGGCGTCGAGGTCGCCTACCGGTACGTGCCCGGCAGCAGCGGCACCGAGGTCGGCGGCGACTGGTTCGACGTCATCCCGCTGCCCGGCGACCGGACCGCGCTGGTGGTCGGCGACGTGATGGGCCACGGCCTGCGGGCCGCCGCCACGATGGGCCGGCTGCGCACCGCCGTCCGGGTGCTGGCCGCCCTCGACCTGCCGCCGGACGTCCTGCTGCGGCACGTCCACGAGCTGGCCGACGACCTCGCCCAGGGCCCGGACGAGGCGCTGCTCGCCACCTGCGTCTACGCCGTCTTCGACCCGGGCACGGCGAAGCTGACGGTGGCCAAGGCCGGGCACATCCCGCCGGTGCTGGTGGTGCCGGGCGAGGGGGCGGTGGAGCCGACCCGCACCGGTGGCCCGCTGCGCGGCGGGGCCGGGCGGATCCTCGACCTGCCCTCCGGCGCCCCGCTCGGCGTGGGCGGAGTTCCGTTCGAATCGGTCGAACTGAAGATCCCCGAGGGGAGCCTGCTCGCGCTCTGCACCGACGGCCTGGTGGAGTCCCGGGACAAGGACCTCGACGTCGGCCTGGGCCGGCTGGTCACCGTGCTCCAGGAGCCGCACGCCTCCATCCAGGCCGCCTGCGAGGCGGTGCTGGACACCATGGAGCAGGGCCGCGAGCCGGACGACGTCGCCCTGCTGCTGGCCCGGCTCGGGCACGGCCAGGCCGGTACCCCGACGGCCGGCTGGACGCTGCCCGCCGAGCCGACCGCCGTCTCCCGGGCCCGTCGGCTGGTCCGCGCCGCGCTCGCCGAGTGGGGCGTCGAGGACCTCACCGACACCGCGGAGCTGCTGGTCAGCGAGCTGGTCACGAACGCCGTCCGGTACGCCAGCGCCCCGATCGGGGTCCGGCTCACCCTCGGCGAGACCCTGCTGGTCGAGATCTCCGACCCGCTGCCGGACCCGCCCCGGGAGCGCCACGCGGCCGAGGCCGACGAGGGCGGCCGGGGCCTGGAGCTGGTCCACCGGCTCGCGCTGCACTGGGGTGCCCGGGCCGAGGGGATCGGCAAGGTGGTCTGGTTCGAGCTGGCACTGCCGGGTAGTGACACCGGCGAGGAGTGACGCGAGTAGAGCGTCCGGACCGTCGGGAGAACCGTGCTGCATATGCCAACGGGCGCTCAGGGGGAGCGCGCGCTCCGGAAGGGGGCGCGGGCGTGGCATTGTGGTTGCGCGGGCGGTAGGACAAAAACCTTCGCCCGATCTGATGTTGTGATGTTGAGGGCGTGTGAACGCACCCCTCGATGATGAATACTCGGTCTTCTCGACATCCGGACGGTCGCGGGTTGGAGGGGTCGGTCCGTTGAACAGCACTCCGGCGCGGAACGCGCCGAGCAGCAGCGGTCATGCCGCTGTGCCCGGGCAGGCCGGTTCCCCGCACCTGCCCGTACCGGCGCCGCCGCCGGCCCACGCCGCCGCCGGCCCGGGCCGCGACGGCCGCGCCGCGGCCCACCCGGCCGCCGAATCCCGGCCCTGGGGCGCCGGGGACCCGGGCTCGATCTACGACTACATCCGGGTCGCCACCTTCGCGATCGGCCCCGACGGCCGGATCAGCCAGTGGAGCGAGCGCGCCGCCGAGTTCTTCGGCGTCCCCGCCGCCGAGGCCGTGGGCGCCGACCCGATCAGCACCTTCGTCCCCCGCGAACTCTGGCGCCGCGGCCGCGCCCGGCTGGAGCGCACCCTGGCCGGCGAGGAGTGGGTCGGCACCACCCCCTACCGGGACGCCGCCGGCGGCGAGGGACTCGCCGAGCTCTACCTGATGCCCGACAGCGCCCTGCCCGCCGCGGGCGCCACCTGTCTGGCGGTCGACCTCGGCCGGCTGCGCCGGATCGAGACCGACCTCGCCGCCTCCGAAGCCGTCTTCGGGCAGACGCCCACCGGCTTCGTGCTCTTCGACGACCGGCTGCGGCTGCAGCGGGTCAACGACGCCTTCGCCTCCGGAATGGGCCTCGTCCCCACCGACCTGGAGGGCCTCACCCCGCACGACCTCTTCCCGCCGTCCGAGGCCGACCGGCTCAGTGCCGCCCTGCGCAAGGTCCTCGCCACCGGGGAGCCCGTCTTCGACCTGCGCTTCCACAGCGCCGTCCCGACCCGCGAGGGCAACCGGCTCTGGGCCGTCTCGCTGTACCGGCTCAACGGCTCGGCCGGGCAGCCGATGGGCGTGGCCGGACAGGTCTCCGACGTCACCAGCCGGCACGTCGCCGAGCGCGAGGCCGACGGCGTGCGCCGCAACCTCGCCCTGCTCAACGAGGCCAGCGCGCACATCGGCTCCACCCTCGACCTGGAGACCACCGCCAAGGAACTCCTGGACGTGGTCGTCCCGCCGTTCTGCGACCTCGCCACCGTCGACCTGTACACCGCGCTGCTCTCCGGCGAGACCGTCCCCAGCGCCGGGCGCCTCGGCGACACCGTGCTCACCGACGGCAGCGGCGAACTGCGCCGGGTCGCCGTCTCCAGCGTCATCGGCGGCGCCTCCTCGGTGCTCGGCTCGGTCACCGGCCTGCCGATCGCCGAAGCCGGCGGCACCCTCTGCTACCCGCGCCGCTCCCCGCACGCCCGGGCGCTGCGCACCGGCCGCAGCGTCGTCCCCGAGCCCGGCCGCGACCCGCTGCTGCGCTCCACCCTGATCGTCCCGCTGGTCGCCCGCGACCAGGTGCTGGGCCTCGTCCAGCTCTCCCGGGCGATCGGCAGCGAGCCCTTCGACGCCCGCGACGTGGCGATCGCCGAGGAGCTGGTGGCCCGCGCCGCCGTCTGCATCGACAACGCCCGGCTCTACCGCCGCGAGCACGAGCGGGCGCTGATCCTCCAGCGCAGCCTGCTGCCCCCGGGCAACCCGGCCGCCAGCGGCCTGGAGATCGCCTGCCGCTACCTGCCCAGCAACAACAACACCGAGGTCGGCGGCGACTGGTTCGACGTCATCCCGCTGCCCGGCAACCGCACCGCCCTGGTCATCGGCGACGTGATGGGCCGCGGTCTGCGCGCCGCCGTCGCGATGGGCCAACTGCGCACCGCGGTACGGACCCTGGCCATGCTCGACCTCGACCCGGCCGAGGTGCTCGGCGCGCTGGACGAGATCGCCCGCGGCCTCGGCGACGACTCCGTCCCGGCCGGGCCGCCCACCCAGTACGGCCGGCTCACCTCGACGGCCGACGAGGAGGCCCGCGAGGTCTACCTGGCCACCTGCGTGTACGCCGTGTACGACGCCGTCACCCGCCGCTGCGTGTTCGCCAACGCCGGCCACCTGCCGCCCGTGCTGCTCAGCCCGGGCGAGCCCGCCCGGATGCTCGACGTGCCGCCCGGCCTGCCGCTCGGCGTCGGCGGCGAGCCCTTCGAGGAGGTCGAGCTGACCCTCCCGGACGGCGCCTTGCTCGGCCTCTACACCGACGGCCTGGTGGAGAGCCGCAAGCACCAGCTGGACGAGGGCCTGCGCGCCTTCCGGGCCGCGCTCAGCGACCGCGGCAAGGGCCTGGAGGACCTCTGCGACCACGTCCTCGGCGAGCTCGACCCGCACCACGGCGAGGACGACATCGCCCTGCTGATGGCCAAGGTGCACGCCTTCCCCGAGGACGCGGTCGGCAACTGGTTCCTGCCGCCCGAGCCGACCTCCGTCGCCAAGGCCCGTGAACTGGCCTGCAGTTGGCTGCTCGCCCGGGGGCTGGACGAGCTGGTCGACACCACCGAGCTGCTGGTCAGCGAGCTGGTGACGAACGCGCTCAAGCACGGCCGGGGCGAGATCCGGCTGCGGCTGCTGCGCGAGCGCAGCATGGTCTGCGAGGTCTGGGACGACGGCTACGCCCAGCCCCGGCAGCGGCGCGCCCAGGAGACCGACGAGGGCGGGCGCGGCCTGCAGCTGGTCAGCCTGCTGGCCGAGCGCTGGGGCAGCCGGCGCACGCCCAAGGGCAAGATCGTCTGGTTCGAGCTGGCGCTGTAGCGCCCGGCGGGGCTGGGCCGTACGGGTGCAGTCGCCCGGCGGCCCGCCGTGTCGGCGCGGGCCGGGCGGGGCGGGCGGCGTTCGATGGCCGCCATGCGCGTCCGCCAGCTCACCGCCGCAGCCGCCGCACTGCTGCTCGCCGCCGGGCTCGGCGGCTGCTCCGACGACCGGGGCCGCGGCCCCTCGCCCGCACCGGCCCGGGCCGAGCCCACCGCCACCACCGGGGACGTCCGCGCCGCCGAGCGCGGCGCCGTCCGGGACGGCGGCACGCTCAGCTGGGCGCTGGACGGCGTCCCGGCCACGCTCAACGTCTACCAGCGCGGGGCCGGCGCCGACTCGGCGCTGCTCGCGCACGCGCTGTACCCCTCGCTGTTCCGGCCCGACGAGCGAGGGCGGCTCGTCCCGGACCCGGACTACCTGGTGGGCGCCGAGTCCACCCCGCCCGGGCAGCAGCCGCAGGTGGTCACCTACCGGCTCAACCCGCACGCCGTCTGGACCGACGGCACCCCGCTGTCGGCCGCCGACCTCGGTGCCCAGCGGGCCGCCCTGTCCGGCCTGGACCCGGCCTACCGGGGCGGGCCGGCGGCCGGGTACGAGGCCGTCGACTCGGTCGCCGAGGGCGCCGACCCGCACGAGGTCAAGGTGACCTTCCGGCGGCCGTACGCCGAGTGGCGGGCCCTGTTCGGGCCGCTCTACCCGGCCGCCGAGACGGCCACGCCGGCCGCCTTCAACCGGGCGCTGACCGGCACCGGCCACCTGAGCGCCGGGCCGTACGCGCTCACCCGGTACGACGAGGACGGCGGACGGGTCACCGTGGAGCGCAACCCGCTCTGGTGGGGGGACCGGCCGAAGACCGACCGGATCGACTTCCTGGCCACGCCGCCCGAGCGGCGGCTGGACGCGCTGGACCAGGGCCGGCTGGACGTCGCCCCGCTCACCGCCGCGGTGGACCGGGCGGTGCCGCCGCCCGCGCCGTCGCCCGCACCGCCGTCGCCCGCGCCGTCCTCCCCGGCCCCGTCCAAGGGCGGCTCCGCGGCCGCCGCCCCGCCCGAGGCGGCGCCCGAAGCGGTGCCCGAGGCGGCGGCGTCGGCGCTGCGGCGGGCCGAGTCGCTGCCCGGGGTCACCGTGCACCGGGCGGCCGCCCCCTCGCTCACCCAGCTCACCCTCAACGCCACCCGCGGCCCGCTCGGCGACCCGGCCCTGCGGCGGGCGGTGGCCCGGGCGGTGGACCGGCGGTCGGTCGCCGAGGCCGCGCTGGCCCCGCTCGGCCTGCCCGGCGCCCCGCTCGGCAGCCACCTGCTCGCCGGCGACCAGGAGGGCTACCGGGACGACAGCGCCGCGATCGGACCGGCCGACGCCGCGACGCTGCTGGACGAGGCCGGCTGGAAGCTGTTGAACGGGAGCACCCGGACCAAGGACGGCAAGGAGCTCGTGCTCACCCTGCTCGTCCCGGCCGGCTCCGCGACCGCCCGGCGCACCGCCGACGCGCTCACCGCGGACCTCGACGGGTACGGCATCGGGGTGAGGACGCTGACCGCGCCCGCCGACACCTTCGTCCCGGAGCAGCTGGCCGACGGCGACTACGACCTCGCGCTGTTCTCCTGGCCGGTCGGCCCCAGCCCGGCCGTGGAGCAGCGCGCCGCGTACGCCAAGCCCCGGCCGGACGCCGACGGCGCGCTCGAGTCCGGCGGCAACTACGGCCGCAGCGGCACCGAGGAGATCGACCGGCTGTTCGACCGGGCGGCCGCCGAACTCGACCCGGCGGCCCGGCTGGACCTGTTGCAGGAGGCGGACGTCCGGATCTGGCAGCTCGGGCACTCCGTCCCGCTCTACCAGCGGCCGGAGCTGGTGGGGGTGCGGACCGGCGTGGCCGGGGCGGGGGCCTTCGGCTTCGGCTGGCCGCGCTTCCAGGACGTGGGCCGGAGCCGGTAGCGGGGCCGGGCGGGCCGGGCCACCGGAGCGCGAACGGGGGAGTGTCGGAAGGCGACCGCGGGGTGACGGGGACGTGACTCGTCTGTGATCTTGATCCCGCCCGACCTGCTCGTTTCTGCCGCCTTGGAAGGTTCCCCGTACCATAGGGAAAAGCCGAGGCATGTCCAGATGCCCGGCGGGTGGACCGGTAGTAGCAGGCGGAACGGGTGGCGCGGCCGAAGGGCCGCCGGTGCGCGTCTCGCGGCCGGGCCCGCCGTAACCCACGATTCCGGGAGAATCCGCAAGGCATGCCCACGCGCAACGACATCCGTAACGTCGCCATCGTCGCCCACGTCGACCACGGCAAGACCACGCTGGTCGACGCCATGCTCAAGCAGGCCGGCGCCTTCGCGGCCCACCAGCACCTCGATGACCGCATGATGGACTCGAACGACCTGGAGCGCGAGAAGGGCATCACCATTCTCGCGAAGAACACCGCCGTCAAGTACCACCCCAAGGAGGGTGGAGCGCCGGTCACGATCAACATCATCGACACCCCGGGCCACGCCGACTTCGGTGGCGAGGTCGAGCGCGGCCTGTCGATGGTCGACGCGGTCGTGCTGCTGGTCGACGCCTCCGAGGGTCCGCTGCCGCAGACCCGCTTCGTGCTGCGCAAGGCGCTGACGGCCAAGCTGCCGGTCATCCTGTGCATCAACAAGACCGACCGTGCGGACTCCCGGATCGACGAGGTCATCAACGAGACCTACGACCTGTTCCTGGACCTCGACGCCACCGAGGACCAGATCGAGTTCCCGATCGTCTACGCCTGTGCGCGTGACGGCGTCGCCTCGATGACCAAGCCGGAGAACGGCACCGTGCCGGCCGACAGCGACTCGCTGGAGCCCTTCTTCTCCACCATCCTGGCGCACGTCCCGGCCCCGACCTACGACGAGGAGGCACCGCTCCAGGCGCACGTCACCAACCTGGACGCCGACAACTTCCTCGGCCGTATCGCGCTCTGCCGCGTCGAGCAGGGCGAGCTGCGCAAGGGCCAGCAGGTCGCGTGGATGAAGCGTGACGGCTCGGTCCAGCAGGTCAAGATCACCGAGCTGCTGATGACCGAGGCGCTCACCCGCAAGCCGGCCGAGGTGGCCGGCCCCGGCGACATCTGCGCCGTCGCGGGCATCCCGGAGATCATGATCGGTGAGACCCTGGCCGACCTGGAGAACCCGGTCGCGCTGCCGCTCATCACGGTGGACGAGCCGGCCATCTCGATGGTCATCGGCACCAACACCTCGCCGCTGGTCGGCAAGGGCGGCAAGGGCCACAAGGTCACCGCCCGCATGGTGAAGGACCGCCTGGACCGCGAGCTGATCGGTAACGTCTCGCTCCGCGTGCTGCCGACCGAGCGTCCGGACGCCTGGGAGGTCCAGGGCCGTGGCGAGCTGGCGCTGGCCATCCTCGTCGAGACCATGCGCCGGGAGCTGTTCGAGCTGACCGTCGGCAAGCCGCAGGTCGTCACCAAGGTCATCAACGGCAAGACCCACGAGCCGGTCGAGCGGATGACCATCGACAGCCCCGAGGAGTACCTCGGCGCGATCACCCAGCTGATGGCGACCCGCAAGGGCCGCATGGAGACCATGACGAACCACGGCTCCGGCTGGGTCCGCATGGAGTTCATCGTCCCGTCGCGCGGCCTGATCGGCTTCCGGACCCAGTTCCTGACCGACACCCGCGGCACGGGTATCGCGCACAGCATCTTCGAGGGCCACGAGCCGTGGTTCGGCGAGCTGCGGATGCGCAACAACGGTTCGCTGGTGGCGGACCGCGCGGGCGTCGTGACGCCGTTCGCGATGATGGGCATCCAGGAGCGCGGCACGCTGTTCGTCGAGCCCACCACCGAGGTGTACGAGGGCATGATCGTCGGCGAGAACTCGCGCCAGGACGACATGGACATCAACATCACCAAGGAGAAGAAGCTCACCAACATGCGTGCGGCCTCCTCCGACACCACCGAGAACCTGGTGCCGCCGCGCAAGCTCTCGCTGGAGCAGTCGCTGGAGTTCTGCCGCGAGGACGAGTGCATCGAGGTGACCCCGGAGACGGTTCGCATCCGTAAGGTCGTGCTGGACCAGAAGGACCGCGGACGTAGCGCCTCGCGCGCCAAGAAGGCGTGATCCGGACGGCCTGAGCGGCCTTTGGCCGGAATGCTTCGCCCCCCTTTCCGATGGAGAGGGGGGCGAACTTTTTCAACTACTCCAAGTTGTCGGGGCCGCTATTAACGGAATAGCGCTCATCACACCCAGGTGTCCGCTGAGCGAACGTGACAGTTCGTCATCCGTGACGACTGTCCGTTTGGTGCCTGTCTGGCTATGTCTCATATGTCCGGTTTTCGAAACTTACCGACTGTTCATGTGACCTAATTGAGATCGTCACTGGTCACTTTCGTGTCCGTGCGTGACGGATAGTGGGTGCAGTCAGGCTCGGGTCAAGGGTGAACGCGCAGGGGTGCGCGCCGAAACCACGAGCGCGGACGGCATTGCGGGTCCGGTGATCACCGTTCCGCGTTGCCCTCCTCGTCGCAAACGTCGAATTCAGGAGGCACACCGATGCGTGGTGTGAGCCAGGCCAAGTGGGTTGTCGCAGCTGTTGCTGTCGCGCTCGCCGCGACTGCTTGTAGCAGCAGCGGCAGCAGCGACACCTCCGGGAGCTCGGACAGCGCCGCGGTCGACCCCTCGGGCACGTTCAGCTTCCAGAGCGCGGAGCCGCAGCGTCCGCTGCAGCCGGCCAACGCCATGGAGAACCAGGGCGGCCGTATCGTCAAGCAGCTGTTCACGGGCCTCGTCGACTACGACCCCGCGACCGGTGCTCTTCGCAACCAGGTGGCCGACAAGATCGAGACCACCGACGCCAAGAACTACACCGTCACGCTGAAGTCCGGCTGGACCTTCCACGACGGCACCCCGGTCACCTCCAAGTCCTTCGTGGACTCCTGGAACTGGTCCGCCAACCCGGCCAACAACCAGATCAACTCCGACTGGTTCTCGGACATCGTCGGCTACGACGCCGTCCACCCGGACAAGGGCGACCCGACCGCCAAGGAGATGGCCGGCCTCAAGGTCGTCGACGACACCCACTTCACCATCGAACTGGCCCAGCCCGTCTCGTACTTCACGTACAAGCTCGGCTACTCGGCCTTCTTCCCGCTCCCCACCGGGTTCTTCGCGGACCCGAAGGGCTTCGGCGAGAAGCCGGTCGGCAACGGCCCGTACCAGTTCGTGTCGTGGGAGCACAACAAGGCCATCACGCTCAAGGCCTACGACAAGTACACCGGCACCAACAAGGCGAAGAACGGCGGGATCGTCTTCCGCAGCTACACCTCGCCCGAGGCCGCGTACAAGGACCTGATGTCCGACACGCTGGACGTGCTGGACCAGGTCGACTCGACCGACCTGCCCAAGTACAAGGACGACCTGGGCAAGCGCGCGATCGACCAGGCCCAGGGCGCGATCCAGAACATCTCCTTCGCGCTGTACAACGCGGACTGGTCCTCCATGGACAAGGACAAGGCCGCCAAGGTGCGCCAGGGCCTGTCGATGGCGATCGACCGCGACACCATCACCAAGACGGTGCTGAACAACAGCCGTCAGCCCGCCGACTCGTTCGTGGCGCCGGGCGTCATGGGCTACAAGGCCGGCGTCTGCGGCGACGCCTGCAAGTACGACCCGGCCAAGGCCAAGCAGCTCATCACCGACAACGGTGGCGTCCCCGGCGGCAAGATCACCATCCTGTACAACTCCGATGGTGGCCACAAGGAGTGGGTGGACGCGGTCTGCAACTCGATCCGCCAGGCGACCGGCGTCGAGTGCCTCGGTGACCCGAAGCCGGACTTCAAGACCTCGCGTGACATCGTCACCAAGAAGCAGGTCCAGAGCATGATGCGGACCGGCTGGGTGCAGGACTACCCGCTGAACGCCAACTTCCTGCGGGACGTCTACGGCACCGGTGCCGCCGCGAACGACGCCGGCTACTCCAGCCCGGAGTTCGACAACCTGGCGAAGCAGGCCGACGCGGCCACCACGGTCGAGAAGACCGCCGAGCTCTACCAGCAGGCCGAGGCCGTTCTGGCCAAGGACATGCCGGCGATCCCGCTCTGGTACTACAAGACCAACTCGGGCTACTCGAACAACGTCCAGAACGTGAAGTTCAACTCCTTCGGCGACCCGGTCTACACCGACGTCGAGGTCAAGAAGAAGAAGTAATCGGTCGGCACCGCCTGACCCGGTGACAACGGCCGGTGCCCGTCCCATCCCCACAAGGGCGAGGACTGGCACCGGCCGTTGGCACGCCGACTTATCTCTTGCCGGGTTGACGGGCCCGGCAGAGCCATACATGGAGGCACGATGGGGCGCTTTGTCGCGAGGCGACTGCTCCAGATGATTCCGGTGTTCCTCGGAACGACCGCACTCATCTTTTTCATGGTGCACTTGCTGCCCGGTGACCCGCTGGCAGCACTGTGGGGCGACAAGGCGCCGGACCCGGTGCAGCTCGCAGCCCTGAAGCACCAGCAGCACCTGGACCAGCCGCTGGTCCAGCAGTACCTCTCCTACATGGGGGGCCTGCTCACCGGCGACTTCGGCACGGCACTGGACGGACGTCCGGTGCTCGACAAGATCACCGAGGCACTGCCGGTCACGGTCCGGCTGGCGCTGTTCGCGTTCGCCATCGAGATCGTGGTCGGCATCGGCATCGGCCTGATCGCGGGCCTGCGCCGCGGCAAGATCTTCGACAAGGGTGCGCTGGTCTTCACCCTGCTGCTGATCTCGATCCCGGTCCCCGTGCTGGGCTTCCTGTTCCAGACGATCTTCGGCATCAACCTCAAGTGGGTCACGCCGACCGTCCAGCACAGCGACGACATCACCCAGCTGGTGCTGCCGGCCGTCGTGCTCGGCTCGCTGTCGCTGGCCTACGTCGCGCGCCTCACCCGTACCTCCATCGCCGAGAACATCAAGGCCGACTACGTCCGCACCGCGGTGGCCAAGGGCCTGCCGCGCCGGAAGGTCATCGGCACCCACCTGCTGCGCAACTCGCTGATCCCGGTGGTCACCTTCCTCGGCACCGACCTCGGCGCCCTGATGGGCGGCGCGATCGTCACCGAGGGCATCTTCAACGTCCAGGGTGTCGGCCACGCGCTCTACCAAGCGATCAACATGAAGGAGGGCGCGACCGTCTCCGGCTTCGTGGCCTTCCTGGTGATCGTCTACCTGGCCGCCGGCCTGATCGTCGACCTGCTTTACGCGGTCCTGGACCCGAGGATCCGGTATGCCTGACCTGACCGAGAAGAAGACGACCGGGAAGATCCCGGCCCAGACCACCGTCGCGGCGGCCGCCAAGCCGGAGAAGGCGCGCAGCCTCGGCTCCGACGCCTGGCACGACCTCCGGCGCAAGCCGATCTTCGTGATCTCCGCGCTGCTGATCCTGCTGCTGATCGTGATCGCGATCGCCCCCGGGCTGTTCACCTCGGTGGACCCGCGCGCCGGCGACCTGCGCAACCACTTCCACACCCCGCCGGTCTACGACCACTTCTTCGAGGGTGACTGGTTCGGCTACGACGGCCAGGGCCGCAGCATCTACGCCCGCATCATCTACGGCGCCCGCGCCTCGGTCGTGGTCGGCATCTGCGTGACCCTCGGTACGACCGTCCTCGGCGGCATCGCCGGCATGGTCGCCGGCTACTTCGGCGGCTGGGTCGACACGATCATCTCCCGCATCACCGACATCTTCTTCGGCATCCCGCTGCTGCTCGGCGCCCTGGTGATCCTGAACGCCTTTCCCACGCGCACCATCTGGAGCGTGGTCTTCGCCCTGATCGCCCTGGGCTGGACCCAGATGACCCGTGTCATGCGCGGTTCGGTGATCACGGTCAAGCAGTCGGACTTCGTGACGGCGGCCAAGGCGCTCGGCGCCAGCACCAGCCGGATCATGTTCCGGCACATCCTGCCGAACGCGATCGCCCCGGTGATCGTGGTCGCCACCATCTCCCTCGGCGGCTACATCGCCCTGGAGGCGACGCTGAGCTTCCTGGGCATCGGTCTGCAGGACCCGACCATCTCCTGGGGCATCGACATCTCGTCGGCCCAGAAGCTGATCCGTACGGCGCCGTTCGCGCTGTTCTTCCCGGCAGGCATGCTGAGCCTCACCGTGCTGGCCTTCATCATGCTCGGCGACGCGGTGCGCGACGCCCTCGACCCGAAGCTCCGCTGAGAGAAGAGGTGACGACCCGATGACCACCGTGATCGAGAACAACCAGAAGAGCGATCGTCTCGAAGTCGGAACCCCGCTCCTGGAGGTCAAGGACCTCCACGTGGAGTTCCACACCCGGGACGGCGTCGCCAAGGCCGTCAACGGCGTCAACTACTCCGTCGCGGCCGGCGAGACCCTCGCCGTCCTCGGCGAGTCCGGCTCCGGCAAGTCCGTGACGGCCCAGACCATCATGGGCATCCTGGACATGCCCCCGGGCAAGGTGACCCAGGGCGAGATCCTGTTCCGCGGCCGGGACATGCTCAAGATGAGCAACGAGGAGCGGCGCAAGATCCGCGGCCAGAAGATCGCGATGATCTTCCAGGACGCGCTCTCGGCGCTCAACCCCGTGCTCAGCGTGGGCTACCAGCTCGGCGAGATGTTCCGGGTGCACCAGGGTGCCTCCAAGTCCGAGGCCAAGGCCAAGGCCATCGAGCTGATGGACCGGGTGCGCATCCCCGCCGCCAAGCAGCGGGTGAACGACTACCCGCACCAGTTCTCCGGCGGCATGCGCCAGCGCATCATGATCGCCATGGCGCTGTCGATGCAGCCCGACCTGATCATCGCCGACGAGCCCACCACCGCCCTGGACGTCACCGTCCAGGCCCAGGTGATGGACCTGCTGGCGGAGCTCCAGGCCGAGTACAACATGGGCCTGATCCTGATCACCCACGACCTCGGCGTGGTCGCCGACGTCGCGGACAAGATCGCCGTGATGTACGCGGGCCGGATCGTCGAGACCGCCCCGGTGCACGAGCTGTACGCGAACCCCGCGCACCCGTACACCAAGGGCCTGCTGCGCTCGATCCCGCGCCTGGACCAGAAGGGCCAGGAGCTGTACGCGATCAAGGGCCTGCCCCCGAACCTGCTCAAGGTTCCGGCCGGCTGCGCGTTCAACCCCCGCTGCGACGTCGCCACCGACCTGTGCCGCACGGAGGTCCCGCTGCTGCACCACGTGACCGACGAGGACGGCACGGAGATCACCGGCCGCCGCAGCGCGTGCCACCTCTGGAAGGAGACCCTCCATGGCTGAGAACATCCTGGAGGTCAAGGACCTGGTCAAGCACTACCCGCTGACCCAGGGCGTCCTGTTCAAGAAGCAGGTCGGCGCGGTCAAGGCCGTCGACGGCATCAGCTTCGAGCTCAAGAAGGGCGAGACGCTCGGCATCGTCGGCGAGTCCGGCTGTGGCAAGTCCACGCTGGCCAAGGTGCTGATGAACCTGGAGCGGGCCACCTCCGGTCAGGTGCTGTTCAAGGGCGAGGACATCTCCACCCTGAGCGGCGCGGCCCTCAAGGCCGTCCGACGCAACATCCAGATGGTGTTCCAGGACCCGTACACCTCGCTGAACCCGCGCATGACGGTCGGCGACATCATCGGTGAGCCGTTCGAGATCCACCCCGAGGTGGCGCCCAAGGGCGACCGCCGCAAGGCCGTCCAGGACCTGCTGGACGTCGTGGGTCTGAACCCGGAGTACATCAACCGGTACCCGCACCAGTTCTCCGGCGGCCAGCGCCAGCGCATCGGCATCGCCCGCGGCCTCGCGCTCAAGCCGGAGATCATCATCTGCGACGAGCCGGTCTCGGCCCTGGACGTGTCCGTCCAGGCGCAGGTGATCAACCTGCTGGAGCAGCTGCAGGGCGAGTTCGGCCTGTCGTACATGTTCATCGCGCACGACCTCTCCATCGTCCGGCACATCTCCGACCGCGTCGGCGTGATGTACCTGGGCAAGATGGTCGAGATCGGCTCCGACGAGCAGATCTACGAGAACGCCACCCACCCGTACACCCAGGCGCTGCTGTCGGCCGTGCCGGTGCCGGACCCGACGGCGCGCGAGTCCCGCGAGCGGATCATCCTCACCGGGGACATCCCCTCGCCGGCCAACCCGCCGTCCGGCTGCCGCTTCCGCACCCGCTGCTGGAAGGCGGAGGAGCGCTGCGCCGAGGAGATCCCGCTGCTGGCGATCCCGACCACGCTGGAGGGCCCGGCCGCCCACGAGTCGGCCTGCCACTTCGCCGAGGTCCGGGAGTCGGCCGCGGCCTGACGTCCCGTACGCACCAGGAAGGGTCCGCGGCTCCGGCCGCGGGCCCTTCCGGCGTTCCGGGCGCCGGGAGGACCCGGCGCCGCGTCAACTCGGCAGGGGGGTCACGGCACCCGTCCGGGTGCACCCGGCTCGCGCCGTCGCCGGGGCGCGCTTCTCATGGGGTGTGATGCGACACACACCCCTTGAGGAGGGACCTCCATGCCCGTAGCCGCCCGTGCTCGCCTGGTCCTCGCCGCTGCGACGTCCGTGGTCCTGGTGGCCACCGGGTGCGGCAGCAGCGGGGGAGGCGGTGGCAACGGCTCGTCGGACGCCGGCAAGACGTTCAGCTACCAGAGCAATGAGCCGCAGAACCCACTGCAGCCCGCCAACGCCAACGAGGTGGGCGGCGGTCGCATCATCCAGAACCTGTTCAAGGGGCTGGTCGACTACGACCCCAGCAACGCCAAGATCCGGATGCAGGTCGCGGACAAGATCGACACCAGTGACTCGCAGACCTTCACCATCACCCTGAAGGACGGCTGGAAGTTCCACGACGGCACCCCGGTGCACGCCAAGAACTTCGTGGACGCCTGGAACTGGGGCGCCAACCCGGCCAACGCCCAGATCAACAGCTCCTGGTTCTCCGACATCGAGGGCTACCAGGACGTCCACCCGGCCACCGGCAAGGCGACCACGGACAAGATGTCCGGCCTGACCGTCACCGACGACCTGCACTTCACCGTCAAGCTCAGCCACAAGGTCTCGTACTTCGAGTACAAGCTCGGCTACATCGCCTTCTCGCCGCTGCCGGACGCCTTCTTCAAGGACCCGGCCGGGTACGGGCAGAAGCCGGTGGGCAACGGCCCGTACCAGTTCGTCAGCTGGTCGCACAACACCGAGGTGGTCACCAAGACCTTCCCGGACTACCAGGGCGTGGACAAGCCGAAGAACGGCGGCATCGTCTTCAAGATGTACACCACGTCCGAGGCCGCCTACGCGGACCTCCAGTCCAGCAACCTCGACGTGATGGACCAGGTGCCGCCGTCGGCGCTGGCGAACTACAAGAACGACCTCGGCGACCGGGCCGTCGACGCCCCGCAGGGCGCGATCCAGAACATCGGCTTCACGCTCTACCAGGCCGACTGGTCCTCGCCGGACAAGGCGAAGGTGCGCCAGGGCCTGTCGATGGCGATCGACCGGGACATCATCACCAAGACGGTGCTCCAGGGCTCCCGCAAGCCCGCCACCGCCTGGGTCGCCGAGGGCGTCGAGGGCTACAAGGACGGCGCCTGCGGCGACTTCTGCAAGTTCGACGCGGCCAAGGCCAAGCAGCTGATCCAGGAGGGCGGCGGCGTCCCCGGCAACAAGCTGCTGATCACCTACAACGCGGACGGCGGCCACAAGGAGTGGGTCGACGCCGTCTGCAACTCGATCCGGCAGAGCACCGGCGTGGACTGCCTGGGCGACCCGAAGCCCGACTTCAAGACCGCCCGCGCGGCGATCACCGCCCACCAGCTCAACGGCGCCTTCCGCACCGGCTGGGTGCAGGACTACCCGCTGAACGCCAACTTCCTCTCCGACGTCTACCGCACCGGCGCGGCCTCCAACGACTTCGGCTACAGCAACCCGCAGTTCGACGACGCCGCCACCAAGGCCGACGAGGCCGCCAGCGTCGCCGACACGGTGACCGGCTACCAGCGGGCCGAGGCGGTGCTGCCGAGCGGCATGCCGGCCATCCCGCTCTGGTACTACCGCACCAACTCGGGCTACTCGAACAAGGTGCAGAACGTGAAGTTCGACTCCTTCGGCAACCCGGCCTGGACCCAGGTCGAGGTCAAGGGCTGACCCGCCCCCCACGCGGCCCCGCCCTCCCCGCACGGAGGGCGGGGCCCGGTCCTCCCGGCCGGTCGCCCCCGGCCGGGTCACGCCCTGGAAGGAGGCTCGGATGGGCAGTTACGTGCTGCGGCGGGTGCTGCAGATGATCCCGGTGTTCTTCGGCACCACGCTGCTGATCTTCCTGATGGTCTACACGCTGCCCGGAGACCCGGTGACGGCGCTGTTCGGGGAGAAGGCGGCCGACCCGGCCGTGGTGGCCAGCATCAAGCACAAGTACTTCCTCGACCAACCGGTCTGGAAGCAGTACCTGCACTACATGGCGAACCTGTTCCAGGGCGACTTCGGCACCAGCTTCACCGGCCGCCCGGTCTCCGACATCATGGCCGGGGCCTTCCCGGTCACCATCCGGCTCGCGCTGCTGGCCTTCGTGTTCGAGCTGGTCCTCGGCCTCGCCCTCGGCCTGGTCTCCGGACTGTGGCGCGGCAGCATCGCGGACACCCTGGTGCTGGTGCTGACCCTGGTGGTGATCTCGATCCCGGTCTTCGTGCTGGCGTATATCGCGCAGACGATCTTCGCCACCAATCTGGGCTGGGTCACCCCGACCGTGCAGGACAGCTACGACCTCTCCCAACTCGTCCTGCCCGCCGTGGTGCTGGGCTCGCTCTCGCTCGCCTACGTGGCCCGGCTGACCCGGACCTCGATCGGCGAGAACCTGCGGGCCGACTACATGCGCACCGCCGTCGCCAAGGGCCTGCCCCGGCGCACCATCATCCTGCGCCACCTGCTGCGCAACTCGCTGATCCCGGTGGTCACCTTCCTCGGCACCGACCTGGGCGCCCTGATGGGCGGCGCGATCGTCACCGAGGGCATCTTCAACGTGCAGGGCATCGGCAACGTCCTGTACCGGGCGATCAACACGAAGGAAGGGCCCACCGTGGTCGGCATCGTGACCGTCCTGGTGATCGTCTACCTGGTCGCCAGCCTGCTCGTCGACCTGCTCTACGCGGTCCTGGACCCGAGGATCCGCTATGCCTGACATCCACGACGAGGACTCGCCCAAGCCGCACCCCAAGCCCGGCGTCGCACGCCTGGACTACGCGGGCGAGCAGGGCATGGCGGTCGAGCAGGAGACCCTGGTCGAACCCGACGTGGAGAAGCGGGAGGAAGCCCGCAGCCTCTGGGGCGACGCCTGGCGGGACCTGCGCCGGCGGCCGATCTTCCTGATCTCCGCGGTGCTGATCCTGCTGCTGGTGGTGATGGCGGTCTTCCCGTACGCCTTCACCGACGCCGACCCGCGCAAGGCCGACCTGGTGAACGACTACCTGCGCCGGCCCGCCTGGGGCGACGTCTTCGGCACCGGCTGGTTCGGCTACGACGCCCAGGGCCGCTCCATCTTCGCCCGGGTCATCTACGGCGCCCGCGCCTCGATCACCGTCGGCATCTTCGTGACCGCCGCGGTCACCGTGCTCGGCGGGCTGACCGGCATGGTCGCCGGGTACTTCGGCGGCGCCGTGGACGCGGTGATCTCCCGGATCATCGACATCTTCTTCGGCATCCCGCTGCTGCTCGGCGCCCTGGTGCTGCTGAACGCCTTCGCCACCCGCACGGTCTGGAGCGTGGTCATCGCCCTCGGCGTGCTCGGCTGGACCCAGATCGCCCGCGTCATGCGCGGCGCGGTGCTGACCGTCAAACAGGCCGACTACGTGGTGGCCGGCCGGGCGCTCGGCGCCGGGACGGGGCGGCTGATGTTCCGGCACATCCTGCCGAACGCGATCGCCCCGGTGATCGTGGTCGCCACCATCGCGCTCGGCGGCTACATCGCGGCCGAGGCCACGCTGAGCTTCCTCGGCATCGGCCTCCAGGACCCGACCATCTCCTGGGGCATCGACATCTCCTCCGCCCAGAAGGTGATCCGCACGGCGCCGTACGTGCTGTTCTTCCCGGCCGCGGCGCTCTCCGTCACCGTGCTGGCCTTCATCATGCTGGGCGACGCGGTGCGCGACGCCCTCGACCCGAAGCTTCGCTGAGCGAGGGGAGCGCATCGTGAGTACAGCTGTGGACGCCACCGGGCAGGAACGGCAGACGCCCTACGAGGGGCCGCTGCTCGACGTGCGGGACCTGCACGTCGAGTTCGTCACCCGGGACGGCGTCGCCAAGGCCGTCAACGGGGTCAACTACAGCGTCCGGGCCGGGGAGACGCTGGCGGTGCTGGGCGAGTCCGGCTCCGGGAAGTCGGTGACCGCCCAGGCGATCATGGGCATCCTGGACATGCCGCCGGCCCGGATCCCGCGCGGGGAGATCCGCTTCCGCGGCCAGGACATGTTGACGATGGGCAAGGAGGAGCGGCGCAGGATCCGCGGCCGGAAGATCGCGATGATCTTCCAGGACGCGCTGTCCGCCCTCAACCCGGTGCTCAGCGTGGGCTACCAGCTCGGCGAGATGTTCCGGGCGCACCAGGGCGTCTCCCGGGCCGAGGCGAAGGCCAAGGCCGTCGAGCTGATGGAGCGGGTGCGCATCCCGGCGGCCAAGCAGCGGGTGAACGACTACCCGCACCAGTTCTCCGGCGGCATGCGCCAGCGCATCATGATCGCCATGGCGCTGGCGCTGGAGCCGGACCTGATCATCGCCGACGAGCCCACCACCGCGCTGGACGTCACCGTCCAGGCCCAGGTGATGGACCTGCTGGCGGAGCTCCAGGCCGAGTTCCACATGGGGCTCATCCTGATCACCCACGACCTGGGCGTGGTTGCCGACGTCGCGGACAAGATCGCCGTGATGTACGCGGGCCGGATCGTCGAGACCGCCCCCGTGCACGAGCTGTACGCCCGGCCCGCGCACCCGTACACCCGCGGCCTGCTGGACTCCATCCCCCGGCTGGACCAGAAGGGCCACGAGCTCTACGCCATCAAGGGCCTGCCGCCCAACCTGCTGCGGATCCCCCCGGGCTGCGCCTTCAACCCCCGCTGCCCGCGGGCGCAGGACGTCTGCCGGGCCGAGGTGCCGGAGCTGTTCCCGGTCACCGAGGAGGACGGCACCCCGCTGGAGGGCCGCGGCAGCGCCTGCTTCTTCTGGAAGGAGACCCTCCATGGCCGTTAACGGGGCCAGCGCGATGGGCGTGGCGGTGCCGGAGGAGGTCGCCTTCGAGCAGCCGGTGCCGCGCGGCGAGCCGATCCTGGAGGTCCGGGACCTGGTCAAGCACTTCCCGCTGACCAAGGGCGTGCTGTTCAGGAAGCAGGTCGGCGCGGTCAAGGCGGTGGACGGGGTCAGCTTCGACCTGATGCAGGGCGAGACGCTCGGCATCGTCGGCGAGTCCGGCTGCGGCAAGTCCACGCTGGCCAAGGTGCTGATGAACCTGGAGCCGGCCACCGGAGGGTCCGTCCGCTACAAGGGCGAGGAGATCTCCCGGCTCTCCGGGGCCGGGTTGAAGGCCGTCCGGCGCAACATCCAGATGGTGTTCCAGGACCCGTACACCTCGCTGAACCCGCGGATGACGGTCGGCGACATCATCGGTGAGCCGTTCGAGATCCACCCCGAGGTGGCGCCCAAGGGCGACCGCCGCAAGGCCGTCCAGGACCTGCTGGACGTGGTCGGGCTCAACCCGGAGTACATCAACCGGTACCCGCACCAGTTCTCCGGCGGCCAGCGCCAGCGCATCGGCATCGCACGGGGGTTGGCGCTCAAGCCGGAGATCATCATCTGCGACGAGCCGGTCTCCGCGCTGGACGTGTCCGTCCAGGCGCAGGTGATCAACCTGCTGGAGCAGCTGCAGGGCGAGTTCAACCTCTCGTACATGTTCATCGCCCACGACCTCTCCATCGTCCGGCACATCTCGGACCGGGTGGGGGTGATGTACCTGGGGAAGATGGTCGAGCTCGGCAGCGACCTGGAGATCTACGACCACGCGACCCACCCGTACACCCAGGCGCTGCTGTCGGCGGTGCCGGTGCCGGACCCGACGGCGCGCGAGAGCCGGGACCGGATCGTGCTCACCGGGGACGTACCCTCGCCGGCCAACCCGCCCTCGGGGTGCCGGTTCCGCACCCGCTGCTGGAAGGCGCAGGAGCGGTGCTCGGTGGAGGTGCCGCTGCTGGCCGCGCCGGGCTGGCTGAACGGCGCTGCGGTGCACGACTCGGCGTGTCACTTCGCCGCGGAGCGCGGGAGCGGGCAGGACACGGCGCAGAACGGGAGCGGGCCGGGCACCCCCTGACCCCCTGCCACCGAAGGGCGCGTCCTCGTACCGGGGGCGCGCCCTTCGCCGTGATGGAACCGAGATCTGCCGCGCACTCCCCAAGTGCACGCCGTTCCTTGATAGTTGCACTGCGCCTGGCTGTCGATGGTCGCTGCTGCGCTGAGGAGGCCTGCCCGGATGGATGCGGTCGAGGTGGTCGGCGGCGGACGGGAGAACCTGGTGCCCGGGACGCCGTTGCTGGAGGTCGAGGACCTGCACATCGAGTTCCACACCCAGGACGGCGTCGCCAGGGCCGTCAACGGGGTGAGCTACTCGGTGGCGGCGGGGGAGACGCTGGCGGTGCTGGGCGAGTCCGGCTCCGGGAAGTCGGTGACGGCGCAGGCGATCATGGGCATCCTGGACGTGCCGCCCGGCCGGATCACCTCGGGCCGGATCCTGTTCCGGGGTGACGACCTGCTGACCATGAGCCCCCGGCTCCGGCGGACCGTCCGGGGCCGGCAGATCGCGATGATCTTCCAGGACGCGCTGTCCGCGCTCAACCCGGTGCTCAGCGTGGGCTACCAGCTGGGCGAGATGTTCCGGGTGCACCAGGGGCTGTCGCGCGCCGAGGCGAAGGTGAAGGCCGTCGAGCTGATGGACCGGGTGCGCATCCCGGCGGCCAAGCAGCGGGTCGGCGACTACCCGCACCAGTTCTCCGGCGGCATGCGCCAGCGCATCATGATCGCGATGGCGCTGTCCCTGGAGCCGGACCTGATCATCGCCGACGAGCCCACCACCGCCCTGGACGTCACCGTCCAGGCCCAGGTGATGGACCTGCTGGCCGAGTTGCAGGCCGAGTTCAACATGGGCCTGATCCTGATCACCCACGACCTCGGCGTGGTCGCCGACGTCGCGGACAAGATCGCCGTGATGTACGCGGGCCGGATCGTCGAGACCGCCCCCGTGCACCAGCTGTACGCCCGGCCCGCGCACCCGTACACCCGGGGACTGCTGGACTCCATCCCCCGGCTGGACCAGAAGGGCCAGGACCTGCACGCCATCAAGGGCCTGCCGCCCAGCCTGCTGCGCATCCCGGAGGGCTGCGCGTTCAACCCCCGCTGCGACCGGGTGCAGGACCGCTGCCTGACCGAACTCCCGCCGCTGGTACCGGTGGCGGACGCGGAGGGGGCCGAGCTGCCCGGCCGCCGCAGCGCCTGCCACTACTGGCGGGAGACCCTGCACGGCTGAGACCGGCGGGTGCCGGGGCGCTACTTGGTGAAGCCGACGTTCTCCCAGACGATGTCGGACAGGCCCTGGGCGCCGATGTTGGCGAGGTCGGCGCGGGCGCCGTACAGCTGCGGGCGCTGGTAGAGCGGCAGGACGCCGGCCACCTTCCAGAGCTCGCCGTCGGCCTGGTTGATCGCCTCGGAGGCGGTGCCGGCGTCGGTGGCGCCGGCGGCCCGGTCGAGCGCGGCGTCCACCGCGGAGCTGCCGGCGCCGGCCCGGTTGGTGGAGCTGTTCTGGGCGTAGCTCGCGCGGCTGCCGCTGGCCGGGAACGGGGTGCCGAGCAGCGCGTAGACGGCGATGTCGAAGTCGTTGCGGTTGACGTACTTGTCGAAGAACTCGTTGGGGGCGGCGGTCACCGGGGTGACCTTGATGCCGACGTCCTTGAGCATCCTCGACACCGAGGCCGTCTCGTTCTGGGCCACGGCCACCCCGGCGGGGACGACCATCCGCAGGTTCAGCTCGTGGCCGTCCTTCTTCCGCACCTCGCCGTCGAGCTTCCAGCCCGCCGCGTCCAGCTTGCGGGCGGCCTCGGCCGGGTCGAAGCGCGACAGCCCCAGGGAGTTGTCGCGGTAGCCGTTCTGGTTGGCGACCAGCAGGTGGTTGTTGAGCGGGACGGCGGGCCAGTCCAGGCCGTTGAGGTCGGTGCGGATCAGGGCGTCCCGGTTGATCGCCTGGAGGACGGCCTGGCGGACGGTCGCGTCGGCGAGCACGGGGTTGCGGGCGTTCAGGGTGAGCTGGCGGAAGTCCGGCCCGCCGGCCCGGCGCACGGCCGCCCCCTTGGTGTTCCTGATGACCTGGTAGCCGGCCAGGTCCGGACCGTTGTTGAGAAGGTCGATCTCGCCCTTGGCGAAGGCGGTGCGCATCGCGTCGGGCAGCATGGCGTGGAAGACGATCCGGTCCAGCACCGGCTTGTCGCCCCACCAGGTCGGGTCGGCGACCAGGGTGACGGTCTGCGCCGACGGGTCCAGCCGCTCGACCCTGAAGGGGCCGGCGGTGAGCGGGATGGCGTCCAGGTAGGCCGAGTTGAACAACTCCGGGGTGGACACCTTGCTCGCGGGCAGCAGCGGCGCGTTGGCGGCGCCGTTGAACATCGACTGCCACTCGGAGAACGGCCGGTCGAAGGTCATCACGGCCTGGAAGTCGTCCTTGCCCCGCTCGACCGAGCTGACCAGCTCGAAGCCGGAGGTGCTGGAGGGCCGGTACGCCGGGTCCTTGCCGTTCATGGCACGCCAGTTGGCCTCGATGTCGCGCCAGGTGATCGGGGTGCCGTCGGACCAGTGGGCCTTCGGGTTGAGCGTCCAGGTGACCACCTGGTGGCCGTCCCTGAGCTCGGCGTGGGCCTCCTGGAGGTAGGCCGGGTTGACGGTCTGGGTGCCCGCCGCGTCGGAACGGAAGAAGGTCGGCAGCAGCGGCTTGCCGACCGCGACGGTCGAGGACTCGGTGCCGTCGGTGTGGATCGGCGACCACTGGTGGGAGAACTGGGAGATCGCCAGGTTCAGGGTGCCGCCCTGGCGCAGCCGGGCGCGGTCGTGGGCGTTGATGTCGACCGAGGTCAGCTTGGGCACCCCGGTGGCGGCGACCGGGGCGTCCGCGACGGCGCCGTCCGACCCCGCGGAGCAGGAGCAGAGCGCGAGGGAGAGCGTCAGGACGGTGAGACCGGCGAGCAGTGCCGTCCGGTGGTGCTGGAGGCTGCGGCGGCCCATCGGCGTGGCTCCCGGGGTGACTGTGACGGATGGTGTGGCGTCACATCTTGCTGACGGGAGGGGGAGTTGTCGAGGGGCGGGACGGCCGCGACCGTGCGGTGCGGCGGCCCCGCCCCTCGTTCGTGCCCGGCTCGTCGGCCGGTGCCGCCGGACGGTGGGTGCCGTCCGGCGTCCGGGCGTCCGGCGGCCGGGCGCCCGGCGTCAGGCGGTGGTGAACTTGAAGGTGCGTTCCTTGTCACCGGTCTTGTCGAACAGCGAGGTGACGGCGTCCGCGACGTCCTGGGTGGTGATCGCGGCGGTCTGGCCGTTCTTCTTGGCCTTCACCTTGTCGAACGCGCCGTTGAGCAGGGAGCCCAGCGCGTCGAGGTCCCACTTGGGCGCGATCTTGCCGGAGGCGTCCGGGGCCAGGGTGAGCGCCTTGGCCGCGGTCTTCGGGCCGAAGTCCCAGGTCTTGGCACCGGCCACGACGTGGATCTTCCCGCTGGTGACCTGCTTGCCGAGGCTGTCCGCGGCGGCCTGGAGGGCCTGGGTGGAGACCTTCGGCTGGGCGGCCGTGACGGCCAGCGCGATCGGCTGGTCCGGCTTGCCGGCGGCGCGGTCGCGGTAGGCCTGCTCGATCACGTCCAGCGCGGCGTTGGTGTCCACCGCCTGACCGGCCTTGCCGGGGACGACGACCGGGTCGCCGTTGTCGGCGAACTTGACGTAGCCCTCCTGCAGGCCCTGGCCCGAGCCGACCGCCAGCGAGTCCAGTGCGGCCTTGAGCTTGGCGCGGTCGACCCGGACCTCCGGGGCGACGGCCTTGGTGCCGCCCTGGATCGACGTGATCACGGTGACCGGGTTGTAGCTGTGCGCGGCGAGGCCGTCCACGGTGGCCGTGGTGTCGAAGCTCAGGCCGGCCACCGTCGGGTCCAGGTCGACGCTCTGGTCGCCGATCTTGAGCTTGAGCGGCTGCTGCCCGGCCTTGCCGACCGAGGCGTCCAGCGCGTGGATCGCCTGGTCACGGCCGTTGCCGCCGATGTCCGTGCCGAGCACCACGGTGCCCTTGGGGATGTCGGACTGGTTGAGCATCAGGCCGGTGCCGTACGCGGCGGCGCCGAGGAAGAACACCCCGCCGACGGCGTAGACGCCGAGCTTGACCAGCTTCTTCGGGCCGCCGCGCTTGGCCTTCGCCTGGCCCTTGCCCTTGCCCTTGCCGCTGGCCGGGGCGGCCGGCTCGGCCTTGGCGGGTGCCGGGCCGGACGCGGGAGCCGGCCCGGGGACGGCGCCGGGGAGGAACGGGGCGGCGTCGACCTGGGCGCCGGGACCGCCCGCCGCGCCCTGGGGGCCGGGGGCGGGCAGCGGGGTGACCTCGGTGGCCTCCGGGTCACGACCCGCCCGCCGGGGCCCGCCGGGGGCGGGCTGCGGGGCCGGCTGGGAGCCGGGCTGGGGCGCGCCGGGGAAGAGCCCGCCGGGGCCCGCCGGGGTGGCGAAGGGGTCCTGGCCGGGGGCGGCCGGGCGCTGGGTGGCGAACGGGTCGGCACCGGTCGGGGCGGAGGCGAACAGGCCCGGCTGCGGACGGCCGTCGAAGCCGTCCGGGCCGCCGCCGTTCGGGCCGCCGTGCGGCGCGGTCCCGTTCGGCGCGGTGCCGTTCGGGACAGCGCCGTTCGGGGCGGTGCCGTTCCGGGGCAGGCCGGGTATGGCGGCCGGGGGCGCGCCGTGCTCGCGGATCGGCGCGAAGCCGTCCACCGAGGTGTCCTCCGGACCGGGCTCGGCCTGCGGGAAGCCGTTCTGCGGCAGCCCGCTCGGCGGGAACCCGCCCTGCGGGGCGCCGCCCTGCTGGAGGCCGCCCTGGGGCAGCCCGCCCTGCTGGGGGCCGCCCTGCTGGTGCGGCGACGGCTGCTGCGGACGGCTGCCGCGCGGGCCGCGCTGGTCGCCGCGGCCGCGCGCGCCGGCGGCGGGGCCGGTCGGGCCGGTCGGGGCGAACGGATCGGCGACCGGTGCGAACGGGTCGGCGCTCTCGTACACCCCGGGCTCCTCGGCCGGGCCCCCGGCGCCGTAGGGCGAGGCGGGGGCGGCCGGGGCGGCGCCCTGGTGCGGGGCCTGGCCCCGGGTGGGCAGCGGGCGGCCGTTCGGCCGGGCGGCGCCGGCGTCCGGCGCCGGGCGGGCGCCGTTCGGGGCGGACTGCGGCCGGGCCTCGGCGCCGGGGCCGGGCACGGCCGGGGCCTCCGGCGTGCTCGGGACGCTCGGGGCGCCGACCGGCACGGCGGCCGGGGCGGGTTCGGCGGCCGGGGCCTTCTTCTGCCGCGGCCGGAACCACGCGCCGGTGGACTCGGACTCCGAGGTCGCCGGCGGGATCGGCGGGATCTGCCACTCCGGCGGCAGGTTCGGCGGGGTGGCGGAGCCGGAGCCGCCCTCCATCACGCCGAGGACGGGCGAGGCGGGTGCGGAGCGGTGTCGCGGGCCGCCCGGCTCGGTGCCCGGCGCGAACGGGTCGGCCGGGCCGTCGTCGCCCCGGGCGGTCTCGTTCTTGACGGTGCTGCGGACGACGACCGGCGGGATCGGGCGCGAGCCGGGGATGTTGATCCGGACCCTGGTGGTCAGGGTCGTCTCGGTCTTCGGACCGTCGTCCTCGCCGCCCGACCCGGTGTCGGCCCGGTCACCGCCGGGGCCCGCCGGGGTGCCGTAGGGCGGCGTGCCCGACGGGTAGGCGTCCGGACCCGTGCGCCGGGGCGTCGGGTTGGCGTTGTCAGATTCGCGGCTGCTCAATGCTGCTCTGCTCCGGGTTCGCGGGCGGGCCGTGCGGCGCGACCGCGGTTCGTGGTCGCCGGGCCTGGGGCAAACGGCGGTCGGGTACGACGTACTGCGGGACCACCATACTGGGAAGAACTGAGCGGTGAACGGCTTCGGACAGATCCTGATACGTCCGGTTCCTCCGGTATGAGAGTACGGCGGAGTGGTCCTGACTGCGCGTTGTGTGCGCTACCGTACGCGGCCGCCCGCCGGGTTCAGCGCTTGGGGTTGGGGACGCCGGGGAACCAGCTGGTGCGGGTGGGCAGGGTGGCGCAGATCACGCCCAGGATCGAGCCGACGAACAGCCAGGCCAGCGATGTGGCATTGGACCAGAGCACGTTGTCGCCCTCCGGCCGGGGCACCATCAGCAGCAGCATCGCCAGGAACCAGCCGCCGGCGGGCATCCCGGCGCCCAGCTTGGTGCCGGTGACCCGCAGGCCGGCGTAGAAGGTCGCGGCGGTGGCGGCGAGCGCCAGCAGAACTCCCACGGGCGGCCACAGGGCCTGCACAAAGGATCCGCACACCGACACCGCGATGCCCAGCAGGAAGAACAGGACATACCCCGCGATCCGGGCGGCGCGCGGGGGTTGGGGCTCGGCCAGCCGCTCCTCGCGGGTGCCGAGCACGGTGGCCGCGACCGATCGGGTCCTCGGCTTGGCGGCGGGCGCGGTCATCGGGCGTTCCCCTCGCTCGGGGCCGGGTCGGTTCCCGGGCCTGTCGGGTCGGTTCCCGGGCCCGTGGCGTCGGCGCCGAGGCCCGCGAAGAGGTCGTGCTCGGGCCGCTCCGGCCCGGCCTGGCCGCGTACCAACTGGTAGTACTCGGTGGCGAACAGGGGCTGGCCGAGGTGGTTGGAGAGCGCGAAGGAGTCGCCGGCCACGGTGATCTGGGTGGCGTGCGCGGTCAGTGCGGCGGTCTTGGGGGCGGCGTAGCCGGTGCCGTCCAGCACGGTGGTGACCACCTCGTCGGCCACCACCCCGGGGACGTCGCCGGGGTGCGCGACGCCCGGGAAGCGCGCCTCGGCCGCGGTGGCGGCGAGGCCGGCGTCCAGCACCGAGCGGGGCATCCGGTTCCAGTACACCTTGGCGATCCGCCAGGGAGCGCCCGCCTCCGGGGCGTGCGCCGGGTCGGCGGCCAGCTCGTACGCGCGCATCGCGACCCGGTGCGCCTGGATGTGGTCCGGGTGCCCGTAGCCGCCGTTCTCGTCGTACGTGACCAGCACCTGCGGCCGCACCTCGCGGATCACCGCGACCAGGTGGCCCGCCGCCTCGTCGACGTCCGCCCGCCAGAAGCAGCCGGGGGCGTCGTTCTCGGGCACGCCCATCATCCCGGAGTCGCGGTAGCGCCCCGGCCCGCCGAGGAAGCGGAAGTCCGTGACGCCGAGCGCGCGCATCGCCGCGGTCAGCTCGCCGATCCGGTGGGCGCCGAGGGTGTCGTCCCGATCGGCCGTCAGGTGGGCCAGCGCGGGCGGGATCACCTCGCCGCCCTCGCCGAGGGTGCAGGTCACCAGCGTCACCCGGGCGCCCTCGGCGGCGTACCTGGCCATGGTGGCGCCGTTGCCGATCGACTCGTCGTCGGGGTGGGCGTGCACCAGGAGGAGGCTGCGGCCGGTAGTCGCGGTCATGGGAGGAAGCCTAACGACCGCGCTGCGGGGTCAGAGCTTGAGGCCGTTGATCATCCCGGCGAGGTTGCTGGTGACCTGGCTGATCGACGGTGCGATCGAGCTGGACGCCAGGTAGAAGCCGAGCAGTGCGCAGATGATCGCGTGCGCCAGCTTGAGGCCGGAGCGGCGGATCAGCACCACCACGATGACGAGCATCAGCACGGCTGCGGAGATGTTCATGGCCATGTGGGCTCACACCCCTTCTCGGGCGCCGGCCCCCGGGGAGGGCGGCGGTGGGACCGTACGGGAATCGGGGCCGGGTGGCCGGCGGGCCCGGGACGGGGCCCGACGATCACTCGCCTGACCAGTCATACCCGATGGGTAAGGGGAGCATTACATTCAGTGAGTCCGCGCGCGCCGGGGCAAGGAGGCACTCGTGGGGCGCACGGGCCGGTCGGAGGGGGTGCGGGGCCCTCCGGGGCGTACTCGGGGGTGATGCTCCGAACGAGTGATCGTCAGTCACCCGGCCGTGGCAGTCGCCCGTCGTAGGGTCTGGTGCCATGACCTCCCACACTCCTGCGGACACCTTCCCCCGGCAGTACGCGCGGACCCTGCGCTACACCGTCGGCGCCCCCCGCTCCTTCTCCGTCGTACCCGACGGCTCGCGGGTCGTCTTCCTGCGCTCGCGCTCGGGCGGCGACCGGGCCAACCTGCTCTGGACCCTCGACACCGCCACCGGCGAGGAGCGGATCGCCGCCGACCCGGCGGTGCTGCTCGGCGGCGGCGAGGAGGACCTCTCGCCGGCCGAGAAGGCGCGCCGCGAACGCAGCCGGGAGAGCTCGGCCGGCATCGTCGGCTACGCCCTGGACGCCGCCGGCGACCGGGCCGCCTTCGCGCTCTCCGGCCGGCTGTTCACCGCCGACCTGGCCGCCGGCACCACCGCCGAACTGCCCGCCGTGGGCCCGCTGCTGGACCCGCGGCTCTCCCCGGACGGCGCCCACGTCGCCTACGCCAACACCGCCGGCGAACTGCGGCTGACCCGCACCGACGGCGGCGGCGACCGGGCGCTCGCCGAGCCGGACGGCCCGAACGTCACCTGGGGCCAGGCCGAGTTCATCGCCCAGGAGGAGATCGACCGCACCCGCGGCTTCTGGTGGTCCCCGGACGGCGAGCGGCTGCTGGCCGAGCGCGCCGACGACAGCCCGGTGCGCCGCTGGTGGATCGCCGACCCGGCCAACCCGGACCGCGAGCCCGCCGAGGTCGCCTACCCGGCGGCCGGCACCGCCAACGCCGAGGTCGGGCTCTGGGTGCTCGACCTGCACGGCGGACGCACCGAGGTCTCCTGGGACCACGCGGCGTTCCCGTACCTGGCCCGGGTGCACTGGTCCGAGGGCGGCGTGCCGCTGCTGCTCGTCCAGTCCCGGGACCAGCGCGCCCAGCGGGTCCTCGGCCTGGACGTGACCACCGGCGCCACCGAGGTGCTGTTCGAGGAGCACGACGAGGTCTGGCTGGAGGCCTTCCCGGGCGTGCCGGCGTGGACCCCGGACGGCAAGCTGGTCCGGATCTCCGACCAGGGCGGGGTGCGGGCGCTGGTGGTCGGCGACCAGGCCGTCACCGGGGCCGACCTGCACGTGCGGTCGGTGGTCGCGGTCACCGCGCGGGAGGTGTTCTTCAGCGCCTCCGGCGGCGCCGAGGAGACCGACCCCGAGCCCGGCTGGATCGCCGTCGGCCGGATCAGCCACGACGGCAAGGAGCTGGCCTGGGAGTCCGCCAACGGCCGCCCGTTCACCTCCGTCACCAGCGCGGTGCACGCCGGCGGGATCACCGTCCGGGCCACCGCCGAGCCCGACCTGCCCGGCACGCTGGTGCAGGTCGCCCGCGACCTGCCGGAGGGCGTGGTGGTCGACGACGTCGCCACCGTCGCCTCGTACGCCGAGACCCCGGCCATCACCGCCCGCCCGGTCTTCCGCTTCGCGGGCGAGCGCCGCATCCCGGCCGCCGTGTTCCTGCCCACCGGCTACGACCGCGAGCGCGACGGCCTGCTGCCCGTCCTGATGGACCCGTACGGCGGCCCGCACGGCCAGCGCGTCGTCCAGGCGCACAACCCGCACCTCAACTCGCAGTGGTTCGCCGACCAGGGCTTCGCGGTGGTCGTCGCCGACGGCCGCGGCACCCCCGGGCGCGGCCCGGCCTGGGAGAAGTCCATCGCCTTCGACTTCGCCGGGGCCACCCTGGACGACCAGGTGGAGGCGCTGCGGGCGCTGGCCGACGAGTTCCCGCTGGACCTCGACCGGGTCGCGATCCGCGGCTGGTCGTACGGCGGCTACCTCGCCGCGCTCGCCGTGCTGCGCCGCCCCGACGTGTTCCACGCGGCGGTGGCCGGGGCCCCGGTGACCGACTGGGAGCTGTACGACACCCACTACACCGAGCGCTACCTGGGCCACCCGGCCGAGCGGCCCGAGGTGTACGCGGCGAACTCGCTGAACGGGTACGCGGCCGGGCTGGAGCGCCCGCTGATGATCATCCACGGCCTGGCCGACGACAACGTGGTGGCCGCCCACACCCTGCGGCTCTCCTCGGCGCTGCTGGCCGCCGGGCGCCCGCACACCGTGCTGCCGCTGTCGGGCGTCACCCACATGACCCCGCAGGAGGAGGTCGCGGAGAACCTGCTGCTGCTCCAGGTCGACTTCGTGAAGCGCTCGCTGGGCCTGTAGCCGCCCGGGCCGTCGTGCCTTCGGCATGACATCCGTCATACCGCGCCGGCTCCCCGGTGTCTTCTTGTGTCGGGGCGGGGGGGGGGGCGCCCCGGGGGGCCTGTGGTCCCGCCGCAAACCCAGCCAAACCCCCCCCCCCCCCCCGCCCGACACTGCCGCCGGCCCCGGCCCCGGCGGGACCCTGGGGTGGTGCGGACAGCTCCGCACCGGACCCCACCAGGGAGAGGAGCCGGGCGATGGTTACCGAGGTGGCCGCCTTCCGCGGCGTCGGCAAGAGCTACGGGCGGGTGCGCGCCGTGGACGGCCTGGACCTCGTGCTGCGGCCGGGCGAGACCGTCGCCCTGCTCGGCCCGAACGGCGCCGGGAAGTCCACCAGCCTGGACCTGCTGCTCGGCCTGCGCGAACCCGACCAGGGCAGCGTCACGCTGTTCGGCGCCACCCCGCGGGCGGCGATCGCGGACGGCCGGGTCGGCGCGATGCTGCAGAGCGGCGGGCTGATGACCGACGTCAAGGTCCGCGAGATCGTCGAGCTCGCCTGCAAGGTGCACCCGCGCGGCCGGCCGGTCACGGAGGTGCTGGCCGACGCCGGGATCGAGGAGATCGCCGAACGCCGGGTCGACAAGCTGTCCGGCGGCCAGGAGCAGCGGGTCCGCTTCGCCCTGGCGATCGCCGGCGACAGCGACCTGATCGTGCTGGACGAGCCCACCACCGGCATGGACGTCAGCGTCCGGCAGGCGTTCTGGGCGAGCATGCGCGCGCAGGCCGACGCCGGGCGCACGGTGCTGTTCGCCACCCACTACCTGGAGGAGGCCGACTCGATCGCCGACCGCGTCCTGGTGCTGCACCGGGGCCGGCTGATCGCCGACGGCAGCTCCGCCGAGATCAAGGCGCGCGCCGGGGCCCGCCGGATCGCCTTCGAACTCCACGACGCCGACCTCCCCGCGGACGTCCGCTTCGACGAGGCCGTGCTGCGCTCCCTGCCGGGCGTGCAGGCACTGGACGTCACCGCCCGCGTCCCGGGGGTGCGGACGGTGCGGATCCGGACCGCGGACGCCGACGCCGGCGTCGCCGGGATCTACCGGGCGGGCCTGTACCCGCGCGGCCTGGAGGTCGCCGGGGTCGGCCTGGAGCAGGCCTTCCTGACCATCACGGGCGAGCTGGACCGCCGGGCCGACGCCGAGAAGGAGAGCGTGCGATGACCACCCTGATCAAGCTGGAGATCCTGCGGACCCTCCGCAACCGGCGCTACCTGTTCTTCACGGTGCTCTACCCGGCGCTGATGTACGTCTTCTTCATCAACGCCTACGGCTCCGGCAACCAGGCCGGCGGCCTGCCCGTGAAGACCTACTTCATGGTCTCGATGGCCACCTTCGGCGCGGTCGGCGCGGTGCTCACCGGCAACGCGCAGCGGATCTCGCTGGAGCGCAAGAGCGGCTGGACGCGCCAGCTGCGGCTGACCGCGCTGCCCGGCCGGGCGTACACCGTCGGCAAGATCACGGCGACCGCGGTGACCACGCTGCCGGCGATCCTGGTGGTCTTCGCGGTCGGGGCCGTCCAGGGCGTCCAGCTGAGCGCGCCGCAGTGGATCGGGCTGGCGGCCGCGCTCTGGCTGGGCAGCTTCGTCTTCGCCGCGCTGGGGGTGGCGCTGGGCTACGCGGCGGCGCCGGACGCGGTGCAGCCGATCGTGATGATCACCTACATGGCGATGGCGCTGCTCGGCGGCACCTGGTTCCCGGTGAGCGGCTCGCTGGAGGGCCTCGCCCGCTTCAACCCGGTGTTCCTGTACAACAAGCTGGCCACCTTCACCCAGCCCGGGCACTCCCTGGACCTGGCCGCGGTCGCCGGACTGGCCGCCTTCTTCGCGGTGTTCGTGGCCGGCGCAGCGGTGCTGTACCGGCGTGACGCCCGCCGGGCATGATGACCACCATGAGCGACGAGCACCGGACCGACCGCCCCGACGAACCGGGGGAGGCCGGTCCGGTGCGCGCCTCCTTCATGAACGTCCCGGGCGCCCCGGTGGAGACCCGGCGGCAGATGACCGTCAAGGTCGCCTGGATGCTGCTGTGGATGACCTACCTGGCCTACCCGGCGAGCAGCCTGCTGAACGGCGGGCACAGCGGGGCCGAGCAGGTCTTCGGCTGGGCCTGCCTGGCGGTCTTCGTGGCCGCCTACGTCCTGCTGGTGATCTTCCGCTCGCAGGCGGGGATGAAGCCGCGGGCCTGCCAGGTGGTCGTCGGGACGATGATCGTGCTCGCGGTGGCCTCCGCCGCGGTGCTCGGCGGCGCGTTCCTGACCATGTTCATCTACGCCTCGGTGTGCCTCGCGGTGATCACCCCGGTGAAGCACGCGCTGCGCGCCCTGGTCGCGATGGCCCTGCTCACCGCCGGGACCGGCCTGGCGATCCACGCCGACAACGACAGCACCACCACCTTCGCCCTCAGCGCCTTCCTCTCCGGCGTCGCGATGACCGGCCTGCAGCGGCTGGTCACCACCATGAAGGAACTGCGCGAGGCCCGGGCCGCCGTCGCCCACCTGGCCGCCTCCGAGGAGCGGCTGCGGCTCGCCCGCGACCTGCACGACCTGCTCGGGCACTCGCTCTCGCTGATCACCCTCAAGAGCGAGCTGGCCGGCCGCTTCATGGACGCGGGCAAGGACGAGGCGGCGCGGGCGCAGGTCGCCGAGATCGAGCAGGTCGCCCGGCAGTCGCTGATCGAC
The DNA here is from genome assembly GCF_042266305.1 of Kitasatospora sp. NPDC056076. NCBI lineage: Bacteria > Bacillati > Actinomycetota > Actinomycetes > Kitasatosporales > Streptomycetaceae > Kitasatospora > Kitasatospora sp. NPDC056076. The sequence continues at coordinate 137,192 of NZ_JBHJWG010000006.1, forward strand.
GTGCGGGAGGCCGTGACCGGCTTCCGCCGCCCCACCCTGCCGGTCGAACTCGCCGCCGCCCGTACGGCGCTGGCCGCCGCGCAGGTCCGGCTGGAGGCCGCGCCGGAGCTGGTGGACGCCTGGCCGTCGCTGGCCAACGAGGAGGCGGGCGCGCTGGCCTGGGCGCTGCGCGAGGCGGTCACCAACATCGTCCGGCACGGCGAGGGGGCCACCGTCTGCACGGTGACGGCGGACGAGAGCTGGGACGGCGGCGGCGAGCGGTACGCCGTCCTGGAGATCACCGACAACGGTCCCGGCCCGGGCAAGTCCCAACCGGGGAACGGGCTCTCCGGACTGGAGGAGCGCCTCGCCCTGGTCGGCGGCCGGCTGGAGACCGGCCCGGGGGAGCGGGGCAAGGGCTTCCGGATCCGGGCCTCGGTCCCCCTGCGCCCGGTGCCCGCCCCGTCCCCCGGGGCCTCCACGGCCTCCTAGGAGGCGTCCAGGGCGCGGCGGTAGCGGAGGCCCGGGTGTCCGCCGAGCCGGCACTGCCCGGTGACCGTGAATCCGCTGCCGGTCAGGACGGCCCGGGACGCCGGGTTGTCGAGGGTGGTGGCGGCGGTCAGCGCGTGCAGGCCGTAGGCGTCGGCGGCGAGTCGGCAGACCAGCGCGACGGCGGCCTTGGCGAGGCCCTGCCCGGCGGCGGACTCGGCGACGCGGTAGCCGAGTTCGGCGCTGCCGTCCACGAGGTCCACCAGGTTGATCCGGCCGACCAGCGCGCCGTCCGGGCCGAGGACGAGGTGGAACCGGCCGGTGCCCTCGGCCTGTTCGGCGAGCAGGGCGGCGTGGCGCTCGGCGAACCCGGCCGCGGTGAAGTAGGCGTCCCCGCGGTCGGGCACGGTCCGGGCGAACCAGGCGCGGTTGGCGAGCTCGAAGGCGAGGACGGCGGCGGCGTGGTCGGGGCGCAGGGGTTCCAGGGTCAGCATCCGGTCAGTCTGCTGCGCAGGGCTTCGGTGAGCCATCCGAATACCTCCCGCAGGCCCTCCGGCACCGGCCAGCCGTTGATGACGGCCAGCAACTGCCAGTAGCGCTCGGCGCGCGGGTCGTCGGCCGTGGTGAGGCGGGCCAGCAGCCACGAGCGGAGGGCGGGGTCGTCGGGGCGCCGGAAGGTCTCGGCGTACGCGGCGGTGAGGGTGTCCAGGACGGGGTCGGCGGCCGGGGAGGAGGGCGTGATGCCCTCGGCCAGGGCCGCGCCGACCACCGTCCGTACCGTCCCGGTCAGGGCCGCGTGCAGCCCGCCCCGGTCGCCGTCCGCCCGTTCGACGGCCTGGTGTTCGGCCATCCGCCGCACCGCCGCCCGGAAGTCCGGGTCCTGGACGAGTTCGCCCAGCTCGACCCAGGCCTCGACCTGCTCCGGCCGCGGTTCGTCCGGCAGTTCGGGCATCGCCGAGCGCAGCATGGCGACGAACTCGGGGTTGGCGTCCAGGTCGCCGAAGGTCTCGTCGATGAAGTCGTGGACGAGCCGGCGGCGTTCGGCGTCGGACAGTCGGGCGAGCTTGTGCATGAGTGTCATCTCCTCGGGGGTGGACGAACGTTGGGCGACGGCGAGCAGGACGGCCCGGCGCAGCCGCAGGGTGCGGATCTGCACCTCCAGGGCCTCCGCGTGCGCCGAGACGACCTCGTGCAGCGGGGCCTGGCGCTCCAGCACCCGGCGGATCGCGGGCAGGTCGAGCCCGAGTTCGCGCAGGGTGCGGACGAGGTCCAGCCGGGCGAGGCCGTGGAGGTCGTAGCGGCGGTAGCCGGCGGTGGTGCGGTCGGTGGGCGGGACCAGGCCGGTGTCGGCGTAGAACCGGATGGCCTTGACGGTGAGTCCGGTGCGCCGGGAGAGGTCGCCGATCGAGTAGAGCGTTTCGCTGCCGTCCATGGGCACCACTGTGGGGTCTCCCCCTGCCGGAGACTCAAGCCCCTTTCCCTCTAAGGTCGTGGCCATGGGTACTGCAGAGAACGGCCCCTCGATCCGCGTGCTGCTCGCCGAGGACCAGGGGATGGTCCGGGAGGCGCTGGCGGCGCTGCTCGGGCTGGAGGGGGACATCGACGTCGTGGCGCAGGTCGGCCGCGGGGACGAGGTGGTGGCGGCGGTGCTGGCGAACGAGGTGCAGGTCGCCGTGCTGGACATCGAGATGCCGGGGATGACGGGCATCGAGGCGGCCGCAGAGCTGCGCAGCCGGGCGCCGGGGACGCGGGTGGTCATCGCGACGACCTTCGGCCGCCCCGGCTACCTGCGCCGGGCGATGGAGTCGGGGGCGGACGCCTTCCTGGTGAAGGACGCGCCGGCGTCCGAGCTGGCCGAGGCGATCCGCCGGGTGCTGCGCGGCGAGCGCGTGATCGACCCGGCGCTGGCGGCGGCCGCGCTGGCCGAGGGCGCCAATCCGCTGACCGCGCGCGAGCGGGACGTGCTGGGCGCGGCCGCGGACGGCGCGGTGAACGCGGACATCGCCAGGCGGCTGCACCTGTCGGAGGGGACGGTCCGCAACTACCTCTCGATGGCGATCCAGAAGACCGAGGCGCGCAACCGCACCGAGGCGGTCCGGATCGCCCGGGAGAAGGGCTGGCTGTAACCTCCTCTCGGGGCAGGTCAGTTGAGCCGGTGGCGGGCTGCCCGGGCCTCCTGGCGGACCTTGGCGGCGGTGTCCGGGTCGAAGGCGTCCAGGATCCGCGCGTAGTCGTCCATCTCCGCCGAGCCGCCGAGGAAGTCGCCCATCCGCACCAGGAGTTCGGCCCGTTCCAGGCGGAGCTGGGCCGGGTGCCGGGGGAGCAGCAGGGCGAGTTCGGTGGCCCACAGCTGGGTGCGGGCCTGTTCGGGCCGGTCGGCGGCCCAGGCCCGGATGTTGCCGAGCACCCGCAGCACGATGTCCAGCGGCTGGGCGGGGGTGAGCAGCGCGGGGGTGAAGTCGTGCCCGGAGGCGGCGACCAGGCGCTCGACGTCGGCGGGGTCGAGCAGCCGCCCGCCGTGGAAGGGGTCGGCGAGGACGTACTCCTCGCCGCCGGCCGGGCCGCCGACCGCGACGATGAAGTGGCCGGGCAGGGCGATGCCGTGCACGGTGAGCCCGGCCCGGCGGCCGACGGCCGTCCACACCAGCGAGAGCATGATCGGCAGTCCGCGCCGGCGCCGCAGGACGTCGGGCAGCAGCGAGGACTCCAGCCGGCGGTAGTCGGACTGGCGCCCGTGGAAGCGTTCCCGGCCGCCGAGCACGGCGGCGAGCAGGGCGGCGGTCTCCTCCGGCCCGGACGGCGAGCGTTCGGCGACGGCGAGCCGGACGGCGGCCGCGTGCCGGTCGAGGGCGGCCTCGCAGGCGGCCAGCAGGGTGTCGACGCCGGGCGGTTCGCCCGGATCGCCCGGGTCGAGGACCGGGTCGTGCTCGGCGGCGGCGAGCAGGCAGAGCAGCACCGGGTCGGGCTGCTCGGAGCGGGCGGCGGTCCGGAAGCGGTCTCTGCTGTGCTCGGTCACGGTGACGGCGACGGCCTTCGTACGACGGACGGACAAGCGGACATACCAGGAGGGAACGGTCGGGCGCCTACTCCTGGGGGAGGAGCGCGTAGTGGTAAGTGTGACTGGTCGTGAAGCCGAGTCCGTCATAGAGCGCCCCCGCACCGTCGTTCTCCGCCTCGACCTGCAGGTACGCGCCGCTCGCCCCCTCCTCCGCCGCGCGGGCGGCGAGCACCGCCATCACCGTGGTCGCCAGTCCGGCCCGCCGGGCGTACGGCTGGACCTCGATGGCGCCGAAGCAGGCCCACGGGCCGTCGATGACGCAGCGTCCGATCGCCAGCGGCGGCTGCCCGGGGGCGCCGGGGACGGTGGCGAACCAGACCGAGGGGCCGCCGTGCAGCACCCGGCGGGCCGCCTCGCGCGCCGCCGGGTCCTCGCTCAGCTTCCCGTACAGGGACATCCAGTCCTCGCCCGCGGTCCGCGCGAGCCGCACGCGCCCGTGCCCGGTGCCGGTCCGGGCGAGCGCGGCCAGCGGGGCGGTGCGCACCTGGGTGGGGGAGCGCGGCGGGCCGAGCAGCGGCCTGAGGTCGTCGGCCGTCCCGGGGGTGATCACCTCGACCAGGGCGGGCAGTCCGCGCGCCGCGTACCAGGCCCGGACGGCGGCCAGGGCCGCGGGCAGCGGCGTCCCCGGATCGCCGAGCGCCTGGACGGAGTTGGCGCGCTGGGTGAACCCGGCCGCGGCGCGCAGCGTCCACTCGCCGAGCGCCTCCTGCTCGACGCCCGGCCAGCCGCGCCCGGCGGTCCGCTGGAGTTCGACCGGCGTGGCGGCGGGCAGCTCCGCGCGCCGCGCGGGGAAGAGCGGCACGACCTTGCCCGCGACCAGCAGCTTCTCCGGGAAGGTCACCGGACCGCCCGACCGGGGCTCGACCGTGAGCCCGTTGTCGTCCCACGATGTGAGCACGCCGATCACATCGCGGAACACCGGACGGTCGTCCACGAACTCCGAGAGGCGCCGCACGGACACGCGAAGACCCACGTCAGAGCGATCTATCCGGACTTCCGGACGCCGTTCCAGCTGGTCTCGGGTCATGATCCGGCCACCTCCTGTGCATTTGCCTGCTCCGACCCGCGATACTAGGGGCGGGCATCGACGACGCCGCGCTCACACCGCGCACGGCAGCAGAACAGAACGGGCCGACAGGCCCTTCCGAGGAGGAACGACAGCGTGACCTACGTCATCGCGCAGCCTTGTGTCGACGTGAAGGACAAGGCGTGCATCGAAGAGTGCCCGGTTGACTGCATCTACGAGGGCCAGCGCTCCCTCTACATCCACCCGGATGAGTGTGTCGACTGCGGCGCGTGCGAGCCGGTCTGCCCGGTCGAGGCGATCTTCTACGAGGACGACACTCCGGAGGAGTGGAAGGACTACTACAAGGCGAACGTCGAGTTCTTCGACGACCTGGGTTCGCCCGGCGGCGCCTCCAAGCTCGGCCTGATCGAGCGGGACCACCCGTTCATCGCCGCGCTGCCGCCGCAGAACGCCGACCACTGACGATCGGTGGCTACTGAGCTGTGAACACCAACAGCACGCGCGCGCCGTTCCCGGGTCACCCGGGGGCGGCGCGCCGCGTTTCCGACCGGCTCCCGGTGTTCCCCTGGGACAAGCTGGAGCCCTACAAGGCCACCGCCGTCGCCCACCCCGGTGGCCTCTGCGACTTCTCCGTCGGCACCCCGGTGGACCCGGTCCCCGAGCTGATCCAGAAGGCGCTGGCGGCCCACACCGACACGCCGGGGTACCCGACCGTCTGGGGCCCGCTGGAGCTGCGCGAGGCGATCGCCGGCTGGCTGAACCGCCGCTGCGGCGCCGGGATCGGCCCGCGGGCCGTCCTGCCGACCGTCGGCTCCAAGGAGCTGGTGGCCTCGCTGCCGACCCAGCTCGGCCTCGGCCCGGGCGACCAGGTCGCCTACCCGCGACTGGCCTACCCGACCTACGAGGTGGGCGCCCGGCTGTGCGGCGCCGAGCCGGTCGAGTACGACTCGGTGGACGAGCTGGACGGCTCCCGGGTGCGCCTGCTCTGGGTGAACTCGCCGTCCAACCCGACCGGCCGGGTGCTCGGCGCGGACGAGCTGCGCCGCGCCGTCGAGTGGGCCCGGGAGCACCGGGTGCTGCTGGTCAGCGACGAGTGCTACTTCGAGCTGGGCTGGGAGGCCGAACCGGTCTCCGTCCTGCACCCGGACGTCTGCGGGGACCCCGGGGACGGAACACAGCACGAGGGCCTGCTGGCCGTCCACTCGCTCTCCAAGCGCTCCAACCTGGCCGGCTACCGCGCGTCCTTCGTGGCGGGCGACCCGGTGGTGGTCGAGGAGCTGCTGGGGCTGCGCAAGCACGGCGGCATGATCGTGCCGGCGCCCGTCCAGGCGGCGACGATCGCGGCGCTCGCCGACGACGCGCACGTGGCCGAGCAGCGGGAGCGGTACGCGGCCCGGCGCTCGGCGCTGCGGGCGGCGCTGGAGGCGTACGGCTTCCGGGTCGAGCACTCCGAGGCGAGCCTGTACCTGTGGGCGACCCAGGACCGCCCGTGCTGGGAGACCGTGGCCGAACTGGCCGGGCTGGGCATCCTGGTGGCGCCCGGTGACTTCTACGGGCCGTCCGGCGCCGGCTTCGTCCGGGTCGCGTTCACCGCGACCGACGAGCGGGTCGCCGCGGCCGTGGAGCGGCTGGCCGCGGCGCGCTGACGGCGGGTACGACGGAGGGGCCGGTGTTCCGGAACGGAACACCGGCCCCTCCCGCGCGTGCGGACCGCGGCGGGGGCTGCCGCGGTCGACCGCGGACCTAGAGCGGCAGGCCGCTGATGCTGCCGCCGTTCACGCCGCCCAGCAGGCCGCCGACCGGGCCGAGCGAGTTGGTGAGGCCGGACAGCGGGTTGTTCGGGCCGAGGTCGGCGCCGCCGAGCCGGTTGGCCGAACCGTGCTCGGCCAGGCCGAGGACGTCGGTGGCGGGCAGGCCGCCGGGCAGCGCGTGCTCGACCGAGCCGAGCGGCAGGGCGCGCTCCACGGCGCTGGTGGGCAGCGCGCCGGTGAGGGCGTCGGTGCCGGGGACGGCGCCGGAGAGCTTGTCGGCGCCGGGCACCGCGTGGGCGAGCGCACCGGCCTGGCCGAGGCCGCCGACCGGGCTGCTGCCGGCGTTGGCGCTGCGGGTGCCCATGCCCTTGCCGGTGACGGCCTCGCCGAGCTTGCCCGCGAGCGCCGAGGCGACCCTCGGGGTGACGGCGGAGAGCTGGCCGGTGGTGGCGGCGGTCTGGTCCACCGGGGCGGTCAGCGAGCTGGCCTTCTCGTTCGCCTCGGGGAGCTGGTGGGCGACGATGTTCCCGGCGGCGTCGGCGGAGGCCGGTACGCCGGCGGCGACGGTGGCCGCGCCGGTGGTGCCGGCGGCCTGGCCGAGCTGGTGGGTGGTGTGCTGCAGGGTGGAACCGGTGTCGGTGTTGGTCAGCTGGCCCAGCGGCGCCGCGAGGTCGCTCTTGGGAAGCAGGGCGTCCCCGCCCAGGGCGGACGCGGAGCCGGCCGCGACCAGCGGGGTCGCTCCGGCGGCCACGACGAGCGCGGCCTGGGCGATCCGGCGCGTGAGGGGGTGAGACATGAGGCTCCTCGAAGGGGTCTGGGTCCGTCCCGTCCGCCGGGTGGACGATCCGGGTGCGGACGGGACCTGGCGGACGACGTTGTTACCGCTTGAGAAGCCAGAAGGTTTCGGCCGGAGCAAGGAACGCGCCTGACCGACCATCGGATCGTACGACCGCAGCAGGCGTCCGTCCCGGCCCTGCGGGAGGCCGTCGGGCCGCCCCGGGCAAGGGGAGTGACGGTTCTCCGGCCGGGGTCGCCGGAACGGGCGGCCGGTCCACCGTGGTTGACCGGAATCACCCGTCCGGCGGCTACCCGAACGTGAGTGCGTCAGCCCTTTCCGTACGGCGCCAGGGTGACCTGGACGAGCTTGGTCGACGTCCCCGAGGTCTGGGTCTGCCAGCCGTCCTCGGACTCGGACTTGCGCCAGATCTTCCCGTCGTAGGCGACCGTCGCGATGCCCAGCTGCTGGGCCTGGGCGACCGCCCAGTGGGCCACCTCCCAGCCGCTGGCCCGCTCGGCGGACGCCCCGGCGTCGGCCCCGGCGTCCGCCGAGGTGGTCAGCGCGGCGGCGGCCGGGTCCGGGGTCAGCGCGACGGCGTTCTCCGCGCCCTTGATCGTCGAGGCGTAGCCAGCCGCCGGGTTGACCGTCTTGCCGAACTCCCGGCGCACCCGGTCGGACAGCACCTGGGTGCGGTCCGGCTGCGCGGCCGGGGCGGACGTCGCGCCCGCCGTCGGCGACGGCGAGTCGGCCGGGTCCGGCTTGGCGTAGTCCTTCACCACGCAGGTGAACGAGGCGGGCTCCCGGCCGGCCAGCGCCGAGGTGAGCAGCGTCGCCTTGGTCTCGTGCTTGGCGTACGCCTGCGGGTAGCCGCTCTTCTGCACCGCCTGGGCCGCGTCGGTCAGCGGCAGCCGGGTGTAGCCGGGCACCTTGACCAGACCGTCCAGGAACTTGTTGGTCGCGTACACCGGGTCCGCGATCTGCTCCGGGGTGCCCCAGCCCATCGAGGGCCGCTGCTGGAACAGGCCGATCGAGTCCCGGTCGCCGCCCGCGAGGTTGCGCAGCTTGGACTCCTGCATCGCGGTCGCCAGCGAGATCGCCGTCGCCCGGTCCGGCAGGCCCCGGGAACGCGCCACCGCGGCGATCGTCGCCGCGTTGGCGGCCTGCGGCAGCTCCAGCGTGCCGCTGCCGGCGGCCGTCTTCACGGAGCACTCCTCCGTGGCGCCCTGCCGGAAACCGAACCACCAGATCCCGACCACCGCCAGGCCCGCGACCATCGCCAGGCCGATCAGCCCGACCAGCACGAGCAACAGCGCGCGGACCGGACCACGACGGCGGGGCGCCTCTTCGTCGCCCAGCTCGTCGCCCAGCTCCTCGCTGTTCCTTCTCCTGGCCACCGTCGCCCCTCTCGCGCCCGCCTTCTTGATCCGACACCGTACCCACTCGGACGGATGTGCGGCGCATTCCGGTTGCCGGTCCGCGGGCGTTCCTGGTCACAGGACGACCACGCGGAGTGCCGATCCGACGGCACTAGGCTGACGTCATGAGCAGCCCGAACCCGACGCCCCTGGACCTGACCCTCGACGGCGGCACGCTGACCGCGCGCCTCGTCGACTTCCCCTCGGTGAGCGGCGACGAGCAGGCGCTCGCCGACGCCGTCGAGGCCGCCCTGCGCGGCTACCCGCACCTGACCGTGGACCGCTACGGCAACAACGTGGTCGCCCGGACGAACCTGGGCCGCGCCGAGCGCGTCGTGCTGGCCGGCCACCTGGACACCGTGCCGATCGCCGACAACCTGCCCTCGTACGTCGACGGCGACCTGCTCTACGGCTGCGGCACCTCCGACATGAAGTCCGGCGTGGCCGTGGCGCTGCGCCTCGCCGCCACCCTGACCGAGCCCAACCGCGACCTCACCTACGTGTTCTACGACTGCGAGGAGGTGGAGGCCTCCCGCAACGGCCTCGGCCACCTCGCCAAGGACCGCCCGGACTGGCTGGCCGCCGACTTCGCGGTGCTGATGGAGCCCAGCGGGGCCATGGTCGAGGGCGGCTGCCAGGGCACCCTGCGGGCGCAGGTCCGGCTCAGCGGCGTGCGCGCCCACGCGGCCCGCAGCTGGCTCGGCGACAACGCCATCCACCACGCCGCCGAGGCGCTCACCCGGCTGGCCGACTACCGGCCGCGCCGGGTGGAGATCGACGGCCTGGAGTACCGCGAGGGCCTCAACGCGGTGCGGATCGACGGCGGCGTGGCCGGCAACGTGATCCCGGACGAGTGCGTCATCACGGTCAACTTCCGCTACGCGCCGGACCGCAGCGAGGCCGAGGCGGAGAAGCACGTCCGCGAGGTCTTCGACGGCTTCGAGCTGACCGTGACCGACTTCGCCCCCGGCGCCCTCCCCGGCCTCTCCCAGCCCGCCGCCAAGGCCTTCCTGGCGGCCACCGGCGGCCAGGCCCGGGCCAAGTTCGGCTGGACCGACGTCGCCCGGTTCAGCGCGCTCGGCGTCCCGGCGGTCAACTACGGGCCGGGCGACCCGAACTTCGCGCACAAGCGGGACGAGCACTGCTCGCTGAGCGCCATCGCCGAGACCGAGGACCGCCTGCGGGCCTGGCTGACCAGCTGAATCGAAAGCGTTCGCGGTCGGTCCCCGGGGCGGTCGAACGCCATCTTCCGGTTGCCCAACCGACCTTCCCCCGTTGCCTGAAATCGGGGGAAGGTCGGCGTAGGGTTTCGTCATGACAGGCACAGGAGACGACAAGCAGTACGGACACGGCCCCGAGCAGGTCGGCGTGCCGCGGAAGAAGAAGGCCTGGCCCGAGAAGCAGAAGGGCCCGGTGCTCGTGCGCCGGGACCAGGTCGGCACCAGCACCACGGACCAGCGCCTGCTGGACACCACGGGCCCCACCGACTGGCTGCACACCGATCCCTGGCGGGTGCTGCGGATCACCTCCGAGTTCGTCGAGGGCTTCGGCGCCCTCGCCGAACTCCCGCCCGCGATCAGCGTGTTCGGCTCGGCCCGGACCCCGGCCGACTCGCCCGAGTACGAGGCCGGGGTGGCCATCGGCCGGGCCCTCGCCGAGGCCGGCTACGCGGTGATCACCGGCGGCGGCCCGGGCGCGATGGAGGCCGCCAACCGCGGCGCCACGGAGGCCGGCGGCCTCAGCGTCGGGCTCGGCATCGAGCTGCCCTTCGAGCAGGGCCTCAACGAGTTCGTCGACCTCGGGCTGAACTTCCGTTACTTCTTCGTCCGCAAGACGATGTTCGTGAAGTACGCCCAGGGCTTCGTGGTGCTGCCCGGCGGGCTCGGCACGCTGGACGAGCTGTTCGAGGCGCTCACCCTGGTGCAGACGAAGAAGGTCACCCGCTTCCCGGTGATCCTCTTCGGCAGCGCCTACTGGGGCGGCCTCTACGAGTGGTTGAAGAACACCCTGGTCGCGCAGGGCAAGGCGGCCCCGCGCGACCTGGAGCTGTTCCACATCACGGACGAGATCGACGAGGTGCTGAAGATCCTCGCCGACGCCCGCCGGCCCGCGAACGAGATCTAGCGGGGGCACGCGAGCGAGCCGCACCGGGGCCGAGCGCCCCGGCGGCGAGCCGAGCGCAAAAAAGAGGGATTCCTAGGCCAGCCCCCGGCGGGCGACCGCCGGGGGGCGGGTGCCCCGGATCGAGGCGACCATGTCCAGCACCTGGCGGGTCTCCTCGACCTGGTGCACCCGGTAGACGCGGGCGCCCAGCCAGGCCGAGACCGCCGTGGTGGCCAGGGTGCCGAGCAGCCGCTCGGCCACCGGCCGGTCCAGGGTCTCGCCGACGAAGTCCTTGTTGGAGAGCGACACCAGCACCGGGAAGCCGGTCGCGGTCATCTCCGGCAGCCGCCGGGTCGCCTCCAGCGAGTGCCGGGTGTTCTTGCCGAAGTCGTGCCCCGGGTCGATGATCACCGCGTCCCGGCGGACGCCCAGGCCCACCGCCCGCTCGGCCAGCCCGACGGTGACCCGCAGGATGTCCGCCATCACGTCCTCGTACCCGGCCCGGTGCGGCCGGGTGCGCGGCTCGGCGCCGCCCGCGTGGGTGCAGACCAGCCCGGCGTCGTACCGGGCGGCCACCTCGGCGAGCTTCGGGTCGACCCCGCCCCAGGCGTCGTTCAGCAGGTCCGCGCCGGCCTCGCAGACCGCCTCGCCGACCTCGTGCCGCCAGGTGTCCACGCTGATCACCGCCCCGGGGTGGCGCTTGCGCAGCTCGGCCACGAACGGCACGGTGCGCCGCAGTTCCTCCTCGACCGTGACCTCGTCGCCCGGCCCGGCCTTCACCCCGCCGATGTCCAGGATCGCCGCGCCCTGCGCCATCGCGCGGTCGGCGGCGGCGAACGCGGCCTCGTCCGCGAAGGTCGCCCCCTTGTCGAAGAACGAGTCCGGGGTCCGGTTCACGATCGCCATGATCACCAGCTCGTCGTCACCGAATTCGCGCGGTCCCAGGCGCAGTGCCACCGATGTCTCCTCCACAGCTGCTGCGGGTGCGATGATGGCCCCCGGCCTCACTAGGGACCATGCTGTCATGATCAGCCCGGTTCCCTGGCCCCTCGGAGGAGGCCGACCGGGAGTTCGGGAGGACAGCTCGTGTTCTGGGTGATCGTGGTCGCCATGGCCGTGGTGGTCGGCGGCGCCGCGCTGGTTGCGCTCGGTGGGGGCGGCTCGATGCCGGAAGCGGTGCCGGACCGCATCGCCGCGCGGCTGCCGCAGGACCGCCCGCTGAGCAAGACGGACGTGGACGAGCTGCGCCTGCCGATGGCCGTGCGCGGTTACCGGATGGACGAGGTGGACGACGTCCTGGACCGCCTCGGCGCCGAACTCGCCTACCGCGACGCACGGATCGCCGAACTGGAGGCCGCGGCCCACCTGCGCGGCGCGGTCGAGGCCACCGGCGCCCCCGACCCGGCCGCCGAACCGCTGCCCGGCCTGGAGCAGTTCGCCACGGTGGTCGAGCCCGCCGTCGCGCTCACCAAGCCGCAGGCCCCCGAGGACGCGAAGCCGGTGGAGGACCGGTGACCGGGGCGCCGGGTGGCACCGTGCTCGGCGCGGACGGCCTGCGCCGCTGCGGCTGGGGCGACTCCACCGACGACTACCGGGTCTACCACGACACCGAGTGGGGCCGGCCGGTGCACGGCGACGACGCCCTGTTCGAACGGGTCTGCCTGGAGGCCTTCCAGTCCGGCCTGTCCTGGCTGACCATCCTGCGCCGCCGGGAGGGCTTCCGGGCCGCGTTCGCCGGCTTCGAGATCGGCAAGGTCGCCGAGTTCGGCGAGGCCGACGAGGAGCGGCTGCTCGCCGACACCGGGATCATCCGCAACCGCGCCAAGATCCGGGCGGCGATCGCCAACGCCCGGGTCGCCCGCGACCTGGACGGCGGTCTGGACGCGCTGATCTGGCAGTTCGCCGTCGACCCGGACCGGCCGGCCCCCCGCACGATCGCTGAGGTGCCGGCCGTCACGCCCGAGTCGACGGCGCTGGCCAAGACGCTCAAGAAGGCGGGCTTCCGCTTCGTCGGCCCGACCACCGCCTACGCCCTGATGCAGGCCTGCGGCCTGGTCGACGACCACCTGGCGGACTGCCACGTCCGCACCGGCGGTCGCCGAGCCCGCTAGCGGCCGACGTACTTCGGCTTCTCCTTGGCGATGAAGGCGCGCACCGCGATCCGGTGGTCCTCGCTCTCCCCGGCCAGGGTCTGGAGTTCGTCCTCCTTCTCGAGCAGCTCGTCCAGCGAGTGCGAGGCGCCGTACGCCAGCGACTCCTTGACGGCGCCGTAGGCCACCGTCGGGCCCTCGGCCAGCTCGCGGGCGAAGACCCGTGCGGTGGCGGCGAGTTCGTCGCCCGGCACGACCTTGGTGGCCAGGCCCAGCTCCATCGCCTCGGCGGCCTTGACCGTGCGGGGCAGCATCAGCAGCTCGGTGGCCTTGGCGTGCCCGACCAGCCGGGGCAGCGTCCAGGACGCGCCGGAGTCGGCGGTCAGGGCGATCCCGGCGAAGGCGGTGTTGAAGCCGGCCCGGTCGGACAGGATCCGGAAGTCGCAGGCGAAGGCGAGCGAGGCGCCCGCGCCGGCCGCCACCCCGCCGACCGCGGCGACGGTCGGCTTGCGCATCCCGGCCAGCGCGCGGGTCAGCGGGTTGTAGTGCTCGGCGACGGTCCGCAGCGCGCCCTCGCCGGTCTCCTCGAAGCGCTTGAGCAGCGCCAGGTGCTCGTTCAGGTCCTGCCCGACGCAGAAGGCCCGCTCGCCCGCGCCGGTGAGCAGCACCGCGCGCACGGCCGGGTCCCCGGCGGCCTCGGTCACGGCGTCGCGCAGCGCGACCTTGGTGGCCACGTCCAGGGCGTTCATCGCCTCCGGGCGGTTGATGGTGATGACGGCGAGGCCGCCGTCCAGCTCGTAGAGCACGGAATCGGACATGGGTGAGGGCTCCCTCGACGATCGTCACGCGGGTGGTCGTGCCAGGATGCCGGAGCGGAGGGCGGACTGGGGAGTGTGAGGTATCGCACCTTCCGGTGCCGTCACCACCGCCGCCACGCCGGGGCTTTTGGTGCCGATTGCGGTGGTTGCTGCCGGTCCGGCCGTGGTTGCACCGAGAGTGATGTTGGTCATCAGGCCGTGGCATGCGGGATAATGGCTTCCGATCAATGCGTTCGATACCGGCGGTGGACGGACTGCCGGTGCGTAGCTGAGCGGTTGCAGGAAGGGGAACGAGCATGGCGGCCATGAAGCCGCGGACGGGTGACGGCCCGCTCGAAGTCACCAAAGAGGGGCGGGGCATCATCATGCGCGTTCCGCTCGAAGGCGGCGGACGTCTCGTGGTGGAGCTCACGCCTGACGAGGCCGACGCCCTGGGCGAGGCCCTGAAGAAGGCCTGCGGCTGACCGCAGCGCTCGCCGTCTCCTGGAGACGTACCGCCGGGCCCGGGCACGACGTCATGTCGGCCCGGGCCCGTGCGTTCTCCGGGGGCGGGGCCCGGCGCCGTACGGCCGCTAGCGCTTCACGGCGCAGAGCAGCCCGTCCGAGACCGGCAGCAGCGCGGGCAGCAGGGCGTCGCTCTCCCGCACGTCCCGCACCAGGTCGCGCACCGCGCCGGTCTGCGGGTCCTGGTGGTCCGGCTCGGCGAGCCGGCCCTCCTGGAAGACCCCCTCGAAGCAGACCATCCCGCCCGGCCGCAGCAGCCGCAGCGACTCCAGCAGGTACTCCCGCGACTCGGCCGGGTCGCCGTCGCAGAACACCAGGTCGTACTGGCCGTCGGCGAGCCGGGGCAGCACCTCCAGGGCCCGGCCCGGTATGAACCGCGAGCGGTTGGCCGCGAACCCGGCCGCCTGGTAGGCCTCGCGGGCCAGTTGCTGGCGCACCGGCTCCGAGTCGACCGTGGTGAGCACGCCGTCCAGCCGCATCCCGCGCAGCAGGTAGACGCCGGAGACGCCGGTGCCGGTGCCGATCTCGGCCACCGCCTTGGCGTCCAGGGCGGCGGCCAGCAGCCGCAGGCAGGCCCCGCCGCTCGGCCCGATGGCCCGTATGCCGGTCCGCGCGGACTGGGCCCGGGCGTAGGTCAGCACGGCGTCCTCGCCCACGTAGGTGTCGGCGAGGGCCGCGCGCGCGGGCCCGAACTCGCTGATGGCTGCCTCTTTCGGAGCCCCGGGTGGCGGCCCGGTGCCGGAGCATGTCGATATTTCCTGCCACAGATTACTGGCCGGGCGGGAACCGCGTACGGCGGCGGGCCGTTGTCACTGACGACCGGGTGCGCAAGACCTCCCGGACACTTTTATCCGGGCTTGACGGGTGAGGTGGATATGGTGGTGGCCCTGCTGGGCAGAAGAGCCGACCGAGGAGGTGTGGCCGAGGGCGACGTCCCTGTGCGGCGGCACTCCCGCGGCACCGCGTCGGCCCGTACGCCGAAGCCCGTGATGAACCAGCCTGCGCACTCCGACCTGGACCAGCCCGCCGCCGCCACGCCGGCCGCCGGTACCGCCGAGGCCCCTGTCCTCGCGACCTTCGCCGAGGGTCCCGACTCGCAGAGCTGGACTCCGCCCACGTGGGAGGAGATCGTCGAGGCGCACAGCGCCCGCGTCTACCGCCTCGCGTACCGGCTGACGGGCAACCAGCACGACGCCGAGGACCTCACCCAGGAGGTCTTCGTCCGGGTGTTCCGTTCGTTGTCGACCTACACCCCCGGCACCTTCGAGGGCTGGCTGCACCGGATCACCACCAACCTGTTCCTGGACATGGTCCGTCGCCGCCAGCGCATCCGTTTCGACGCGCTCGGCGAGGACGCGGCCGAGCGGCTCGCCTCCCGCGAGCCCAGCCCGGCCCAGCACTTCAGCGACACCCACTTCGACGCCGACGTGCAGCAGGCCCTGGACACCCTCGCGCCGGAGTTCCGCGCCGCCGTGGTGCTCTGCGACATCGAGGGCCTCTCCTACGAGGAGATCGCCGCCACCCTGGGCGTCAAGCTCGGCACCGTCCGCAGCCGCATCCACCGCGGCCGCTCCCACCTGCGCGCCGCCCTCAAGCACCGCGCCCCCGGCTCGGCCCCGGGCCGCGAGCGCCGCGGCGGCTCGGAGGAGCCGGTGCCGGTCGGCGTCGCCGCCGAGGTCGCGACGGCGCCGGGCGGGCGCGGACGGAGGCGATCGTGAGCGGAACCGGCTGGTCCGGCCAGGACCGTTCGGATGCGTCCGACCGGTCCTCGGCCCGGCGGAGCTGGGCCCTTCCGGGCCGCCGCGGCGCCGCGGACCCGGTGGGCGGTGACCTCGGGGACCCTCTGCTGCCGACCGTCCCGCTGCCCGCCGACACGGCGCTGCGCGCGCTGCCCGTACGGCCCGCCGAGCCCGCGGCCGAGGAGCACCACCTGGGCGACCGGCTGTCCGCCTTCCTGGACGGCGAACTCGGCCACGACTCCCGCGAGCGGGTCCTGGCCCACCTGGCCACCTGTCCGCAGTGCAAGGCCGAGGCCGACGAGGGCCGGTCCGTCAAGCACCTGCTGACCCGCACCGACACCCCCGGCCCCTCCTCCGCGCTGATGGCCCGGCTGATGGCCGTCGGCAGCCTCCCCGAGGACGCCCCGGCGGACGCCGGCCGGCTCCGCGGCCGGGACGACGACGACCTCCCCGGTGGCGGCGTGAACGCCACCGGGACGCTCGGTGGCAGCCGGCTGACCGGCGGCTCCTTCGGCCGCGGCGCCGGTGCCTCCTTCGGCGCGGGCGCGCTCGGCGCCGACGCCCCGCTGCCCGGGTTCGACCCGCGCGCCTTCGGCCGCGGCTCGATGCTGCGACCGCTCATCGGCCGGCGCAGCGGCCGTCCGGAGGCCGTCGCCCGTCCCGACCGCACCGCCGCCCGCCCGCAGCCCGCAGCGGCCGTCCTGCGGCCCTCCGCGGCCCGCGGCCGCCGCCTGGTGTTCGCCGCCGCGGGCGCCTTCTCGGTCGCCGCGGTGACGCTCGGCGGCGTCGGCGGGCTCACCCAGGGCGAGGAGCAGCACGGCACCACGGTGAGCCCGGTGGGCGGCACCAGCGGCCGGAGCGGCTACGTCCCGATGAACGCGCAGGTCCCGGTGGACTTCCCGGGCCGCCCGGTGGCCGCCACCCGCGACCCGGAGCCGTCCTCCTCCCCGGAGCGCTACCCGGGCAACATCGCCGCCCTGCGCCAGCAGACCCGTTAGGCCCCGTCCGGCCGATCTTGCCGGGCCCCCGGCCACCGGCTGGTCTTTACCACGGCTTCATCCCGTCGTGGACCAGGGACTCGCCGGTGGCCATTACCCTGTAGGAACGTCGTCCGATGAGCTAGGGAGCCCAGGTGTTCACCGATGTAGGCGGGCTGAAGCTGCTGACCCTGGCCGTACTGGCGATCGTCGTCTTCGGCCCGGACAAGCTGCCGAAGCTGATCCAGGACACCATGGGCTTCATCCGGAAGGTCCGTTCCTTCGCCGACACCGCGAAGGAGGACATCCGCAGCGAGCTGGGGCCCGATTTCAAGGACTTCGAGTTCGAGGACCTCAACCCCAAGACCTTCGTCCGCAAGCAGCTGATGGGCGACCAGCAGGACCCGCTGGGCCTCAAGGACATGAAGGAGTCGCTCGACATCCGCTCCGTCCTGGACGACAAGCCGGCCGCGCCGGTGAACGGCCGGACGGGCAGCGTGAGTTTCGAGAAGGCCGCGGCGCCCGCCTCCGCCAGCGCCCCGCTGCAGCCCGGCGAGCGGCCCCCGTTCGACCCCGACGCCACCTGATCCGGGTCGGCCGTCCGCGGCCCGGGGCGCGTCCGACAATTCCCGCCGGCCCGCCCGGCTGAGCGGGGCCCCGGCGTGCGCGCCGCTATTGTGCTGATTGTTCCCGTTGAGCCGTCCGTCACATCCGCGCCCGCGCGGACCAGGAACGGCCCCCGGGAACGCCGAGGTACGCCACCATGGGAGCGCGCCACGGCAGGCACACGTGCGTTGAGGAGGCCCGGGGATGGACGCGACGAGTCAGGCGGGAGGGGCGACGGTCACGGCCGGCGGCCCGGTGGTCGGCGGGCAGGCCGGTCCGGCGGACCCGCTGGTGCCCTACCTGTCCGCCGACTTCCCCTGGTACGGCCTGGACGAGGGCTGGACCGGCCGCCGCTTCCTGATGCAGGCCGGCGCCGGCGGCCCCCGCGGCGGGGCGGCCGGCGGCGTCGACTACGGCACCCTCGGCCACGGCGACGAGCCGGCCAAGCAGTTCGAGCCGCGTGATGTGCGCAAGTTCGCCGTGGTGGTCACCGTGGCCCGCCGGGACAGCCGCCGCAGCGCCGACAACACCGGCACGCTGGAGGCGACGTCCGCCTCCTCGGCGGCCTGGCTGGCCGGCTCCGGCCTGCTCGCCGCGACCTGGCCCGGCCAGCTGGACCGCGCGCTGCGCCAGGACTGGCTGGACCAGCAGAGCAACCTGGCCTGGGACCTCGCCGACGACCTGGCCGGGCCCGGCTGGTCGACCCTGAGCCTGCCGGTCAACGGCCTGCCGCAGCCCTTCCGCTACCGGGAGTCCGAGTACGGCTGGGTGCTGGCGGGCGAGGCCCCCGGTGTGCTGCTCGGCGCCTTCGGCCGGGGCGTCAGCGCCTACGGCGTCGGTTTCGCCACCGTCCCCGACCTGGGCGGCTACGCCCGGCCGTAGCGAGGCAGCGGACACGCGGCGGGGGCCGGCCGGGGTACCGCCCGCCCCCCCCCGGTCGCCCCCCCCGGACCGGACAAACTGTTGGTGGGGGGCCGCCCCCCGGGCCAGCCCG
>NZ_JBHJWG010000006.1:155529-205123 GCF_042266305.1 Kitasatospora sp. NPDC056076
ACGGTGATCCGTCCGGCCCCGCCGCGTACGCCCGCTCGGAACGTCAGAACTTGTTCTTGGGCGTCAGCCCCAGGGACATGCCGGACAGGCCGCGCTGGCGGCCGCCGAGCTTGCCGGCCACGGCGCGCAGGGCGGCGCCGGCCGGGGAGTCGGGGGCGGCGAGCACGACCGGGCGGCCGTCGTCGCCGCCCTCGCGCAGCCGGACGTCGATCGGGATCGAGCCGAGCACCGGGACGGTGGCGCCGACGGTGCGGGTCAGCGCGTCGGCGACGGTCTGGCCGCCGCCGGTGCCGAAGACGTCGATC
Source organism: Kitasatospora sp. NPDC056076 (assembly GCF_042266305.1). Lineage (NCBI taxonomy): Bacteria > Bacillati > Actinomycetota > Actinomycetes > Kitasatosporales > Streptomycetaceae > Kitasatospora > Kitasatospora sp. NPDC056076. Next base: position 155,835 of record NZ_JBHJWG010000006.1, read on the forward strand.
ATCTCGTCGCAGTGCGGGCACGGCATGCCGGACATGTTCTCGATCACGCCGACGATCTTCTGGTGGGTCTGCACCGCGATGGTGCCGGCCCGCTCGGCCACCTCGGCGGCGGCCATCTGCGGGGTGGTGACGATCAGGATCTCCGCGTTGGGGACCAGCTGGGCCACCGAGATCGCGATGTCGCCGGTGCCCGGCGGCAGGTCCAGCAGCAGCACGTCCAGGTCGCCCCAGTAGACGTCGGCCAGGAACTGCTGCAGCGCGCGGTGCAGCATCGGGCCGCGCCAGACCACCGGGGCGTTGCCCGGGGTGAACATGCCGATCGAGATGACCTTCACGCCGTTCGCCTGCGGCGGCATGATCATGTCCTGGACCTGGGTGGGCCGGCCCTCGACGCCCAGCATGCGCGGCACGCTGTGGCCGTAGATGTCGGCGTCCACGACGGCGACCTTCAACCCGTCCGCGGCCATCGCGGCGGCCAGGTTGACGGTCACCGAGGACTTGCCGACGCCGCCCTTGCCGGAGGCGACGGCGTAGACCCGGGTCAGCGTGCCCGGCTTGGCGAACGGGATCTCCCGCTCGGGGGCGCCGCCGCGCAGCAGCTGGGAGAGCTCCTTGCGCTGCTCGTCGCTCATCACGTCGAGTTCGACCTCGACGCCGGTCACCCCGGGCACCCGGCCGACCGCGTCACGGACCCGGGTGACGATGGTGTCGCGCATCGGACAGCCGGAGACGGTCAGGTAGACCGCGACGCGCACCGCGCCGTCCTCGGCGATCCCGACCGATTTCACCATGCCGATCTCGGTGATCGGACGGTTGATCTCCGGGTCGTTGACGGTCGCCAGCGCCTGGCGTACGGAGTCCTCCGTGACGCCGGCCGCGACCTCTGTCTCGTTGGCCATGCCTTGATGGTACGGCTCCGGGCGAACCGCTTAACCGGCCGGTAGCGTGCCGCCGGTCACAACGCCTCGGAGGCGCCCCGCCGTTCGTCGATCTCCTTGAGCAGCGACTGGAGCTCGGACCGGATGAAGTCCCGGGTGGCGACCTCGCCGAGCCCGTGCCGCAGGGCCGCGACCTCGCGGGCCAGGTACTCGGTGTCGGCGATGTTGCGGTCGCTGCGGGCCCGGTCCTGCTCCATGTTGACGCGGTCCCGGTTGTCCTGCCGGTTCTGCGCCAGCAGGATCAGCGGCGCCGCGTAGGAGGCCTGGAGCGACAGCACCAGGGTCAGGAAGATGAACGGGTACTCGTCGAAGCGCGCGTCCGAGGGCAGCATGGTGTTCCACAGCACCCAGACGATGATCACCACCGTCATCCAGACGATGAACCGCCCGGTGCCGAGGAAGCGGGCGATCCGCTCCGACAGCACGCCGAAGGCCTCGGGGTCGTAGGACGGCAGGGTCAGCAGGCCGGGCCGCGCGGTGCGGGGCTGGTCGAGCCTGGTGCGGTTGGAGCCGGTGATCGGGGAGGTCTCCAGGCGCTCCCGGCCGCCGCCCTCGCGGGTGCGCAGTTCGCGCAGCTGGCGCAGCTCCCGCAGTTCGCCCTGCAGGCGCCGGCGGGCGGACTCGCCCCGCCGGCCGTTGCGGTCACCGTCCACCGTGCACCTCGTCTCTGTCGTCGTCCCCGGCGTGCAGCGCGGCGTCGCGCCAGTCCTCGGGCAGCAGGTGGTCGAGCACGTCGTCGACGGTCACCGCGCCGAGCAGGTGGTCGGCCTCGTCCACGACCGGCGCGGCCACCAGGTTGTACGTCGCCAGGTAGCTGGTGACCAGGGACAGCGGGGTGTCCGGCGGCAGCGCGTCCAGGTCGTCGTCCACCAGCGAGCCGACCAGGACGTACGGGGGCTCGCGCAGCAGCCGCTGGAAGTGCACCGCGCCCAGGTACTTGCCGGTCGGGGTCTCGTTCGGCGGCCGGCAGACGTACACCTGGGCGGCCAGCGCGGGCTTGTGGTCGCGGATCCGGATCCGGGCCAGCGCCTCGGCGACCGTCGCGTCCGGCTCCAGGACGATCGGCTCGGTGGTCATCAGACCGCCGGCGGTGTCCTCCTCGTAGGAGAGCAGCCGGCGGACCGGCTCGGCCTCCTCCGGCTCCATCAGGCCGAGCAGCCGCTCGGCCTCGTCGCCGGGCAGTTCGGAGAGCAGGTCGGCGGCGTCGTCCGGGTCCATCGCCTCCAGGACGTCGGCCGCCCGCTCCCCCTGGAGCTTGCCGATGATCTCGACCTGGTCGTCCTCGGGCAGCTCCTCCAGGACGTCCGCGAGCCGCTCGTCCGGCAGTGCGGCGGCCACCTCGGCGCGGCGCTTGGCCGACAGGTGGTGCATCACGCTGGCGAGGTCGGCCGGGCGCAGCTGCTCGAAGGTGGCGAGCAGGTTGGCCGCGCCCTGGTCCTGCTCGGGCAGCGCGAAGCCGGTGACGTCCTGCCAGTCCAGGGTGAGCCGCTCGCCCTTGCCCTTGCGCAGCCGGGTGGCCCGGCCGACCTGGACGAAGACCTTGCTGACCTCCCACTCGCGCAGCCGGGTCTGCACCATGCCGACGTCCAGCACGGTGACGTCCTCGGCGGTCTTGGACCAGGTGACGGTGCGGTCCAGCAGCTCGGCCAGCACCAGGGTCTCGGACGGGCGCTGCTCGAACCGGCGCAGGTTGATCAGGCCGGTGGTGAGCACCTGGCCGGACTCCAGGCTGGTCACCCTGGTCATCGGCAGGAAGATCCGGCGCCGGGCGACGACCTCGACCACCAGGCCGAGCACCAGCGGGGGGCGGCCGCCGAGGCGCAGCGAGACGACCACGTCGCGGACCCGCCCGACCTGGTCGCCGTTCGGGTCGAACACCGCGACGGCGGAGAGGTGGGAGATGAAGACCCGGCTTCCTGGCCCTGCCATGAACTCCCTCGACTCCCTCGACCCTGCCCGAGCGGTCCGACCTGCCCGGCGCCGTACGGTGTGCACCGGGGCGCACGTCCGGCCAAGGCTACCCGCGCCGCGTGCACCCGGCCCGGTGAGGCACGGTAGCGGGCCCAGGCGTCCTCGGCATGAACCTTTAACGGCGCTTGAACAGCAGTTTGGGCAGTCCGGCGGGGATCGGGCGGCGGGTGGTGGCCGGGGTGGGCATCGGCTCGGCGGCGTGCGAGCCGTCCGGCATGGCACCCGGACGCTCGGTCAGCGCCCCGGCCGGGCGCAGCCGCAGCACCCGGCACTCGCGGGCCCAGCGCTCGGTGACGGTGTCCGTGTCGGGCGCGTTCAGCCGCTTGCCCTTGAGTTCCTCGACGGCGCCCCGCCAGGCCTCGCCGTTCGGCGCCAGCTCGACCACCTCGGCGGCCCAGCCGGTCAGCCGGCCGCCCTTGTCCTTGCTGCGCACGGTGATCACGGCACGGGCGCCCGGGGTCAGGCCGTGCAGGGGCTGCTCGCCGCCCCCGCCGACGACCACCACGGCGCCGTCGTGCCAGGCGTGCCACAGCGGGCGGGCCTGCGCCTCGCCGTCCGCGCGCACCCAGAGCAGTCCGGACTTCTTCGCGGCCTCCTCCAGCAGGGCCTGGTCGAGGAAGTCGTCGGCGACGGGGGCGGCGGAGTTGCGGTCCATGGCGGACAGCGTACGGGCTCGCCGCCCGCGCCCGCCCGGCCGGACGTCTCAGCCTCCGGGCGACAGTTCCATTGACGGCCCACGGGCCTTACCGTATGAGCGCCCCGCCCCCGCGACCAGCGAAGGAGCGCCGTGCCCGCCGCCCGGCCCGCGACCACCCCCGCCCCTGCCACCGCCGCCGACCAGCGGCCCGCGCACCCGCTCCCCACCGCCGACCTGCTGCTGCTCGCCGTCTCGATCGGCGGCATCTCCTTCTCCGGCCCGCTGATCTCCGCCACCGCCGCGCCCGCGCTGGCCATCGCCTTCTGGCGCAACGTCATGTCGGTCGGCGCCCTGGGCCCGTACGCGCTGCTGCGCCACCGCGCCGAGCTGCGCGGGATCGGCCGGCGGGCGCTGCTGCTCGCGGTCGCCGCCGGGGTGCTGCTCGCGGTGCACTTCGCGCTCTGGATGCCCAGCCTGCGGATGACCTCGGTGGCCTCCGCGACCGCCCTGGTCACCACCACCCCGCTGTGGACGATCCTGCTGATGCGGCTGTTCGGCGTCCGCGCGCCGAGGATGGTCTGGCTCGGGACGGTCGTCGCCTTCGCCGGCGTGCTGGTGCTGACCGGCGTCGACCTCTCGATGTCCCCGCGCGCCCTGCTCGGCGACGCCCTCGCGCTCGCCGCGGGCCTGGCCGCGGCCGGGTACATGCTGCTGGGCGCGGAGGTCCGCAGGACGGTCAGCACCACCGCGTACACGCTGGTCTGCTACGCGACCACGGCGGTCGGCCTGCTGGTGATCTGCCTGGCCACCGGCACGCGGCTGTCCGGCTGGTCGGCCGGGGCCTGGTGGCAGATCGTGCTGCTGATGGTCACCGCGCAGCTGCTCGGGCACTCGCTGAGCAACCGGGTGGTGCGCACCCTTGGCCCGTCGATCACCTCCACCGCGATCCTGCTGGAGACCCCGGGCGCGGCCCTGATCGCCGCGCTCTGGCTCGGCCAGTGGCCCCCGGCGGCGGCGTACCCGGCGGTGGTGCTGATCCTGCTCGGCCTGGTCCTGGTCGCCCGCGGCGGGCGGCGCTGACGCCCCCGCGGGGCCGGGGTCCGGGTGCGGGGCCCGGGACGGGGGCCCGGGGGCCCGGGGGCCCGGGGACGCTACAGCCAGCCGTTGCGGCGGAAGCCCCGGTACATCCCGACGCAGATCACCGCGATCGCGGTGAGCACCAGCGGATAGCCGTAGGCGTGGTGCAGTTCGGGCATGTAGTCGAAGTTCATGCCGTAGACGCCGGTGATCATGGTGGGCACCGCGAAGATCGCCGCCCAGGCGGTGATCTTGCGCATGTCCTCGTTCTGCGCCACCGACACCTGCGCCAGGTTGGCCTGGAGCAGCGAGTTCAGCAGTTCGTCGAAGCCGTGCACCTGCTCGGTGACCCGGGCCAGGTGGTCGGCGACGTCCCGGAAGTACTTCTGGATGTCCGGGTCGACCAGGCCCTGCTGCGGCTCGGACAGCTGCTGCATCGGGCGCAGCAGCGGTGCCACCGCGCGCTTGAACTCCAGTACCTCGCGCTTGAGTTGGTAGACCCGGCCGACGTCCGCGGTGCGCGCGCCCTTGGCCGAGAAGACGCCGTACTCGATCTCGTCCACGTCGTTCTGCAGCCGCTCGGCGACCAGCAGGTAGTTGTCCACCACGTGGTCGGCGATCGCGTGCAGCACCGCGGCCGGGCCCTTGGCGAGCAGCCCGGCCTCGTCCGCGTCCGCCTCCAGCCGGTGCCGCAGCTCCTGCAGCGAGCCGTGGCCGCCGTGCCGGACGGTGATCACGAAGTCCCGGCCGGCGAAGACCATCAGCTCGCCGGTCTCCACCACCTCGCTGGTGGGCGTGAGTTGGTCGTGCTCGACGTAGCGGATGGTCTTGAAGACGGCGAACAGCACGTCGTCGTAGCGCTCCACCTTGGGCCGCTGGTGGGCGTGCACCGCGTCCTCCACCGCGAGCGGGTGCAGGCCGAACCGCTGGGCGATCCCCTCGAACTCGGCGCCGGTCGGCTCGTGCAGCCCGATCCAGCTGAACGACCCTGCGGTGTCCGGGAGTTGGTGCGCGGCCTTGACCCGGCGGGCGGCCTCGCGGGGGCTGCAGGTCACACCGTTGCGCCGGCCGTGCTGGTAGACCGCGCAGTCCACGACCGCCGAGCCGGCGCCCTCGGGCACGGCGTCGTACGGCCCGACGGCGCCCCGGCGGCGGTTGGTGCGGACGGCGGCGCGCAGGCTGTTGATCATCGACATGACAGGCTCCCTGGGGCAGGAGCCGTCGCACGGTGGCGCGGAGGGGACGCGGAAGGGCCGTGGTGCGACGGCGAGGAACACCGGTGAAGGGGACGAGGGGTGCTCTCCCGGCCGGTCCGTCCGCCGCCGACCCGCGCCCGGGCCACTAGGGCTCGGTCAGCCGCTGAGGCCTGCGGGGCGGGAAGTGCGGGGAAGTCGGGGCCGGGCAGAGCTGCCGGTACTGCATGGTCGGCCGGTATCCACCGCAACCACCTCCTTCGCTCGCCGCCCCGGGACCTGCGATCCCGGTGGCCAGTCGCTCACCCTAACATCTGACCGGGCATCGGTGCCCCGGGGTTTCCCCGGCCTTCGCCCGTACGCCCCCGCGCGGACGCCGGGGCGGCCCGGGTTACGCTCACCGGCATGGCGCACGACTTCCCGTCCTTCGGCGACCCCCACGGCGGCAGCTCCCCGGACCTCACCCGGGAGGCGGTGCTGGCGGCCGTCGAGGCCCGGCTGATCTCCACCTTCGGCGAGCCGAGCGGCCGCGCCGCCGTCACCTTCCTGGGTACCGACCGGATCGAGGTGCTGCGCTTCGGCCCGGACGCCGACGGCCTGGTCCGCTACGCGACGCTCGGAATGGCGGCCGCCCCGATGGCCGACCCGACCCAGCCGGTCGCCGACCAGCTGCGCGGACCGCGCGCCGAACTGGTGCTGACGGTGCGCGGCGGGCGCGACGGCGTGCTGCGCAGCCTCGCCACCTTCGCCGCGACGCCGCAGGTCGAGGGCCTGGTGGTGGCCCCGGGCGGCTCGCTGGACCTCGGCGCCCCGCTCTGGGAGGGCGCCCCGTTCACCTCGGTGCTGGCCGCCGAGCCGGGCGGGCTGGTCGAGGACCTGGAACTGGCCGAGCCCGCCGAGCCGGTGCGCTTCCTGCCGCTGCTGCCGATGACGCCCAACGAGGCGGGCTGGAAGCGGGTGCACGGCGCGGCCGCGCTCCAGGAGCGCTGGCTGGACCAGGGCACCGACCTGCGCGACCCGCGGCGGCGCGGCGTCAAGCTCGACTGACCCCCGGTCAGGATCCGGCCCGGCGCCGGCCCCCGGCCCGGAGGGCGCACGGGCGGCCCGCCCGCCCCGCCGCGCTCCGGTGCGCCGGAGCGCGGCCCCGCCCGCCGTCAGCGCTCGATCGGCTTCGCCCCGGTGGCCTGGGCCAGCAGGGCCTCGTACACCCCGGGGTCGGTGGTGTGCTCGCCGAGTCGGACGGTCTTGCGGCTGCCGTGGTAGTCGCTGGAGCCGGTGACCAGCAGGCCGAGGTCGCCGGCCAGGCCGCGCAGCCGCTGCCTGGTCTCCTCGTCGTGGTCGGTGTGGTCGACCTCCAGTCCGGCCAGTCCGGCGGCCGCGAGGTCGGCGATCACCCCGTCCGGGACGGTCCGGCCGCGCTTGACCGCGCCGGGGTGGGCGAACACCGGCACCCCGCCGGCCGCCCGGACCAGCCGGACCGCCCGTACCGGGTCGGTCTCGTGCTTGCGGACGTCCGCCCGGCCGCCGTTGGCCAGCCACTGCGGGGTGAAGGCGTCCGAGACGGTGGCCACCACGCCCGCCTCGACCAGCGCGCTGGCGATGTGCGGCCGCCCGACCGAACCGGCTCCGGCGATCCGCTGCACCTGCTCCCAGCTGATGTCCGCGCCGAGCTCCCGGCAGCGCTCGACGACCGCCCGGCCGCGCCGGAACCGGTCGGTGCGCACCAGCTCGCGCTCGGCCGCGAACTCCGGCTCCTCGGGGTCGAACAGGTAGGCCAGCAGGTGCATGCTGACGCCGTCCACCACACAGGACAGTTCGGCGCCGGGGACGACGGTCAGCCGGGTGCCGTCCGGCAGCGCGTGCACGGCGGCGGCGGCCCCGGCGTGCCCGGCGACGGTGTCGTGGTCGGTGAGCGCGACCACGTCGAGGCCGGCCGCGACCGCCGCCGCGACCAGCTCGGCCGGGCTGTCGGTGCCGTCGGAGGCGTTGCTGTGGGCGTGCAGGTCGATGCGCACGGGGCGGACTCCTCAGGCTGGCGGGTGCCGCCCAGGATAGGCCGTCCGGTCCGCCGTCAGCCCAGCAGCCGGGGGGAGAGCGCCCCGCAGGGCAGCAGGTCCAGTTCGGCGCCGGCCTCGCGCAGGTCGGTGAGCACCAGCTCGTCGTACATCACCAGCGCGGACTGCTCGGGCCAGGCGATGGCCCAGAGCCAGAGCCCGCGGGCCTCGCCGACGAACACCGCGCGGTCGGGCGGGGCGTCCGGGACGTGGAACATCGGGGTGGGCCGCCCGGCGGCCATCAGCTTGGCGTCGGCGGGCTTGTAGAGGCCGACCGAGTCGCCCGGGTCGGGGCCGGGCAGTCCGGCGTAGCGGGCGCCGAGCCCGACGCCCAGTTCCTCGGCGACCAGCACCAGTTCGCCGAAACCGCCGAGCGGGGCGGGCCCGGAGCAGGCGACGGCGGTGGCCCGGGCGCCCGAGACATCGTCGCCGACGTGGGCGATGCCGGTGTAGAGCCAGCCGACCGGGAGCGGCCAGGGCAGCCAGACGGGGACCTGGGAACGGGCGACGGCGACGCCCAGGGCTTCCACGCTCGGGGGCAGTACGGGCTGCATCGGGTGCACGGCTCCGTGCCGGTCGCACTGCCAGGTGTCCGAAAAAAGACCGGGGGCGCGGACCCGACCGGCGCACCTCGGACAGCTTGGCTCGCCCCTCATAGCCGACAACGCTCCTCCCTCCGGACCGCCGCGTCAAGGACGATCACCCGTACGGACGGCCCGGCGGCACCCTGTCGGTGCTGGACGCCCGGCCGGCGCGGGTGGCTTGCGGCGCGGGCGGTTCCCGTTGGGGGATGTCCCGTCGCGGGCGGCGGCAAACGTTCCGGGGCCGGGGTCGGGGGCGGGGCCGAGTCAGGGCCGGGGCCGGACGCACTGACGCCCCGTCAACGGCGATCGCGGTGACGGGGCGTCAGTCGGGTATCGGTACGTCCGGATCGGACGATCCCGGCTCGTCGGCGGCGGGTGAGGTCTCCCGGTCGGAGGCGCCGCGCTGGGTCAGACGGTCGGGCACGGGCGGATGAGCAGGCGCTCGCCGGTGCGGGCGGCGTCCTGGACGAGCTCGCGGACGGTCTCGGCGTCGGCGATCACGCGGTCGGTCGCGGAGCCGTTGGCGTCGTCCAGTCGGAGGATCTCGAAGCGCATGGGCTTGGTCATGGGCGTCTCCTTTTCGGGCCCCGCGGGGCGGGGCGGTTGCGGCTGAGTCGGTATCAGCCCTTTCGGGGTCCTGCGGATCCGGCGCTGCGGCCGGACCACGCGGGTCGTACGTGTGGCGGTCTGCTGCGGCAAGGGCTCCCCCTGGGCTTGCCTGGTGCGTCCAGTCCCTCGTGAACCACGGTGTCGTGGCGGTGCTACCGGGCCGTTGCCCGTCCGTAACGTCCGGGTTTCGGCTGAAAGGCACCCTGTGGATGTCGCCGATGATTCCCGGACAGAATCAAAGATTACCGTAACTAACGACTTTTGTCCTGTGCCGAGACCGGTCGAACCTCCGGAAGTGGTACAGACCACGCCGGGGAGCGGGACGGTCGGGGGCCGGGATCAGGCCCAGAACGCGGCCAGCGCCTCGGCCGTGGCGGCCGGCCGCTCGGCGTTGGGGGAGTGGGCCGCGCCCGCGACGACCACCCGGCGGGCGCCCAGCCGCCGCGCCATCGCGCCCTGCTCCGGTACCGGCCAGGCGTAGTCCTGCTCCCCGGACACCACCAGCACCGGCAGCGTCCCGGCCGCCACCGCGGCCAGCTCGTCCACCCGGTCCGGCGCGGCGACCAGGTGCGCGCCGGTGACGGCCAGCGACCGCGGCACGTTGGCCACCCAGCGGCGGTGCAGGAACTCCGCGACCCCCGGCGCCAGGGCGGGCCTCGGCTCCCCGCCGCTCTCGTCCATCTGCCGCATGACCTGCCAGATCTCCTCCAGGCCCATGACCGGCAGGACGTCCAGCAGCATCCTGGTCCGGGCCGCCTCGGCCGGGTCGATCGCGCCCGGCCCGGTGGCCATCAGGGTCAGCGAACGCCACGGCAGCGGGCCCTCCCCGGCGGCCGCGAGCACCGCCTCCCGGACCACCTGGCCGCCGAAGGAGTGCCCCAGCAGGTGCACCGGCCCGCCCTCCGCGGCCAGCACCCCGGTCAGCGCCCGGACGTCGGCGCCCAGCGCGGCCACGGCGTACGCCGCCCCGTCGTCCGGCCCGCCGGTCTCGTACTGACCCCGCTGGTCCACGGCCGTCACCCGGTACCCGGCGGCCGCGAGCGGCGCGAGCAGCGCGATGAAGTCCTCCTTGCTGCCGGTGAACCCCGGCACCAGCAGCGCCGAGCCGCGCACCGGGCCGTCCGGCTCCGCGCGCAGCGCCGCGAACTCCCCGCGCCCGGTCGGCACGCGCTCCGCCCGGGCGCAGCGGGGCAGGTCCAGGAACGGCGGAGTACTCATGAGCGGGTTCCCTCCGGGGGCAGGCGACGCCCCGAGCCTATGCCGTCCCGGCACCCCCTCCCACCAGGACGGGGACGCCCGGGAACGCCCGAGGGGGCGGTGCGGGTCAGCCCTCCGGAGTGGCCTCCGGGGCGACCGCAGCCTTGCGGGCGCGGGTGCGCTTGCGCGGCGCGGGCGCCTCCTCGGCCGGGGCGGTCTCGGCGGCCGGGGCCTCCGGGGCGGTCTCGGCGACGGCCTTCGGCTTGCGGGTCCGGGCGCGGGCCGGCTTCTTCTCGGCCGGAGCCTCGGCCACCGCAGCGGCCTCGACGGTCTCCGCGACCTCGGCCGCCTCGGCCTTGGGCTTGCGGGTCCGGGTGCGGGCCGGCTTCTTCTCCGCCGGGGCCTCGGCCGGAGCCTCGGTGACGGCGACGGCCTCCACGACCTCGGCGACCTCGGCGACCTCGACCTCGGCCTTGGGCTTGCGGGTCCGGGTCCGGCGCGGCTTCTCCTCGGCCTCCGGGGCCTCCGGGGCCACCGGCTCGGCCGCGACCACGGCGGCCTCGACCACCGCGACCACGGCGGCCTCGACCACCGCGGCCGCCTCGGCGACGACCTCGGCGGCGGCCACCGGGGTGACCTCGCCCGAGGCGGCGCCACCGCGCGAACGGCGGCGGCGACGGCGCGGCGCGGTCTCGCCCTCGGCACCCTCGACGGCCGGAGCCGCCTCGGTCACCGCCGCGGCGACGGCCGCCTCGCCCTCGCCGAGCTCCGAACCGCGGCGGGTGCGGCGGCGCTCACGGGTGCGGCGCGGCTTCTCCTCCGCCGCCGGGGCCTCCACGGCCGGGCGGCCCGAGCCGGCCCGCCCGCCGCGGGCAGCGCCGCGACCGGGGCGGGCGCCCCGCCCGCCGGTCTCGCCGAGGTCCTCGATCTCCTCCGCGCCGAGCCCGGCCCGGGTGCGCTCCGAACGCGGCAGCACACCCTTGGTGCCCGGCGCGATCTTCAGCAGCTCGTACAGGTGCGGCGAGGTGGAGTAGGTCTCCTCCGGCTCGTTGAACGGCAGGTCCAGCGCCTTGTTGATCAGCTGCCAGCGCGGGATGTCGTCCCAGTCGACCAGGGTGACGGCCGTACCGGAGGCGCCGGCCCGGCCGGTGCGGCCGATCCGGTGCAGGTAGGTCTTCTCGTCGTCGGTGCACTGGTAGTTGATGACGTGGGTGACGCCCTCGACGTCGATGCCGCGGGCGGCCACGTCGGTGCAGACCAGCACGTCGACCTTGCCGTTGCGGAAGGCGCGCAGCGCCTGCTCGCGGGCGCCCTGGCCGAGGTCGCCGTGGACGGCGCCGGCCGCGAAGCCGCGCTGGGTCAGCTGGTCGGAGACGTCGGCGGCGGTGCGCTTGGTGCGGCAGAAGATCATCGCCAGTCCGCGGCCGTCGGCCTGGAGGATGCGCGAGACCATCTCGACCTTGTCGAGCGAGTGGGCACGGAAGATGTGCTGCTCGATGTTGGCGACGGTGGCGCCGGTGTCGTCCGGGGCGGCGGCCCGGATGTGGGTCGGCTGGCTCATGTACCGGCGGGCGAGGTTGATGACCTGGCCCGGCATGGTGGCCGAGAACAGCAGGGTCTGCCGCTTGGCCGGCAGCATGGTGATGATCTTCTCGACGTCGGGCAGGAAGCCCAGGTCGAGCATCTCGTCGGCCTCGTCCAGGACCAGCGCGCGGACCTTGGACAGGTTCAGCTTCTTCTGGCCGGCCAGGTCCAGCAGTCGGCCCGGGGTGCCGACCACGATGTCGACGCCCTTGTTGAGCGCCTCGACCTGCGGCTCGTACGCCCGGCCGCCGTAGACCGCGAGCACGCGGACGTTGCGGACCTTGCCGGCGGTCTGCAGGTCGTTGGTGACCTGGGTGCAGAGCTCGCGGGTCGGGACGACGATCAGCGCCTGCGGGAAGTCCGAGAGCTGGTCCTCGGTGGCCCGGCCGGCGTCCACGTCGGCGCGCACCACGGCGCGCTCGATCAGCGGCAGGCCGAAGCCGAGGGTCTTGCCGGTGCCGGTCTTGGCCTGGCCGATGACGTCGTGGCCGGTCAGCGCGACCGGGAGGGTCATCTCCTGGATGGGGAAGGGGTGGACGATGCCGACGGACTCGAGGGCCTCGGCGGTCTCCGGGAGGATCCCCAGGTCCCGGAACGTCGTCTTGATGGGTTCAGCGGTGGTGGACAGGGTGCTGCCTCTTCCGTTTTCGGAGGGGCCGAGAGCGAGCGGCGGGCGGGCAGCCGCGCGGCTGTGTACGGGCCTGGCGGCCCCGAGTACAGCTGAGCGGACGCACTACCGCGCCGGTCCCTGCGGCCGGCCGGTGCGCGCGGCCCGTTGGCGGGGCGCGTCGCCGGCGGCGTCGGGGAGAGTTCCCGTGAGGGACCTGCGCGGGACCTCCGCCAGGTGGGCGTGGTCTCGGCGGCCCTCGCTCGGCCACTGATGCGGTGCCAAGGCTTGAAGTCCAAGCCATGGTCGGAGCCGATCGGCTCTCCGACCGGGCATCCGCGTACGTGAGTACCCGTGCCTCCGGTGCGGACACGTCCGGGGGACGCGCTGCCGCTACGGAGCGGGCTCGTGCGGGCCACCGAGACGGCGGTGGCACCGTGCGAGCACGACGGGGCTCCGTACCACCATACAGTCAGGCGACGACTCGAACACGTGATGCGTCTGACACCGACCCCGCCGACGGGGGCGCCGGGAGCCGATCCGGCAGGTCACCGGGGTGCGTCCGGTGGTGGGGCGCGGGCGGGGGCGGGACTAAGGTGGCGGGTCATGGAGACCCATGGTGAGACGCAGGACGGCGCGCCCGGCTCGATCGGCGACTGGGCCACGTGCTCGGCCGAACCGGGCTACCGCGCGGCGGTGCTCGACCTGCTCGGCGCGCTCGCGTACGGCGAGCTGAGCGCCTTCGAGCGGCTCGCCGAGGACGCCAAGCTGGCGCCCGGCCTCGCCGACAAGGCGGCCCTGGCCCGGATGGCCTCCGCCGAGTTCCAGCACTACCAGCGGCTGCACGACCGGCTCGCCGAGATCGGCGCCGATCCGCAGGAGGCCATGCGCCCCTTCGTCGAGCCGCTGGAGCTGTTCCACCGGATGACGGCGCCCTCGGACTGGCTGGAGGGCCTGGTCAAGGCCTACGTCGGCGACGCCATCGCCACCGACTTCTACCGCGAGGTGGCCGTCCGGCTGGACGACGACACCCGCGACCTGGTCCTCAGCGTCATGTCCGACACCGGCCACGGACAGTTCGCGGTCGACAAGGTCCGCCAGGCCATCGAGGCCGACCCGAGGGCCGGCGGCCGGCTCGCCCTGTGGGGCCGGCGGCTGATGGGCGAGGCGCTCAGCCAGGCCCAGCGGGTCGTCGCCGAGCGGGACGCGCTCTCCAACCTGCTGGTCGGCGGCGTCCAGGTGCAGGGCTTCGACCTGGTCGAGGTCGGCAAGATGTTCAACCGGATCACCGAGGCGCACACCCGGCGGATGGCCGCCCTCGGCCTGGCCTCGTAACGGGCCCCGTCACGGGCCCCGTCGTGCGCCCCGCCACGGGCCTCAGGCCGGCCGGTGCCGCCGCGGCGCGCGGTGGGCGCCGGCCCGGTGCGGGTGGTGCCGGTGCGCCGGGGCCCGCCCGGCGGCGAGGTCCGGCCGGGCCAGCAGCGAGGTGACCACCCCCGCGGCCAGCGCCGAGAACACCACCGCGGCCACCGGCAGGCGACCGTCCAGGCAGAAGTGCGCGACCACCCCGCCGAGCAGCGCCGAGGCCAGGGCCGTCCCCACCACCAGCGGGCGGGGGGCCCGGTAGTACCCCGGCAGGCCCAGCAGCGCGGCCGCGGCCGCGGCCAGGCCGACCAGTACGAAGACGAGCGATTCGACCAGCACGGCGGCCTCCCCGGGGGAACGGGCGTGCGGCACCGGTGCCGCACCTGTCGCCGTACCCAGGCCGACCTGCCCGTACACGCGACGGTGCCCCGTTCCCTCGGGAGGGAACGGGGCACCGGACGGACCTGCTCGGCGGCGGCTCAGGTGGTGCCGAAGCCCACCTTGCGGGCCGCCGACTCGCCGATCTCCACGTACGCCAGGCGCTCGGCCGGGACGATGACGCGACGGCCGTGCTCATCGGTGAGCGAGAAGAGCTTGGTGGAGCCCTCCAGCGCCTTCGCGACCGCGCTCTCGACCTCATCGGCAGTCTGCGAGCTCTCGATCACGATTTCGCGCGGCGCGTTCTGCACGCCGATCTTGACCTCCACGGCTTCCGTCCCTCCGGTTCTGCAGTCTCCACGCGCGGCGACGGACCGCCTGGGACAAGCGATCACGGCGACCGCGCCGTACGGCTTCACCATAGAGCACCCGATCACCGCCCAGGCGAAGGTCAGCGGATCGTCACTGCTGGGCGGAGCCCTCCGGCGCGAGGTCGCCCGGGTGCATCGGGAAGCCCTTGAGCCCCCGCCACGCCAGGCTGGCGACCAGCCGCACCGCCTCGTCGCGCGGGATGTCCAGACCCTGCGACAGCCAGTACCGGGCGGTGATCTGGGCCAGGCCGCAGACCCCGGCCGCCAGCAGCTTGGACTCCGCCTCCGGCAGGTCGGTGTCCTCCTGGATCACCTGGCTGACCAGCGTCGCGCTCGCCTCGGAGGCCCGCTCCACCCGCTCGCGCACGGCCGGCTCGTTGGTCAGGTCCGACTCGAAGACCAGCCGGAACGCGCCGGACTCGCTGGAGACGTAGTTGAAGTACGCCTCCATCGTCGCGGCCACCCGCAGCTTGTTGTCGGTGGTGGTGCCCAGCGCGTCCCGGGTCGACTCGACCAGGGCGTCGCAGTGCTTGTCCAGCAGCGCCAGGTAGAGGTCCAGCTTCCCGGGGAAGTGCTGGTAGAGCACCGGCTTGCTCACCCCGGCACGGTCGGCGATGTCGTCCATGGCGGCCGCGTGGTAACCCTGGGCGACGAACACCTCCTGGGCGGCACCGAGCAGTTGTTCACGGCGGGCGCTTCGCGGCAGGCGGGCACCGCGCGGGCGCTCCTGCGCCTCCTGGATGGCCGTCACGGCGCTCCTCACTTCGGGGTTCTTCGGGGCTGGCAAGAGGGCCGAGTCTACTTTTCGGTAACCGCGCCCGCCCCTGGCGAAGGCGAGAAAAGCAGTCCGGCCGCTTGTCAGGAGCCCACAATACGGCGCTGACCTCGGCGTCGGCAGTGGTGCGACGAGGGATGGGGCGGGCGAGGGGACGGGCGGACGGGACGGGGGCCGGGAAGGCCGGACCACCCCCGCCGCCCCCGACCGGCCCTCACTACCATCGTCCACCATGAGCAGCGCTGAGCAGCAGGTACGTACGGTCGAGGTCCCCGGCGCGGTGCTCGCGGTGCACCGGCCCGCCGGAGCGGGCGGCACCGACGGCCGCGAGCCCGGACTCTTCGTGCACGGCCTGGGCGGCTCGGGCGGCAACTGGAGCGCGCTGATGGACCGGCTCTCCGGCCTCGTCGACGGCGAGGCCCTCGACCTGCCCGGCTTCGGCCGCTCCGGCCCGCCCGCCGACGGCAACCTCAGCCTCTCCGGCCACGTCCGCGCCGTCATCGGCTACCTGGAGGCCGCCGGCCGCGGCCCCGTCCACCTCTTCGGCAACTCGCTCGGCGGCGCCGTCTCCGTCCGGCTCGCCGCGCTGCGCCCCGACCTGGTCCGCAGCCTCACCCTCGTCTCGCCCGCGCTGCCCGAACTGCCCCCGCAGCGCTCCGCCTGGCCCACCGGCCTGCTCGCCCTGCCCGGACTGCCCGCCCTGCTGCGCCGGCTGCCGGCCGGGCGGCGCGACGCCGAGGCGGCCACCGAGGACCTGCTGCGCCTGGTCTACGGCGACCCGGCCGGCCTGAGCCCGACCGCCCGCGCCGAGGCGGTGGCCGAGTACCGGCACCGGCTGGCGCAGCCGCACGCGATGCCGGCCCTGATCGGCTCGGCCCGCGGCATCGTCTCCGCCTACACCGAGCGCGGCGACCAGGCGCTGTGGCGGCAGGCCGAGCAGGTCGCGGCGCCGGTGCTGCTGGTGTACGGGCTGCGCGACAGGCTGGTCGCCTACCGCTCCGCCCGGCGGGCCTGCGCGGCCTTCGCCGACGCCCGGCTGCTGGTGCTGCCCGAGTCCGGGCACGTGGCGATGATGGAGCACCCCGACGCGGTCGCCCGGGCCGTGCGCGAGCTGATCGCGGACACCGCCCGCTGAGCGGCGGGCGGCATCGGGGCGGCATCGGGGCGGCGCCGCCCCGGCGCCGGAGCGGCGTATAGCGCCCGCTAACGGCCCGGTCCCGGGCGAGGTCACGGCAGTTCACTCGTTCAGGTGGCAGCCAGGCATGTGACCGATGGATCGCCCCGGGCCGGTCCTACCTTTCTGCTGCCGGACCGAACAGGTGTGGGGGAGGACCGCTGACGCCGGAGCACGCGGCGCACGGCCCGAGCAAGCGTCCCGGCGTACGGCCCCGCGGCTCCCGTGGCCCCCGCCCAGGGGGCGTCCCAGGGGTGCGGGGGGCGGTCGGCCCTGACCGGGGCTGCCGTCACCGCCCCCGTTCCGAGGCAGAAGGAGGACTCCCGTGCGCGTCGCGCTGCTCACCGAGGGTGCCCGTCCGCATCCCGACCGTGGTGCCGGGGCCTGGTGCGAGCGGCTGGCCGAGGGCCTGCCGGAGCACGAGTTCGAGCGGTACCTGCTCACCGGCCCGGACGACCCCGGCGCCCGGCGCCCGCCCGCCCGGCCCGGCACCCACCACCTCGTGCTGTGGGGCCGCCGGCCGCGCGGCCGCGCCCCCGGGGCGCTGCGCAGACGCCAGTACGCCCGGGCGTACGAGGACCTGGTGCGGGCACTGGTGCTGCCCGGGGAGCGGGCCGGCTTCGGGGCCGGGCTGTACCGGCTGGCGGCGTCGGCCCGGGAGGACGAGGGCACCCTGCCCGCCTTCCTCGCCTCCGCCCACGCCCGCCGGGTGCTGGAGCGGACCTGGCGGCTGCCCGGCGCGGACACCTCGGCCGGACAGCCGCTGGTCCATGACGTGCTGGTCGCCGCGGACCTGCTGGAGCAGTGCCTGCGCCCGCTCTCCGCGCCCTGGTACGGCACCGGGCCCGGCGGCCTCGGCGCCGTCGACCTGTGCCACGTGGTCGGCGGCGGCCCGGCCGCGCTCCCCGCCCTGGTCGCCCGGCAGCTGCACGGGGTGCCCTTCGTGGTCACCGAGCACGGCCTGCACCTGCGCGAGCAGTACCTGGGTTACCCGCCCCGAGCCGAAGGGCGCGCCGGTGCCGAAAGCGAGGAGCGACAAGCGAGGGACGAGCGCCGGAGCGACGACCGTCGGCACCGGGTCCGAGCGCCCGGAGGCGAGCGGGCGAGTCACGCGGCGCCGTACCGATGGCCGGTCCGGGCGCTGCTGCTGTCCTTCTTCCGGGCGCTCACCGAGGAGACCTACCGGCAGGCCGCGATACTCACCCCGGGCAGCGCCCACGACCAGCAGTGGCAGCGCCGCTGCGGGGCCGATCCGGCGCGCACCCGGGTCGTCCACGAGGGCACCCCGGCGGTGGACCGCCCGGCGGCCGGGCCCGAGCCCGATCGGCCCACCCTGGTCTGGGCGGGCCCGCTGGAGCCGGGGCGGGACACCGAACTGGTGCTGCACGCCTTCGCCCGGGTCCGCGCCGAACTGCCGGCCGCCCGCCTGGTGCTGCACGGTGAGGAGGCCGCCCCCGGCTACCGGGCGCACTGCGCGGCCGTCGCCGAACGGCTCGGGGTGACCGCGGCGGTGGAGTTCGCCGGCCGGCCCGGCTCGCTCGCCGAGGCCTGGCAGGGCGGCACGGTGGCGGTCTTCTCCGCGCTCTCCCAGCGCAGCCCCCGGCTGCTCGTCGACGCCATGCTCAGCGGCCGCGCGGTGGTCTCCACCGACGTCGGGGTGGCCCGCGAGGTGGTCGGCCCGACCGGGCTGCTGGTGCCCGCCCGCGACCCGCGGGCCCTGGCCGGGGCCTGCCTGGCACTGCTGCGCGACGAGGAGCGGCGCTCCCGGCTCGGCCTGGCGGGGCGGCTGCGGGCGCAGGAACGCTTCGCCGTCGAGCCGGTCACCGGCGCCTTCCGGGAGATCTACCTGGAACTGGTCTCGCAGTACCCCGCCTTCCCCGAGGGCGGCGGGGCGGGCCACGGCGGCCGGGCACCGCGCCCGTTCGCGCGCCCCGCCGAGTACTGGCTCAACGACGGCCCGGCCGGCGGCCGCGACGAGGAGGCGGACGGGGCGCCCGCGCCGCGCCGCCGGGCCGGGCAGGCCGGGCAGCTCGCCGCCCTGGCGGTGCGCACCGACCCGACCCGCACCGACCCGACCCGCCCCGACCCGGCCCGCCCCGCCGGCCCCGCCCTCGCGGAGGCCGTCTGATGTCCGGCCCCGTGGCCAGCGCCGACCCGGTGCGCGAGCTGATGGCCGAGCACCGGGACCTGTGCGAGCGCGCCGTCGACCCGCTGGAGATCGCCGCCGGGCTGGAGGAGGCCGGGCTCGGCCCGGACGCCGCGGCGCGCTGCCGGCACGCCGACCTGTTCTCGCTGGCCGAGGAGCTGTACGCCCGGGTGCCCCGGCGGTCGTCGCCGCCCGAGCCGCCCGAACCGCGCCGCTGCGCGGCCGCGGCCCGGGCGGCACTGACCGCCGCCGCGCTGGCCGCGCCGCCCTGCGCCGCGGTGGCCGCGCTCGGCGCCCGCTGGCCGGTGCTGCTGCCCGCCGCCGTCCCGCTGGTGCTGCTGCCCGCGCTGACCGCGACCGCCCCGGCCGAGCCCGCCCCGCCGCCGTGCCGCCCGCCCTGCCCGGCGGAGCTCGGCCCGGTCCGCACCCCGCCCCCGCCGGCCGGCTCCCGGCTGCGCCCCGCCGCGCTCGGCCACGGGCTGGGCCTGGCCGCGCTGCTGCTGCTCCCGCTGGCGGCGCCGGGCCGGGACCGGCCGCTGGCCGCCGCCCTGGTGCTGGCCGCGGCGGTGTCGGCGGGCTCGGCGGAGCGGGCGGCCCGCTGGTACCGGCAGGTCGGCCGGGGGCACCTGGGGGCCGCCCGCACCCTGGCCGAGTTCCGGGCCCGGATGCGCCCGGTGCTGCCGGTCGCGGTCGCGCTGCACCTGGCCGTGCTCGCCGTGCTCAGCTACGCCGCGCTGGCGGTCCTCGCGGTGGTCGCGCCGCGCCCCGGGCCCGGCCACGGCGGCGGCCTGCTGCACCTGGCCGCCGAGCGGGCCGGCCCCGCGGCGTGGGCGGCGCAGGGCGTGCTGGGCCTGCTGCTGGTGCTGCCCGCGCTGCTGGCGCGCTGCGGCCGGACGACGGCCGCCGCGCTGGGTGCGCTGGCCGGGCCCGTCGCGACGGCGGTGCCGCTCGCCCTGGGCCGCCCCTGGCCGTCGGCCGTCCTGCTGGGCGGCGGCGCGGTCGCGGTGGTGCTGCTGGCCCACGGCTGGGCGCTGCTCGGCCGGGCCGGCGCGCACCGCTGACCCTCCGGTCAGCTCTTCCGGACCTTTCAGACTTCTCAGACCCGTCAGATCTCGTTCGCTGTATTTCAGTCCGCCAGGTCGTCCCCGACCTCGCTTCGTGGAAGGACGCCCCCGATGAGGGTGCTGCTGCTGGGCGCCGACGGCTTCATCGGCCGCCGGGTGACCGATCGTCTGCTGATGGACCAGGAGTTGCAGGTGACGGTGCTCGGCCGGCGCGACTCGGCCGACATCCGCTTCGACCTGACCGCCGGGAGCCCGGGCGCCCTGGCCCGCTTCCTGGACGCGGTCGCGCCGCAGGTGGTGATCAACTGCGCGGGTGCCACCTACGGCAGCTCGCGGACCCTGATCCGGTCGAACACGCTGGCCGTCGCGACCGTCTGCGAGGCGATCCGGCGCAGCCGGGAGCCGGCCCGGCTGGTGCACGTCGGCTCGGCCGCCGAGTACGGGCCGGTGCCCGGCGGGGTGCCGGTGTCCGAGCAGGCCGAGCCGCGGCCGGTCGGCCCGTACGGGGTCTCCAAGCTGGCCGGGACGGAGCTGGTGCTGGCCTCCGGGCTGGACGCGGCGGTGCTGCGGGTGTTCGACGTGGTGGGCCCGGGGGCGCCGACCGCCTCGCTGTTCGGGCGCCTCGCCGAGGGGCTGCGGCGGGCGTTGGAGCGGGACGAGAACCAGGTGCGGATGCCGGACCTGTCCGGATACCGGGATTTCGTGGACGTGCGGGACGTCGCCCGGGCGATCCAGGCGGCGGCGGTCTCGGCCGCCACCGGGGTGATCAACGTGGGCAGCGGGCACGCCGTGCGGGCCCGGGACGCGGCCCAGCTGCTGGTCCGGGCCTCGGGCTTCGAGGGGTCGATCGTGGAGGAGAACCGGCAGGTCCTGCTGCCCGCGCAGGCCGCCGGCCCGGTCGGCGACCACCTGCCGGGGCACGGCCACCACGCGTCCGGGCCGTACCTGCCGGGCCATCGGGCGGAGGGGCACCGGCCGGAGGGCCGGCCCGCCCCGGGGGAGCCGGTGCCGTGGCGGCAGGCGGATGTGCGGACCGCCCGGGACCGTCTCGGCTGGCGGACACAGGTGCCGCTGGAGGAGTCGCTGGGGGACGTCTGGCTGGAGACGGCCTGCCGGGTGTGAGGGGGACACGGGGGCGCCCCGGGCCCGCAACCACGGGCCCGGGGCGCTCCGGGGGCGTCCGGCGGGCGGTTCCACGATCCGGCGCGGCCCGTCTCGCCCATCGGACGAGCTGTCTCGGAATACCGGTGGGGCATGACACTGTTGGCCTAGAGAGCCACCTGAGTGGCGGTGCAACAACCCCGTCCGAGGCTGGCCCCGGCCGCCTGAACAAGAGACCCATCGGAGTCCCCGTGTCGTTGCCACCCCTGGTAGAGCCGGCCGACGAGCTCACCGTCGACGAGGTCCGCAGGTACTCCCGCCACCTGATCATCCCGGACGTCGGGATGGCCGGGCAGAAGCGGTTGAAGAACGCCAAGGTGCTCTGCGTCGGCGCCGGCGGCCTCGGTTCGCCCGCGCTGATGTACCTGGCGGCCGCCGGTGTCGGCACGCTGGGCATCGTCGAGTTCGACGTGGTCGACGAGTCGAACCTGCAGCGCCAGATCATCCACGGCCAGGCCGACATCGGGCGCTCCAAGGCGGAGTCCGCGCGCGACTCGGTGCAGCAGATCAACCCGTACGTCGAGGTGGTCCTGCACGAGGAGCGCCTGGACAACTCCAACGTGATGGAGATCTTCTCCGGCTACGACCTGATCGTGGACGGCACGGACAACTTCGCCACCCGCTACCTGGTGAACGACGCCGCGGTGCTGCTCGGCAAGCCGTACGTGTGGGGCTCGATCTACCGCTTCGACGGCCAGGCCAGCGTGTTCTGGGCCGAGCACGGCCCCTGCTACCGCTGCCTCTACCCGGAGGCCCCGCCGGCGGGCATGGTCCCGTCCTGCGCCGAGGGCGGCGTGCTGGGCGTGCTCTGCGCGTCCATCGGCTCGATCCAGGTGAACGAGGCGATCAAGCTGCTCGCCGGGATCGGCGACCCGCTGGTCGGCCGGCTGATGATCTACGACGCCCTGGAGATGAACTACCGCCAGGTGAAGGTCCGCAAGGACCCGGACTGCGCGGTCTGCGGCGAGAACCCGACGGTCACCGAGCTGATCGACTACGAGGCCTTCTGCGGCGTCGTGTCGGAGGAGGCGCAGGCCGCCGCCGCCGGTTCGACCATCACCTCGAAGCAGCTCAAGCAGTGGCAGGACGACGAGGAGGACATCTACCTCATCGACGTCCGCGAGCCCGGTGAGTACGAGATCGTCAACATCCCCGGCGCGGTGCTGATCCCGAAGAACGAGTTCCTCATGGGCGACGCCCTGGAGAAGCTGCCGCAGGACCGGAAGATCGTGCTGCACTGCAAGTCGGGCGTGCGCTCGGCCGAGGTGCTGGCCGTGGTCAAGGCCGCGGGCTTCGCCAACGCCGTCCACCTGGGCGGCGGCGTGCTCGGCTGGGTGAACCAGGTCGAGCCGCACAAGCCGGTCTACTAGGCCGCCGGCCGGACAGGCGCGTCAGGGGCCCCACCGCCGAGCGGTGGGGCCCCTGGTGCGTCCGCGGGTGCCCCGCTCAGAGCGCGTGCCGGCGCTGCAGCACGTTGTAGGCGATCCAGCCCGGCAGCACCGGCAGCCAGAAGGTGAGCGCCCGGAAGAGGAACACCGCCGGGGTGGCGACCGCGGGGGAGACGTCCGCGACGGTCAGGGCGCCGATCAGGGCCACCTCGACCGGGCCGATGCCGCCCGGGGTGGGGATCGCCGAGCCGGCCGCGTTGGCGGTCAGGAAGACCACCGCGACGGCCGAGAAGCTGACGTCGCCGCCGAAGGCCTGCACCGAGAAGTCCAGGCAGGCGGTGAAGGACAGGGTCAGCAGCAGGATGCCGCCGAAGCCGGTGATCAGCTTGCTGGGCGTCTGCATCAGGTCGAGCATCCGCGGCACCACGCCGAAGAACAGCGAGCGCAGCCGGCCCAGCACGAAGCGGCGCAGCGGCGCCACCGCGGCCACCACCAGGGCGAGCACGGCGGCGGTCAGCACCCCGATGATCACCGCCCGGGAGGCGGAGAGGTCGCCGTTGGTCTGGCTGCCGGTGATCAGGCCGAAGCTGAACAGCAGCAGCAGGTGCCCGGCCAGGCCCGCCAGCTGGGAGGCGCCGACCGAGGCGACCGCCTGGCCCGGGCGGATCCCGGCCTTCTGCAGGTAGCGGGTGTTGAGCGCGATGCCGCCGATCGCGGCGGGGGCGACCAGCTTCACGAAGGAGCCGGCCAGCTGGGCCGCGACGGTGCGCCGGAACGGCAGCCGCTCGGGGACGAAGCCGGTCAGGCTCATCGCGGCGGCGACGTAGCTGAACGCGGCCGCCAGCAGGGCCGCCGCCGCCCACGCCCAGTTCATCTGGGAGAGCTTGAGCTGGGCCGGCTTGATGGTGGTCAGCGCCAGGTAGGCGGCGAAGGTGAGCGCGATCACCATGATCAGGCTCTTCGGCTTGAGCCGCTCCAGCTTGGCGGGCTCCATCGGCGCCTCGGGGGCGATCTGCAGGATCTGGCCGCGGATGCGGCTGAGCAGGTCCTCGCCGGCCGCCGCGATGTCCTCCTCGGCCTGTTCCTGGGTGCGCTCCCCGGCCGCGACCTGCTCCAGGGCCCTGGCCCGGGCGGCGGTCTTGCGCTCCTTGGTGAGCTTGGCGAGGTCGACCCGGGTGGAGCGGCTCATCCCGACCGGCTGGAGCAGCGGCAGGGCCTGGGCGACCCGGTCCGCGCCGAGCACCGCGTTGGCGGTGGCGACGGCCCGCTCGGGGCCGATCCGCAGCGCGAAGGTGGTGAGCAGCTGGGCGACGTCGATGCGCAGGGTCAGGTCGGTGGCGGCGATGTCGCCGCCGGACAGGTTGACCAGGCAGGCCGTCTCGTCGTCGACGACCAGCAGCGACTCGCCGGTCAGCCGGCGGTGGGCGATCCGGCGCTCGTGCAGGGCCGCCACCGACTGCCACAGCGAGGCCATCACCCGGTCGGTGACCTCCGCGTCGGCGAGCTCGTCCAGGGTGCGGCCCTCGACGTTCTCGTACACCAGGATCGCGGCGTCCGGGCCCAGCTCGGAGGTGGCCACCAGCTGCGGAGCGCGGGCGCCCGAGGCGGCCGCCGCGTACGCGATCAGGGCCTCCTGCTCCAGCGCCTGGCGCAGCGACTGGGGGCTGCGGCGCACCGCCACCGAGCGCAGCCGCAGCCGGCGCCAGGCCCGGTAGAAGAAGCCGGAGGCCTGCTGCTCGCGGTCGATGATGTGGACGTCCAGCGGCGGGCCGTCCTGCTGGGTGACGTAGTAGCGGCGGGTGCCGCCGGGGGCGTCCGGGGCGCGGTGGGCGCCGTCCGGGGTGAAGCCGACCTTGCGCAGGCCGATCATCAGGTGCTGGCCGGTGGGCCGGATGTTGGGGGAGCCGATCGCGTACAGCGTGCCGTAGGCGACGGACCAGCCGATCAGCACGGTGAGCATCAGCGACAGCGGGGTGGTGTAGCCGCCGAGCAGCTCGGTGACCCCGCTGAAGACCACCACCACCCACAGCGCCACCCGCCAGCGCGGTCGGCTCGACATGCCGACGGCGGTCATGTAGGCGATCACCGGGGCGAGGTAGCCGTGCACCGGGTCGGTGAGGCTGCCGTTGCTGTCCAGCGGCAGCCGGGTCAGCGCCGTGCGGATGTGCTCGGAGGCGCCCTCGGCCACCCACCAGTCGATGCCCAGCGAGACGCCGTACGCGAGCACCGAGGCGAGCACGCCGTCGGCGACCCGCAGGCCGTCGCGTTTGATCAGCCGCTCGACCGCGAAGGCCAGCGGCACGGCGAGCACCGCGACGCTGGAGACCAGGCCGGTGATGGTGGACAGCACCGCGGAGAAGTGCGGCGCGTTGGTGGCGATGTCCTGCTCGATGCCGGTGGTCGTCGAGGTGGCGATGCCGGCCAGGACGAAGACGGCGACTATCCCGAAGACCCCGGCCAGGAAGCGGATCAGGTCGGACGGGCGGTGCGCGCGGGCGGCGAGCAGCGGCTCGTCGACGTCCAGGTGCGGGGCGTCGTCCAGCGGGTCGTGGTACTCGGTCCGCGCGGCCGGGGCGGCGGGCGCGGCCGGGGCGGGGACGGGCGCGGGCGCGGGTGCGGGCGGCTCCGCCGGGGCCCCGGGGGCCTTCTCGGGCGTGGGGGTCTTGATCGTCAGGTCCTTGATCAGGGAGACTTCCGGGGTCGGCCCGCTCCCGGGCCGCCCTTCGGACTCGTCACCGGGCGCCGGGGGCACGACGGATCCGGACTCGTCGGAGTCCTTGTCCACGCCCACGTCAGCCGTCCCGGTCATCTGGTCTTGTCCTCGTATCACCACTCACCGCCCCGAAGATGGTGGCATGCCCCGGCCCCCCGTGCTGGACAGGGGCCGGATCGGGCGCGGCG
Organism: Kitasatospora sp. NPDC056076; assembly: GCF_042266305.1. Lineage (NCBI taxonomy): Bacteria > Bacillati > Actinomycetota > Actinomycetes > Kitasatosporales > Streptomycetaceae > Kitasatospora > Kitasatospora sp. NPDC056076. Next base: position 181,009 of record NZ_JBHJWG010000006.1, read on the forward strand.
GGTCGTTCGTACGGGGCCGCGCGCGCGTCCCCATGAGGAAGAATGCCGCAGGTGACGGACGTAACAGACGACGGCGTCCCGGACGCCCTACCACCGTTCGCCGAACTGGTGCTCGACCTGACCGAGCGGATTCCACCCGGCCGGGTGATGACCTACGGCGACGTCGCCGAGTACCTCGGCCAGGGCGGCCCCCGGCAGGTCGGCCGGGTGATGGCCCTGTACGGCGGCTCGGTGCCCTGGTGGCGGGTGATCCGCGCGGACGGCCGCCTGCTGCCCGGCCACGAGCACCGCGCCCTCGCCCACTACGGCGAGGAGGGCACCCCGCTGCGCCCACTCGCCGACCCGCCCCGGGTCGACCTCGGGCAGGCCCGCTGGGACGGCGGGGAGACTTCACCGAATCCCGAGCGCGGACGGGATTGACGGGGCAGGATCGTAGGCTCGATGCGGGCGGGCCCGCGCGGCCCGCCCCGGCCATGACTCTCCGTACAACCCCAGGACCCGTTCGTGAGTTCGCCCTACCGGCTCGTGCGCAACCCGCTCGTCCAGCCCGACCCGCCCGTGCTGGACGCCTACCAGCGCGCCGTGGTCGAGCACGCCGGCGGCCCGCTGCTCGTCCTCGCCGGACCGGGCACGGGCAAGACCACCACCCTGGTCGAGGCGGTCGCCCGGCGGATCCAGGACGGCACCGACCCCGAGAAGATCCTCGTCCTCACCTTCAGCCGCAAGGCCGCCGTCGAACTGCGCGACCGGATGTCCGGCCGGCTCGGCTCCACCGCCGCCACCCCGCAGGCCACCACCTTCCACTCCTTCTGCTACGCCCTGCTGCGCGCCCACCAGGACCCGGAGGACTACGCCGAACCACTGCGGCTGCTCTCCGGCCCCGAACAGGACGTCATGGTCCGCGAACTGCTGGCCGGCGGCGCCGAGGACGCCCGCGACGGCCGCGGCCGGATCGCCTGGCCGCTCGACCTCCGCGCCTGCCTGACCACCCGCGGCTTCGCCGACGAAGTCCGCGCCGTGCTCGCCCGCAGCCGCGAACTCGGCCTCGGCGAGGCCGAACTCGAACGCTTCGCCCAGGGCGTCCAGCGCCCCGACTGGGCCGCCGCCGCGCACTTCCTCGCCGACTACCTCGACGTGCTCGACCTGCGCGGCGTCCTCGACTACGCCGAACTCGTCCACCGCGCCGTCCTGCTCGCCGAACGCCCCGAGATCGGCGAGGAACTGCGCCGCCGCTACGACGTCGTCCTCGTCGACGAGTACCAGGACACCGACCCCTCCCAGGTCCGGCTGCTGCGCCGGCTCGCCGGCGGCGGCCGCGACCTGATCGCCGTCGGCGACCCCGACCAGTCGATCTACGCCTTCCGCGGCGCCGACATCAACGGCATCCTCGACTTCCCCCAGGCCTTCCGCCGCCCCGACGGCACCCCCGCCGAGGTCAAGGTGCTGCGGGTCTCCCGCCGCTCCGGCGCCCTGCTGCTCGCCGCCTCCCGCGAACTCGCCCGCCGGATGCCGATGGGCCGGCTGCCCGCCGACAAACTCGCCCAGCACCGCGCCCTGCTGCCCTCCCGCGAGGGCGGCCGGGTCGAGGTGTACACCTACCCCACCCCCGGCGCCGAACTCGACTCGATCGCCGACCTGCTGCGCCGCGCCCACCTGGAGGACGGCGTGCCCTGGGGCGAGATGGCCGTCCTGGTCCGGGCCGGCGCCCGCTCCATCCCCGGCGTACGGCGGGCCCTCGGCGCGGCCGGCGTCCCGCTGGAGATCGACGGCGACGACCTGCCGCTGCGCGAGGAACCCGCCGTCGCCCAGCTGCTGCTCGCCCTGCGGGTCTGCGCCGAGCAGGCCGCCCGCGACAAGCGGGCCCTCCTCGACACCCCCGGCCCGCACACCCCCGACCCGCTCACCGAGGAGCTGGCCCACACCCTGCTCACCGGCCCGCTCGGCGGCCTCGACGGCTCCGACCTGCGCCGCCTCGGCCGCGCCCTGCGCGAGGAGGAACGCGCCGCCCTGCGCGCCGCCGCGCGCGCCGACGGCGGTCCCGACGGCGGCTCCGACCGCCGTCCCGACGGCGTCCCCGCCGCCCCGCGCCCGGCCGGCGAACTGATCCGCGAGGCCCTCGCCGAACCCGAGCGGCTGATCGCCCTCGACCCGGCCACCGCCCGCCGCGCCCGCGACCTCGGCACCCTGCTGCGCAAGGTCCGCGAACTGCTGGCCGGCGGCTGCACCGCCGAGGACGCCCTGTGGGAGCTGTGGGACGGCAGCCGCCGCTGGCGCGAACGCCTGGAGCGCGCCGCCCTGCGCGGCGGCGCCGCCGGCCGCAACGCCGACCGCGACCTGGACGCGCTGTGCGCCCTGTTCGAGACCGCCGCCCGCGCCGAGGAGCAGGTCACCGGCCACCGCAGCGCCCTCGACCTGCTCGCCGAACTCGAAGCCCAGGACATCGCCGCCGACACCCTCACCGTCCGCACCGTCCGCCCCGAGGCGGTGCGGCTGATGACCGCCCACCGCTCCAAGGGCCTGGAGTGGCGCCTGGTCGTGGTCGCCGGCGTCCAGGACGGCCTCTGGCCCGACCTGCGCCGCCGCGGCTCCCTCCTGGAGGCCGACCGGATCGGCCGCGACGGCCTCGCCGAACCGCTCTCCCCGGCCGCCCTGCTCGGCGAGGAGCGCCGGCTCTTCTACGTCGCCGCCACCCGCGCCAAGGAACGACTGATCGTCACCGCCGTCAAGGCGCCCGCCGACGACGGCGACGAACCCTCCCGCTTCCTGCGCGAGCTCTACCGCGAGGACGTCGACCCCCGCACCGGCAAGGTGGTGCGCCGCACCCCGCCGGTCACCGTCGAGGACGTCACCCACCGCCCGCGCCGCCCGCTCTCGGTGGCCGCCCTGGTCGCCGAACTGCGCGCCGTCACCGTCGACCCCGCCCGCTCGCCCGAACTGCGCCGCGCCGCCGCCGAACGCCTCGCCACCCTGGCCGCCGCCACCGACGAGGACGGGCTGCCGCTGGTGCCCGCCGCCCACCCCGACCGCTGGTGGGGCCTGGACGACGCCACCACCGCCCCCGAGCCGCTGCGCAGCGCCGACGCGCCCGTCCGGCTGTCCGGCAGCGGCCTGGAACAGCTGGAGAACTGCTCGCTGCAGTGGTTCCTCGACAAGGAGGTCAAGGCCCGCGCCCCCGGCACCGCCGCCCAGGGCTTCGGCAACGTGGTGCACGCCCTCGCCGACGAGGTCGGCTCCGGCCGCACCCCCGCCGACCTCTCCGTCCTGATGGCCCGCCTGGACACCGTCTGGGACGCCCTCGCCTTCGACGCCCCCTGGAAGTCCCAGCAGGAGAAGGGCGAGGCCCGCACCGCCCTGGAGCGCTTCCTCAACTGGCACGTCCTGGAGCGCGGCCGCGACCTGGTCGCCACCGAGCACGGCTTCGACGTCACCCTCGACGTCGGCGGCGTCTCGGTGCGCATCCGCGGCTCGATGGACCGGGTCGAGAAGGACCACGCCGGACGCGCCTACGTGGTCGACTTCAAGACCGGCAAGCAGATCCCCACCGACAAGTCGCTGCCCGAGCACAAGCAGCTCGCCGTCTACCAGCTGGCCGTCCGGGCCGGCGCCCTCAACGAGCTGCCCGGCTTCACCGACCACCCCCCGGCCACCGGCGGCGCGGAACTCGTCCACCTGCGCGAGGCCGCCGCCAAGGCCGACCCGGACGCCCCCAAGGTGCAGCGGCAGGAGCCGCCCGAGGGCGAGCCGTGGATCGAGAACCTGCTCGCCGAGGCCGCCGGCAAGGTCCTCGCCGAACGCTTCGTCCCGCAGACCGGCGGCGGCTGCGACCGCTGCTCCTTCCGCCGCAGCTGCTCCGCCCAGCGCGACGGCGCCCAGCTCGTCGAGTAGCCGGTCGAGTAGCCGGGGTCACGTTCGCCGGGTGTCCGGAGTGTCGTCGGTGCCCGTTACGGTTGCGGGGTGACCGCCGTGCTCAGCCATCCCGACCAGCTCAAGGAGCTGCTGGGCATCCCGTTCAACCGGGAACAGATGGCGGCCATCGGCGCCCCCCTCGCCCCGGCCGTGATCGTGGCCGGCGCCGGCTCCGGCAAGACCACCGTGATGGCCGCCCGGGTCGTCTGGCTGGTCGGCTCCGGCGCCGTCCGGCCCGAGGAGGTGCTCGGCCTCACCTTCACCAACAAGGCCGCTGGCGAACTCGCCGAACGCGTCCGCACCGCCCTGCTCCGGGCCGGCGTCGCCGACCGGGACGAGGGCGAGCCGCTCGGCGAGCCCGAGATCTCCACCTACCACGCCTTCGCCGGCCGCCTGCTCAAGGAGCACGGCCTGCGGATCGGCATCGAGCCGGACGTGCGGCTGCTCGCCGACGCGACCCGCTTCCAGCTCGCCGCCAAGGTGCTGCGCACCGCCCGCGGCCCCTTCCCCGCCCTCACCGGCACCTTCGCCAACCTGGTCGCCGACCTCACCGCCCTGGACGGCGAACTTGCCGAGCACCTGGTCGAGCCCGCCGCCCTGCGCGCCCACGACGAGCAGCTGCTCGACACCCTCGCCACCGTCAAGCTCGGCAACGACGACCTGCGGGCCGTCCCCGTCACCGCCCGCGCCCGGCTGGAACTGCTGCGCCTGGTCGAGGAGTACCGCCGCCGCAAGCGGGGCGCCGGGCTGATGGACTTCGGCGACCAGATAGCCGCCGCCGCCGGCCTCGCCCAGCAGCGCCCCGAGGTCGGCGAACTGCTCCGCGGCCAGTACCGGGTCGTCCTGCTGGACGAGTACCAGGACACCTCCGTCGCCCAGCGCCTGATGCTCGCCGGCCTGTTCGGCGCGGGCCCCGAGCACACCGGGGGCGGCCACCCGGTGACCGCCGTCGGCGACCCCTGCCAGGCCATCTACGGCTGGCGCGGCGCCTCCGTCGCCAACCTCGACGACTTCCCCCGGCACTTCCCGAAGGCCGACGGACGCCCCGCCGACCGCTACGCGCTCAGCGAGAACCGCCGCAGCGGCGGCCGGCTGCTCGCCTTCGCCAACGAGCTCGCCGCCCCGCTGCGCGCCCTGCACGAGGGCGTCGAGGCGCTGCGCCCGGCACCCGGCGCCGAACAGGACGGCTACGTGCGGGCCGCGCTGCTGCCCACCCACGCCGAGGAGGTCGACTGGCTCGCCGACTCGATCGCCCACCTGGTGCGCACCGGCACCGCGCCCGGCCGGATCGCCGTGCTCTGCCGGGGCGGCGCGGCCTTCCCCGACATCCACGCCGCGCTCGTCGCCCGCGAGGTCCCGGTCGAGGTGGTGGGACTCGGCGGGCTGCTGCAACTGCCCGAGGTGGCTGACCTGGTGGCGGTCTGCGAGGTGCTCCAGGACCCGACCGCCAACGCCGCCCTGGTGCGCCTGCTGATCGGCCCGCGCTGGCGGATCGGCCCGCGCGACCTCGCCCTGCTCGGCCGCCGGGCCGCCGAACTGGTGCGCACCGAGCGGCCCGAGGGCGTGGAGGCGCTGGCCGCGGCCGTCGCCGAGGCCGACCCCACCGAGGTGGTCTCGCTGGCCGACGCGGTCGAGACCTTCCTCTCTCCCGGCGGGGAGGGCGACCAGCCCGACGACCTGCCGTTCTCCGCCGAGGCCAGGGTGCGCTTCGCCCGGCTCGCCGCCGAACTGCGCGAGCTGCGCCGCTCGCTGGCCGACCCGCTGATGGACGTGCTGCACCGGGTGCTGACCGTCACCGGCCTGGAGGTCGAGCTGTCCGCCTCCCCGCAGGCGCTGGCCGCCCGCCGGCGGGAGACCCTGCACGCCTTCCTGGACGTCGCCGCCTCCTTCGCCGACCTGGACGGCGACCCGGGTCTGGCCGCCTTCCTCGGCTTCCTGCGCGCCGCCCAGGAGCACGACCGCGGCCTGGACAGCAGCCTGCCCGGCGGCGAGGACACCGTGAAGGTGCTCACCGCGCACAAGTCCAAGGGCCTGGAGTGGGACGTGGTGGCCGTCCCCGGCCTGGTGAAGGGCGCGTTCCCGTCCGGCAGCCCGCGCGAACGCTGGACCAGCACCAAGCGCGTGCTCCCGCACGCCCTGCGCGGCGACCGCGCGACCCTGCCCGACGTGCGCGGCGGCTGGACGTCCAAGTCGATGGCCGCGTTCAAGAAGGAGCTGGCCGAGCACTCCGGCACCGAGGAACTGCGCCTGGGCTACGTCGCGTTCACCCGCCCCCGCGCCCTGCTGCTGGCCTCCGGGCACTGGTGGGGGCCCAGCCAGAAGACCGTCCGCGGCCCGTCCGCCTTCCTGGAGCAGCTGCGCGCCCACTGCGAGCGGCCCGGCGCCGGCGAGGTCGAGCACTGGGCCGAGCAGCCGGAGAAGGACGCCCGGAACCCGGCGCTGGCCGACGCCGTCGAGCGCCCCTGGCCGCTGCCGCTGGACCCGGCCGCCCAGCACGCCCGCCGCCGGGTCGCCGAGGTGGTGCGCACCCGCCTGGCCGGAGGGCCCGCGGGGGAGGCGGAACCCATGGCCGTCGAGGACCAGCGCCAGGTCGCCTCCTGGGACCGCGACCTGACCGCGCTGCTGGGCGAGTTGGAGCGCTCCCGGCGCACCGCCCGCGAGGTCCCGCTGCCGCCCGCGCTGTCCGCCACCCAGCTGCTGCGCCTGGCCGCCGACCCGGACGGCTTCGCGCACGAGCTGGCCCGCCCGATGCCGCGCCCCCCGCAGCCCGCCGCCCGGCGCGGCACCCGCTTCCACGCCTGGGTGCAGTCCCGGATCGAGCCGCTGCTGCTGATCGAGCCCGGCGCGCTGCCCGGCGCCGACGACGACGGCATCGAGGACGAGCGGGACCTGGAGCAGCTCAAGGAGGCGTTCCTGCGCACCCCGTACGCCCGGCGCCGGCCGTACCGGGTGGAGGCCCCGTTCCACCTGGTGCTCGCGGGGCGGGTGGTGCGCGGCCGGATCGACGCGGTCTACCGGGACGGTGACGGGGTGTCGGAATCCAGTGGTGCGTCACGCTACGAAGTGGTGGACTGGAAGACCCACCGGGAGGAGACCGCCGACCCGCTGCAGCTCGCCGTCTACCGGCTGGCCTGGGCGGAGCAGGCGGGCGTTGATCCCGAGCAGGTCACGGCGTCGTTCCTGTACGTCCGCAGCGGACGGATCGTACGTCCGGAGCGACTTCCCGACCGAAAAGAGTTGGAACGGCTCCTGATCGGGAACAGTGACTAATGAGTCACGCAGAGCACCCGAGTCATCGCGCCGACGTCCGAAACCTGTGCGTCATGCACGTTTCGCGCCTATTGTGGGGTCGGTAACCGGTCAACCCCCGTACTCCGGCCGCCGGCGAGGCCCGCATTCCCTAACCCTCAGTCATCGCCGCAGGTGCCCACGGGCATCGGCGTCTTCTGCTGGAGAGACCGAAGTTGAGCGCGACCGGATGGATCAGAGAGCGGTTCACCGGGCCGACCCCGGGACCCGCACCGGGCACGACCGGCACCTGGCCGAGGACGGCGCTCGCGCTGCCCCTCCTCGGCATGGCGCTGATCGTCGCCCTCGACTACCTCAGCGGCACCGAGGTGACGGTCGAACCCGCCCTCACCGCCGTACCCGCGCTGGCCGCCGTGGTCAGCCGCCGCACCTGGTACCCGCTCGTCATCGGCCTGGGCACCGAGGCGGCGGCCTTCCTGATGGCCCTGCGCAGCGACGCGCTCGGCGAGTCCGTGCACGCCGCCAGCGTCATCGCGATCCTGCTGGTCGCCACGATCGGCTGGGTCAGCGCCACCCTGCGACTGCGCCAGGAACGCGCCCTGGCCGACGCCCAGTTGGTCGCCTCGATCGCCCGCCGGGTGCTGCTGCGGCCCGTCCCCGAACGGGTCGGCAGCGTGCGCGCCGCCGTCCACTACGAGGCCGCCGCCGCCCACGCCCGGATCGGCGGCGACCTGTACGAGGTCGTCAACACCCGGCACGGGGTGCGGGCCGTGGTCGGCGACGTCCGCGGCAAGGGCCTCGGCGCGGTCGAGACCGCCGCCGCCGTCCTCGGCGCCTTCCGCGAGGCCGCCCACCAGGAGCCCGCCCTCGACCGGGTGGCCGGCTGGCTGGCCGTCAGCCTCGACCGCGCCCTGCACGAGAACGACCACCCCGGCGTGGAGGAGGAGTTCGTCACCCTGGTCCTGATCGGGGTCGGACCGGACGGCACCGCCGAACTCGTCAACTGCGGCCACCCCGCGCCGCTGCTGCTCCGCGGCGGCCTGGTCCACCCGCTCGAACTCGCCGAGACCGTACCGCCGTTGGGCGTGCTCGACCCGGCCGACGTCCGCCCCCCGGTGCACCGGGTGCCGCTGCTGGCCGGCGACCGGGTGCTGCTGTTCACCGACGGGATGATCGAGGCCCGCGACCGCTCCGGCACCTTCTACCCGCTCGCCGAGCGCTTCCCGCGCTGCGCCGACGGCCACCCCGCGGACGTCCTGCAGCGCCTGCACGAGGACGTGGTGCGCCACGTCGGGCGTCAGCTCGGCGACGACGCGGCCATGCTGCTCCTGCAGTACGACCCGACCCCGCCCGCCCTCGCCCACCTGCCCCAGCAGGCCAGCCTCCTGATCAAGCGATAGCCGGAACGCCCTACAGCGACACCCGGACCAGCAGCGGCCGGTGGTCCGACACCCCGGCGTGCGGCGCCGCCGCCGGGCCCACCACGGCCCGCGGCACGCCGACCGCCAGCACGTGGTCGAACTGCACCGCCGGCCGGTGCGCCGGGTAGGTCGGCGTGCGCGCCAGGTCGTACCAGCCCTGCAGCCGGGCCCGCGGCTCGCGCACCCGCCGCCGGCGCGCGGTGCCCAGCCCGGCGCCCAGCGCCGGCCGGGCCCGGCGGGCCGCCCGCAGCTCCCGCACCCGTGCCCGCGGCGCGGTGCGCTCCAGCGCCGTCGCCCCGCCCAGCACCGTGCGCGGCACCGCGCCGATCAGGTTGAAGTCCCCCAGCACCAGGTACGGCTGGGGCAGGTCGGCGATCCAGCGCCGGATCCCGGCCAGCTGCGCCATGTTCCAGCCCGGCACGAAGGACAGGTGCGCGGCCACCACCGTGAACGGGCCGCGCTCGCCCTCCAGTACGGCCGCCAGCGCGGCCCGGGGCTCGTCCGGCACCGGGGTCAGCCCGCGCCGCCCGGCCACCCGCAGCGGCAGTCCGAACGGTGCCGGGGCGAACCGGCGGGCCCGCCAGTGCCGCACCGGCAGCCTGGTCAGCAGCGCCGTGCCGTACGAGGGCGGGGCGCCGTCGCCGACCTCGGCCGGCCCGTACACCCGCAGTCCGGCGGGCCCGGACGGCTCCGGCACCCAGCCGGCCACCGGCGCCGGGCGCCCGTGCAGCGCGGCGGCGAAGCGCCAGTCGCCGGCGCCCATCGCGGCGGCCGCCACCGCCGCCTGGTCGGTGCCGCCCGAGCGCGCCTGGTGCCGGTCCACCTCCTGGAGGGCCAGGACGTCGGCGTCCAGCGCGGCCACCGCCTGCGCCAACGGGGCGCCCGCGTCGGCCGGGTAGGGCAACGGGGTGCCGTCCGGGGCGAGGGGCTGGCCGTGCAACAGGTTGAAGGTGGCGATGCGCAACTGGCTCACACCGCACGACGGTACCGGAGGGGGCGCGGCTTGAGGCCGCAGGGCATACCGGGTATACATACTGAGTATGTCCATCCGCCACGGTCTGCTCGCCCTGCTCGACCAGGGCCCCCGCTACGGCTACCAACTGCGCACCGAGTTCGAGGCGCGCACCGGCGCCACCTGGCCGCTCAACGTCGGGCAGGTCTACACCACCCTGTCCCGCCTGGAACGCGACGGCCTGGTCGAGGCCGCCGGGGAGGACGAGGAGGGCCACCAGTTCTACGCCGTCACCGACGCCGGCCGCGCCGAACTGCGGGCCTGGTTCGACACCCCGGTGCCCCGCACCAGCCCCCCGCGCGACGAACTGGCCATCAAGCTCGCGATGGCCGTGACCGTCCCCGGGGTGGACGTCTCCGCCGTCGTCCAGGGCCAGCGCCGGCACAGCATCAAGGCCCTCCAGGACTACACCCGGCTCAAGGGCCGCGCCCTCGCGGGCGAGACCAGACCCGGCGCCGTGCCCTCCGAGAGCAACGAACTCGCCTGGCTGCTCGTCCTCGACCAGCTGATCTTCCAGACCGAGGCCGAGATCCGCTGGCTCGACCACTGCGAGACCAGGCTCGCCCAGCAGGCCGAACTCCGGCAGGCCAAGGCCGCCGAAGCCGCCCGCGACGGCGCCGCGAAACCCAAGCGGCTCGGCCGCCGCACCCGCGCCTGAGACGCACCCGCAAGCCGTACCCGCGCCCGAGCGGCGCCCGGCCACCCGACACCCGGCCGGCGCCCCGGCGGCGCCCCACCCGTACCCAGCCGTACCCAGCACAAGGGGGGAACCGTGTCCCACACCCAACAGCCCCGGCCGACACCGGTGCTGCACCTGGAGAACGTCACCCGCGTCCACGGCCAGGGCGCCGCCGAGGTCCAGGCCCTGCGCGGCGTCGACCTCAGGGTCCACCCCGGCGAGTTCGTCGCCGTCATGGGCCCCTCCGGCTCCGGCAAGTCCACCCTGCTCACCCTGGCCGGCGGCCTCGACAGCCCGACCACCGGCCAGGTCCTGGTCGAGGGCGTCTCCCTCGGCGGGCTCACCCGCAAGAGGCTCGCCCAGGTCCGCCGCCGCTCCATCGGCTACGTCTTCCAGGACTACAACCTGATCCCGGCCCTCACCGCCGCCGAGAACATCTCGCTGCCGCGCGAACTCGACGGCGTCTCCGCCCGCGCCGCCCGCCGCGAAGCCCTCGCCGCCCTGGAGGAGCTCGGCATCCCCGAACTCGCCGACCGCTTCCCCGACGACATGTCCGGCGGCCAGCAGCAGCGCGTCGCCATCGCCCGCGCCCTGATCGGCGACCGCCGCCTCGTCCTCGCCGACGAACCCACCGGCGCCCTCGACTCCACCACCGGCGAAGCCGTCCTCGCCGTGCTGCGCGCCCGCTGCGACGCCGGCGCCGCCGCCATGATGGTCACCCACGAGGCCCGGCACGCCGCCTGGGCCGACCGCGTCGTCTTCCTGCGCGACGGCCGCATGGTCGACGAGTCCGTCAGCCAGGACGCCGCCAGCCTGCTCGTCAGCGCCGCCGCCAACAGCCAGGCCGCCGGCAGCAAGCAGGTGGACGAGTGAAGCCCAGCGCCTGGCGGCTCGCCCTGCGCATCGCCCGCCGCGACGCCCTGCGCGCCAAGGGCCGCAGCGCCCTGGTCGTCGCCATGGTCGCGCTGCCCGTCCTCGGCGTCACCGGCGCCGACGTGTTCTTCCGCAGCGCCACCCTCGAACCCTCCGAACGCGTCGTGCGCACCATGGGCCGCGCCGACGCCCACCTGGAGATGCCCGACCGCGGCGCCTCCATCCTGCAGGCCCCCGACCCGGGCGACCAGTCCTACCGCGTCCTCAGCCCCAAGTACGAGACCAAGGACGGCGCCGCCCCCCAGTACACCCCCGCCCAGCAGCGCGCCCGCGACACCGAACCCGCCCGGCTCGCCCAGCAGTTGCTGCCGCCCGGCAGCACCCTGGTGCCGCACGTCGAAGGCCCGCAGACCGCCGCCAGCAGCACCGAGGGCCTGCTCACCACCCGCACCGGCGAGGCCGACCTGACCGACCCGGTCTGGCGCGGCCTGGTCGACGTGGTCGAGGGCAGCGCCCCCGTGAACGACCAACAGGCCGCCGTCACCCGCGAGTTCCTCAACCGCTCCGGCCTGCGGATCGGCGACCGCACCACCGTCCGCGGCCTGGAGTCCAACCCCTTCACCATCACCGCCGTCGTCGAGTACCCCGGCGACCTCAAGAGCACCGAGATCCTCGCCCGCCCCGGCACCCTGGTCGGCAAGCTCCCGAACGCCAACCCGAACATGGGCTCCGACTCCAACCCCGTCGACCGCTGGCTGGTCAAGCTCCCGGCCGGCGCCGCCCTCGACTGGGCCAAGGTCACCGAACTCAACGGCTACGGCTTCCTCGTGGCCTCCCGCACCGTCGTGCTCGACCCGCCCCCGCGCGCCCAGGTGCCCTACTACACCGAGCTGGACCGGATCCGCGGCGCCAGCGGCACCGCCCTGCTCGACCGCACCTCCGTCGTCATCCTCGGCACCGTCGTCGGCATGGCCCTGCTGGAGATCGTCCTCCTCGCGGGCCCCGCCTTCGCCGTCGGGGCCCGACGCTCGCGCCGGCAGCTCGGGCTGCTCGCGGCCGCGGGCGGTGACCGCGCCAACGTCCGCGCGGTCGTCCTCGGCGGCGGCATCGTCCTCGGCCTCACCGGCGCCGCCGTCGGCCTCGGCCTCGGCATCGGCCTGGTCGCCCTGCTGCGCACCCAGGCCGAGGAGTACTCCGGCGCCCGCTTCGGCCACTTCAACCTCCAGCCGCTCGACCTGCTCGGCGTCCTCCTGGTCGGCCTGGTCACCGGACTGCTCGCCGCCATCGTGCCCGCCGTCCAGGCCTCCCGGCAGGACGTCGTCTCCGCGCTCACCGGCCGCGACTCGCTCAAGCCCCCCAGCCGCAAACTGGCCCTGCTCGGCCTGCTGATGCTCGCCGGCGGCGCCGCCCTCGCCCTGGTCGGCGCGACCAGCGGCTTCTCCAGCCGCACCCTCGCCGTCCTCGGCGGCTCGCTCATCGCCGAACTCGGCATGGTCGCCCTCACCCCGTACCTGGTCGGCCTGTTCGGCAAGCTCGGCCGCTGGCTCTCGCTCGGCCCCCGGCTCGCCCTGCGCGACTCCGTCCGCCACCGCGGCCGCACCGCACCCGCCGTCGCCGCCGTGATGGCCGCCGTCGCCGGCTCCGTCGCCGTCAACGTCTTCCTCGCCAGCTACGACGAGCAGTACCGCCGCGAGTACGCCGCCGCCGGCCCGGCCGGCGCCGTCATCCTCAACAGCGGCTTCGGCAACACCACCGAGGCCAAGCTGCTCCCGCAGATGCGCGACACCGTGGAACGCTCCATCCCCGGCCTCGGCCCGCGCGCCGACGTCTCCCACGTCGACCTCAAGGGCGACTGCCAGTCCGGCTCCTACTGCGGCTACATCCAGGTCATGCCGCCCAAGGAGCGACGCTGCCCGGTCTTCGACCGCGACAGCCCGGCCGGACCGGACGAGATCAAGCGGGTGATGAACACCGACCCGCGCTGCCAGATCCACGAACGCGGCGGCAGCCAGTACGGCGACCTCGCCGCCGGCGACGCCACCCTGCTGCGCAACCTCTACGGCGTCACCGACCCGGCGGCCGTTCAGGCCCTCGCCGCCGGCAAGGCCGTGGTCTTCGACCCGCGCTACTACAAGGACGGCAAGGTAGCCCTGCGGTACACCGAACCGGTCGCCGCGAGCGCCGACGGCTCCGCCCCCAAGCCCAAGGAGACCGAGACCGAGGTCGACGCCGTCCTCGCCCCCTCCGTACTGCCGGCCCCCGGCCAGATCGTCATCACCCCGGACACCGCCACCCGCCTCGGTTTCAGCACCAGGCCGGCCGGCTCGGTCTGGCTCCCCGCGGCCGCACCCTCCGACGGCGACCAGCAGAAGGCCGACGGCGCACTCGCCAAGCTCACCGACCGCACCGTGCTCGACGTCGAACGCGGCTACCAGTCCAAGGCCGGACTCGTCGGCCTCGGCCTGGCCGGCTTCGCCGCCCTCGTCGCCCTCGGCGCCGCCGGCATCGCCACCGGACTGGCCGCCGCCGACTCCCAGCGCGACCTGACCACCCTCGCAGCGGTCGGCGCCGAACCGCGCATCCGGCGCACGCTGTCCGGCTTCCAGTGCGGAGTGATCGCTGCCATGGGCACCCTGCTCGGCGTCATCAGCGGCGTCGTCCCGGCCGTCGCCCTGCGCAAGGTCCAGGGACTCGCGGCCGGCTACCCCGGGATCAGCCCGGAGGAGCTCGCCAACAAGGGGGCCGTGGTCTTCCCCTGGGCCACCATCGGCACCACCGTCGTGGTGCTGCCGCTGCTCGCGGCCGGCCTGGCCGCGCTGCTCACCCGCTCGCGGATCTCGCTGCTGCGCCGCACCGGCTGAGGCCCGCCGCCCGGGTGGGACCGGTGCCCGGCCCCGGCCACCCCCGACCGCCGCGCCCGGCCCCGGCCGCCCCCGACCGCCACCCCTTTGCCACCCCCGTCCGCCCCTCCCGGCGGCGGGGGTGACGGAGGTTACAGGCCCGACGGCGTCCGGCACCCGGAGGGCCGGGGCGGGCACCCGCACGGGCGAACTACAGTCGTCGGTATGACGAGTACCCCGGACAGCGCCGTCCGCTCCTACATCGACCAGCACCAGGCCGCCTTCCTCGCCGACCTCTCCGAGTGGCTGGCGATCCCCTCCGTCTCCGCCGACCCGGAGCGCGCCGACGACGTGCGCCGCTCCGCGGACTGGCTGGCCGCCAAGCTGCGCGGGACCGGCTTCCCGGTGGCCGAGGTGTGGGAGACCGACGGGCTGCCGGCGGTGTTCGCCGAGTGGCCGTCCGGGGACCCGTCCGCGCCGACCGTCCTGGTCTACGGGCACCACGACGTGCAGCCCGCGGCGAAGGAGGACGGCTGGGACACCGAGCCGTTCACCCCGACCGTGGTCGGCAACCGGCTGTACGCGCGCGGCGCCGCCGACGACAAGGGCCAGGTGTTCTTCCACACCCTGGGCGTGCGCGCCCACCTGGCCGCCACCAGCCGCACCGCGCCGGCCGTCAACCTCAAGCTGCTGATCGAGGGCGAGGAGGAGTCCGGCTCGCCGCACTTCGCCGACCTGGTCCGGCGCGAGGCCGGCCGGCTGGCCGCCGACGTGGTGGTCATCTCCGACACCGGGATGTGGTCCGAGACCACCCCGACCGTCTGCACCGGCATGCGCGGCCTCGCCGACGCCCAGCTCGACCTGTACGGCCCGGACACCGACATCCACTCCGGCTCCTTCGGCGGCGCCGTGCCCAACCCGGCCGAGGTCGCGGCCGAGCTGACCGCCGCCCTGCACGACGCCGACCGGAAGGTCGCGATCCCGGGCTTCTACGACGGGGTCGTCGAGCTGACCGAGCGCGAGCGCGAGCTGTTCGCCGAACTGCCCTTCGACGAGGCGCAGTGGCTGCGCGTCGCCAAGTCGTACGGCACCCGCGGCGAGGCCGGGTACTCCACCCTGGAGCGGGTCTGGGCCCGGCCCACCGCCGAGGTCAACGGCATCTGGGGCGGCTACACCGGCCCCGGCGGCAAGACCATCGTGCCGTCCTCGGCGCACCTCAAGCTGTCCTTCCGGCTGGTCGCCGGGCAGGAAGTGGAGAAGGTCCGCGAGGCCGTCCGGTCCTGGGTCGCCGAGCAGGTCCCCGAGGGCATCCGGTACGAGCTGGTCTTCCCCGGCGCGACCCGGCCCTGCCTGACCCCGCTGGACCACCCGGCGCTGCAGTCCACCGTCCGCGCGATGGGCCGCGCCTTCGGGCAGAAGATCCTCTTCACCCGCGAGGGCGGCTCCGGCCCCGCCGCCGACCTCCAGGACGTGCTGGGCGCGCCGGTGCTGTTCCTCGGCATCTCGGTGCCCTCGGACGGCTGGCACTCGGTCAACGAGAAGGTCGAGCTGGACCTGCTGGCCAAGGGCGTCGAGACCGCCGCCTACCTGTGGGGCGACCTGGCCGAGAACTTCCGGCCCGGCGCGTGAGCCGCCGCGCCCGCGGAACAGCAGTCAGATCACTCATCCGGATGATTCACCACGTGGGGATGGAACGACGTGAGCACCGAGCCTGAGACCGAGCGCCCGCGAGCCCTGGCCCTGGCCAGGGCCGGGGTGGAGCGGGCCGCCGAGCACCGGTTCGACGAGCCCTGGCTGGCCGCGGCCTGGAGCCACCCCGCCACCCGGGTGCTGCCGATCGCCGGCGGCGAGGCCTTCGTCGTGGACACCGCCGAGGGCACCGAACTCGTCCTGCTGCCCTCCTTCGAGGCGCCGCAGACCGGGGACCGCTACTTCCTCGGCACCGACCGGGACGGCGTCTCGTACTTCGCGCTGGCCGGCGAGAGCCTGCCCGGCCGGCTGGACGGCGACGCCCGCCCCGCCGGGCTGCGCGAGGTCGGCGCGATGCTGTCCGACCGGGACTCCGGGCTGCTGGTGCACGCCGTCGCCCTGGAGCACTGGCACCGGCTGCACAGCTTCTGCTCGCGCTGCGGCCACCCCACCGAGAAGGCGGGCGCCGGGCACGTGCGGCGCTGCACCTCCTGCGCGGCCGAGCACTACCCGCGCACCGACCCGGCGGTGATCATGGTGATCACCGACGAGCAGGACCGCTGCCTGCTCGGCCGCCAGGCGCTCTGGCCGGAGGGCCGCTGGTCCACGCTGGCCGGCTTCGTCGAGCCGGGGGAGTCGATCGAGCAGGCGGTCGCCCGCGAGGTGCACGAGGAGGCGGGGGTGCGGGTCGGCGAGGTCCGCTACGTCGCCAGCCAGCCCTGGCCGTTCCCGTCCAGCCTGATGCTCGGCTTCACCGGCAAGGCGCTGCCCGGCGGCACCGAGATCACCGTGGACGGCGAGGAACTGGCCGAGGCGCGCTGGTTCTCCCGCGAGGAACTGCGGGCCGGGATGGAGGCCGGGGAGATCCTGCCGCCCTCCGGCATCTCGATCGCCCGCCACCTGGTCGAGCTCTGGTACGGCGAGCCGCTGCCCTCGGCGGCGCGCTGGTAGTCCGGGTATTCGGCCGTCCGGTCGTCCGGTTGTCCCGTCATCCGGCTATCCCGTCGTCCGGTCATCCGGCGATCCGGTCATCCGGTACGGATTTCCGGGACGCCCGAGGAGAAGGGGGCGCGTGGCTCTTGCCGCGCGCCCCCTATTTCCTTTTCGAGCTCTTCCCGAACCCGCCACGAGCATCTGTTCGTAACCGGACGGGCCAGTTCTGCTACCGCGGGGCACTCCGGCGCCCCCACCGTCAACCCGCGCGGACGACATTGCCGGAAACGGCTGAAACCGCGTCACCGCGCTCGCTACATTCACTCGGGTGACAATCCCCCGGGGCTCCGCCCAATCCCCCAAATACCAGCGCCTCGCCGCCGACCTGCGCCGCCGGATCGCCGAAGGCGAGTTCACCGCCGCCGCCGCCCTCCCGGTCGAGAGCGAACTGGAACGCCAGTACGGCGTCGCCCGCAACACCGTCCGCCTCGCCGTCGACGTCCTGGTCAACGAAGGCCGACTGGTCCGCCTCCAGGGCAAGGGCACCTACCTGCGCGAACACCCCGTGCTCGACCACCGCGCCTACGGCCCCACCCTGACCCCCGCACCGCGCGACTGCCTCGCCGCCCCCTCCACCGTCTACCTCGGCGAGGCCGCCGAAGCCGGGCGCGAACTCAGCACCGACTTCGAGATGATGATCGTCCGGGCCCGCGTCGACATCGCCGAACGCCTCGGACTGCGCCCCGGCGAGGCCATCGTCGTCCGCCGCCAGCTGCGCCTGCTCGACCGCGAGCCGTACTCCATCGAGGAGAGCCACTACCGGGCCGGACTCGCCGCCGGCACCCCGCTGATGGAACCCGACCCCGTCGAAGGCGGCGACGAAGCCGTCCTCGCCACCCTCGGCCGCACCGAGATCGGCGCCGTCGACCACCTCGTCGCCCGGATGCCCGGCCCCGAGGAGGCCCAGTGGTTCCAGGGCGGCCCCGGCGTCCCGCTGATGGTCCAGACCCGCGTCACCTACGACCGGCGCGGCCCCGTCCGGGTCATCGAGACCCGCTACTCCGCCGACCGCAGCCGACTCGTCTACGGCATCGGCGACCTCGGCGCGCGCACCAGCCTGCCCGCCCCCGCCGCCCCCGTCGACCCCGCCCGGGCCGACGCGCAGTGACGCGCGCCGACCCCGGCGGACCCGGGTGGACCGGGGCGGATCCCGGCGGACCCGGGCGGACCGTGGCGGGTCAGGCCGCGAGGGCCTTCTTGACCTGGATCAGGCTCGGGTTCGTCATCACGACCTGCTCCCCGCCGCCCACCGGCTGCACCAGCACCGTCGGCACCGTCTGGTTGCCGCCGTTCACCGACTCGACGAACGTCGCCGACGCCGGGTCCTCCTCGATGTTGATCTCGGTGTAGCCGATGCCCTCGCGGTCCAGCTGGCTCTTGAGCCGGTTGCAGTAACCACACCAGGTCGTGCTGTACATCGTCACGCTGCCGGACATCGAGGGGGCTCCTTCGAAAGAGGGGTTCGTACGTTCTGACAGCCGCAACGTCCACCGGGTGGCAGTCATTCCGGCCCCAGGACGCACGGAGCAGAGCGATCATCCTGCGATCGCACCGGGCCTGTGGACAACCCCGCCCCCGTTGTCCCAGCGGGCTGAGAGGATGGAACGCATGCAGGAAGACCTCTTGAGCGGCAGCCCCTACGACGGCCCCCACGGCTCCCCCTGGGCCGACCCCGGCACCGCCACGGGCCCCGACGCCGTCCTCGCCGGGCTCGACCCCGAACAGCGCGCCGTCGCCACCGCCCTGCACGGCCCCGTCTGCGTCCTCGCCGGCGCCGGCACCGGCAAGACCCGCGCCATCACCCACCGGATCGCCTACGGCGTGCGCAGCGGCGTCTACCAGCCCCAGCAGGTCCTCGCCGTCACCTTCACCGCCCGCGCCGCCGGCGAGATGCGCGGCCGGCTGCGCCAGCTCGGCGCCGACGGCGTCCAGGCCCGCACCTTCCACGCCGCCGCCCTGCGCCAGCTCCAGTACTTCTGGCCCCGCGCCGTCGGCGGCCCGGTGCCCCAGCTGCTCGAACGCAAGGTCCAGCTCGTCGCCGAGGCCGCCGGCCGCTGCGGACTGCGCGTCCAGCGCACCGAACTGCGCGACCTCACCGCCGAGATCGAATGGGCCAAGGTCACCCAGACCGCCCCCGAGGACTACCCCGCCGCCGTCGCCAAGTCCGGCCGCGAAGCCCCCCGCGACCCGGCCGAGACCGCCCAGGTCTACCGCGTCTACGAGGAGACCAAGACCCGCCGCGGCAACATCGACTTCGAGGACGTCCTGCTCCTCACCGCCGCCATCCTGGAGGACCGGCCCGACATCGCCGACCAGGTCCGCAGCCAGTACCGGCACTTCACCGTCGACGAGTACCAGGACGTCTCCCCGCTCCAGCAGCGCCTGCTCGACCGGTGGACCGGCGACGGCGGCGGCGCCAGCCTGTGCGTGGTCGGCGACGCCAGCCAGACCATCTACTCCTTCACCGGCGCCACCCCCGACTACCTGCTCAACTTCCGCGGCCGCCACCCCGAGGCCACCGTCGTCAAACTCGTCCGCGACTACCGCTCCACCCCCCAGGTCGTCCACCTCGCCAACGGACTGCTCTCCCAGGCCCGCGGCGAGGCCGCCCGCCACCGCCTCGAACTCGTCTCCCAGCGCGAGGCCGGCCCCGAACCCGTCTACACCGAGTACGAGGACGAACCCACCGAGGCCGAGACCACCGCCCGCCGGATCAAGGACCTCATCGCCGCCGGCGTGCGCGCCAGCGAGATCGCCGTCCTGTTCCGCACCAACGGCCAGTCCGAGGTCTACGAGCAGGCCCTCGCCGACCTCGGCGTCCCGTACCAGCTCAAGGGCGCCGAACGGTTCTTCGAACGCCCCGAGGTCCGCGACGCCGGCGTCCTGCTGCGCGGCGCCGCCCGCGCCGCCGCCGACCCCCTCACCGCCGGCGCCCCCGACCTGGCCGGCCAGGTCCGCGCCGTCCTTGCCAGCCGCGGCTTCACCCCCGAACCCCCCGCCGGCTCCGGCGCCGTCCGCGACCGCTGGGAGTCCCTCGCCGCCCTCGTCCGGCTCGCCGAGGAGTTCGAGCGCACCCGCACCGCCGAAGGCCTGGACACCGACCTCGCCGCCTACGTCGCCGAACTCGACGCCCGCGCCGCCGCCCAGCACGCCCCGGCCGTCGAAGGCGTCACCCTCGCCTCCCTGCACGCCGCCAAGGGCCTCGAATGGGACGCCGTCTTCCTCGTCGGCCTCACCGAGGGCACCCTGCCGATCATCTACGCCAAGACCGACGAACAGGTCGAGGAGGAACGCCGGCTCCTCTACGTCGGCGTCACCCGCGCCCGCAAGCACCTCAGCCTCTCCTGGGCCCTCTCCCGCTCCCCGGGCGGCCGTGCCTCCCGCAAGCCCAGCCGCTTCATGGACGGGCTGCGCCCCGGCTCCACCGCCCCGGGCGCGCGCACCGGCGCGCGGGGCGGGCGGGGGGGTGTCGAGCCCGGCGAGCGCTCCGCCGCCCGGCGGGTCCGCGGCCCGGTCAAGTGCCGGGTCTGCGACAAGGCGCTCACCGACGCCGTCGAACGCAAGCTGCGCCGCTGCGAGGACTGCCCGTCCACGATGGACGAGGCGCTCTACGAACGCCTGCGCGACTGGCGGGCCGCGCAGGCCAAGGGGCAGGGCGTCCCGGCGTACGTGGTGTTCACCGACGCGACGCTGATGGCGATCGCCGAGGACGTGCCCGCGAACCGGCAGGAACTGGCCCTGATCTCGGGGGTCGGCGCCATGAAGCTGGACAAGTACGGGGCCGCCGTGCTCTCGTTGTGTGCGGGGGAGGAGCCCGAGGAGGATTCGGACGGCGTCGAGGACGACGGTCCGGTCGATCCGGCGTGAGCCGGCACGGGCGCGGTCCAGGGGACTGCTCGGGGGACTTCGCAACCGCCGCGGAACGTCGCGCGGACCGTGCCGTCGATGGCGCCGCGTGAACTCGCGTGAAAAATAGTTTGCGCGGCATACCGGGAGCGCAATAGCCTGCCGGAGCGGTCAAGGGGACGCGGTCGCACGGGGTGAGACCTGTGCCGATTCCCCACGCCACACAGCTTCACCCGCTTCACGCTTCACCAGCTTCACCGAGACAGACATCCGAACATTCGGAGCCAGGGAAACCAGGCTCCGCGAGACGCCGAGAGGAGGCGAAGACAGTGGGAAACATCATGATCACCAAAATGACTGGCCAGACCGTTGTCGCTGCCTCCCTGCGTGCCGCCCGTCTGCGGGCGCTCGCCGAGCTCGGTGGAACCGGTCTGGGTCTCGACACCACCGGTGTCTCCGTCGCCTCCGCTGTCAGTGGTCTTGGACACACTGATCTGTGCCCCACGGGCGGCAGGAGTGTCGAAGGCATCGTCGTCGAGACCGGTCTGTCCCGTGGCTGGGCGCAGGTCGGCACGTCGCGCCCCGAGTGCGACCAGCGACCGCTCCAGGCACCGAAGTCAGTCGTAATCGCCGCGATGCATG
The DNA here is from genome assembly GCF_042266305.1 of Kitasatospora sp. NPDC056076. Taxonomy (NCBI): domain Bacteria; kingdom Bacillati; phylum Actinomycetota; class Actinomycetes; order Kitasatosporales; family Streptomycetaceae; genus Kitasatospora; species Kitasatospora sp. NPDC056076. The sequence goes on from NZ_JBHJWG010000006.1 coordinate 202,159, forward strand.
GCGACTATGCGCAGGCCATCGGTGCCGGAAACGCCCAGAAGCAGAACGAGCAGCAGATCAACCAGGCCAAGGCCGCCTTTATCGGCGCCGAGGCCGTCCGGATGCGGGCCTTCCGCGGGCCTGAACCCTGGAGAGAACGAACCTGAGTCAGCCTCAGGTCGGCACCTCCAGGGCCGCGGAACCCGTCACACCGGGATCCGCGGCCCTTCTGTTTTGTCCGGTACGCAAGACCACCCAGGCCCTCCGGGGCCTCCGGCCCAGCACCACCAGTTCCCTGGGCCGGAACCACTGAGAAGACGAGGAAGACGCCCACAGTGTCCACGGTCATCACGCCGCCCATCCCGTCCGTACCGCCGACAAGCCAGATCACCAAGGCCGACCAGGCCGACCCTCCGGAGGTTCCGTTCATGCAGCTCAACTCGATCGAGCAGGCCGAGGCGCTCGGTTTCCCCATCCCCTGCCGCGCCTTCGACCCCGAGGTCTTCTTCGCCGAGACGCCCGCCGACGTCGAGTACGCGAAGTCCCTCTGCGGCACCTGCCCGGTGAAGGAGGCCTGCCTCGCGGGCGCCCTGGAGCGGCGCGAGCCGTGGGGCGTCTGGGGCGGCGAACTGTTCGTCCAGGGTGTCGTCGTGGCCCGCAAGCGGCCGCGTGGGCGTCCGCGCAAGACCGAGGTCATGGCGTGAACCCCGCCCACGACGCCAGGGCAGTCCGCCGGGGAGAGCAGCCCCCGCTGGACAGCGCCCTCCGCCGGTCCGTACGGATCGCCGCCGCCAAGGCCGACGCAGCAGCCCGCACCGTCCCATTTCCGAGCACGCACCACGAGCAGGACCACCACATGACCCCCGCCGCCATCGATCCGACCGTCCGCGCTGAGCAGACCACCGAACTTCAGATCCAGAACAGGACCCTCGAAATGCAACTCCTGCATGAATCCCTGGCCCGTGCCCATATGCAAGACAGGCTCCACGAGGCCGAGGAACAACGCCTCGTCAGCCGGGTCGTCCGGGCCCGCAAGCTCCGGCAGCGGGCCGAGCGGGCCTCGCTGCGCGCCCGCAAGGCGCTCGCCGTCGCGCTGATGTAGCGCCGGCACGGGCGGTTCGCCGCCGATCCAATTGACCCCCGTCGTGCCGCAGGCCGCCCCCGTTCCCGGGGAGCGGCCTGCGGCCGTTGTGCTTGTGCGCGGCGCCCGCCCTCGGGGGGTCGGCTCAGTCGCGGGCGGGCTTGGCGGCCTTGGTCGGCTTCGCGGACTTGGTGGGCTTGCCGGGCGGGGCGGACGCGGGGCGCTTCGCGGGCTCGGCCGGGCCGCCCGCCCCGGCGGGCTTCGCGGGGCGCTCACCGGAGAACTCGGGCAGCCACTCCAGCATCTCGGCACGGAACGGCGCCTTGGCGCCCAGCTGGCACAGCACCCCGATGGTGCTCAGCGTCACCCGGTGGATCAGCAGGTACGAGGGCGGCAGGTTCAGCTGCTTGCCCAGGTTGTAGGCGGGCGAGCGCGGATCGGCGATCCGGGCCGCCTGGGCCCGCATCCAGACCCGGGTGAAGTGGAAGCTGTCCACCGCCGCCGGCTCGATGATCGGCAGTAGGTAGTCCAGCACCGCGTCCGGGTCCAGCTCGATCGAGGGCTTCACGAAGCCCTCCTCGCGCAGCATCGTCAGCACGCCCGCCGCGTCGCCGTCCAGGGCCATCCGCAGCGAGGCCCCGATCGGCGCGGGCAGCCCGCCCGGCACACGGTCCACGGTGCCGAAGTCCAGCACGCCCAGCCGCCAGCCCCCGATCGGGCCGTCGTCCTTCAACAGCCGGAAGTTGCCCGGGTGCGGGTCCGCGTGCAGCAGCCCCGTCCGTGACGGGCCCGCGAACAGGAACCGGGCCAGCAGCTGCCCGGCGCGGTCGCGCTCCTCCTGGGTGCCGTTCGCGATCACCTCGGACAGCGGGGTGCCGTCCATCCACTCGGTGATCAGCACCTGGTCGGCCTGCGCCACCACGACCGGCACCACGATGTCCGGGTCACCCGCGAACTCCTCGGCGTGCCGGCGCTGGGCCTGGGCCTCCAGCTCGTAGTCCAGCTCCTCCGAGACGCGCTCGCGCAGCTCGGTGATCAGCGGCTTGATGTCCAGCCCGGGGATCAGCGGGCCGAGCAGCCAGGCCACCCGGGACAGCTGGGAGAGATCGGCGAGCAGGGCCTCGCCCGCACCCGGGTACTGCACCTTGACGGCGACCCGTCTGCCGTCGTGCCAGACCGCGCGGTGCACCTGGCCGATCGAGGCGGCCGCCGCCGGACGGTCGTCGAACTCCAGGAACAGCTCGCGCCAGCCCTCCCCGAGCCGCTCGGCCAGGGCGGTGTGCACCTTGGCGGCGGGCATCGGGGGAGCGGCGTCCTGCAGCTTGGTGAGCGCCGCCCGGTACGGACCGGCGACCTCCTCGGGCAGCGCGGCCTCGAAGACGGACAGCACCTGCCCGAACTTCATTGCCCCGCCCTTGAGCTCGCCCAGCACCTTGAACAGCTGGTCGGCGGTGGCCTGCTGGAGCTCGGCCGTCACCACCTCGGCGGACCGGCCGCCGATGCGCCTGCCCAGTCCGAGCGTGGCGCGACCGGCTATGCCCAGCGGCAGGGCGGCGAGCCGTGCCGTTCGGGTCACTGCCTTGCGCGGAAGATCGCTCACCCGGGCCTCCAATCCCCTGGCCCCCCGACGCCGGACGGGCCACCGTCACTAGGCCATTGTGCCCGGTTCGCGGGCTGGGTCCGGTGGTATTTCGTGGGGGGCTTTCGGGGCTTCGCTCCGTCGACACTCCGGGGGCCCGCCCCCTCCCCCCCGCCCCCACCCTCCCTCCCTCCTCCTCCCACCTCACCCGCCGCCTGCCCACCCACCCCTCCACATCGCGCGCTCACCCCGTCCCTCGGAACAGCGGCTCCCGCTCTCACCCGGCCCGGGGCCCGCCCCCCCCCCCGGGCCGGGCCCCGGGGCCC
>NZ_JBHJWG010000007.1:0-200529 GCF_042266305.1 Kitasatospora sp. NPDC056076
CGCCGTAACGGGTGGGGAGCGGTCTGGAGACCGGCGGGGGGCCCGTCGCGAACCCGCGCGCGGGGCCCCCGGCCGTTCTCCCGGCGGTGCCGGTCGGTCACTGCACCGGGATGACCCCGGTCAGCCACTCGAAGGCGCTCGGGACCATCCGCTTCCACATGTCGGTGGTGTGCGGGCCGGTGCTCTCCTCGACCTGGACCTTGGTCGGCTCCTTGGCCGCGGCGGCGATCGCCTGGCCGTCCTCGTAGCCGTCGCCCTTGGCGCCGCTGACCAGCAGGGCGACCTTCGGCGGCTGCTGGGCGGACTTGAGGATGTTGACCGGGTTGTTCTCGGTGCGCAGCTTCGGGTCCTTGCCGACCAGCGAGTCGCCCTCGGTGGCCGGGTCGTTGTAGCCGGACATCGCGATGGCGGCGCGGTAGCGGTTGGGGTGGGCGAGTGCGAGCTTGGCCGCGCAGTGGGCGCCGGCCGAGTAGCCGGCGATCGCCCAGCGGTCCGAGGACGGGTCGGCGCGGAAGTTGTCCATCACCATCTGCGGGACGTCGCGGGTGATCCAGGCGTCCGCGTTGATCTTGCCGGGGATGTCGGTGCAGCCGGCGTCCTGGTGGCTGCCCAGCAGCAGGGTGCGCGGCGAGACCAGGATGAAGGGCGCGACCTTGCCCTGCTGCATCAGCGGCTTGAGCTGCTCGGAGACCTTGAGGGTGCCGTACCAGGTGGAGGAGGAGCCCGGGTAGCCGGGGATCAGCTCGACGACCGGGAACTTCTTGTCCTTGAACGCCGGGTCGTTGTACTGCGGCGGCAGCCAGACCAGCACCTCGCCGTCGACCCCGGAGACCTGGCCCTTGAGCTCGGTCTTCTGGACGTCGCCGGGCACCGCCGGGTCGTTCACGCCGCCGAACTTCTGCAGCACCTTCGGCGGCTGCTTGGCGGCGTCGCCGGAGCCGTCCTTGCCGTTGCCGGCCGGGTCCACCGGCGCCACCGAGGGCACCGCGCGGACGTGGTCACCGGTGCCGAGCAGGTCGTCCCAGTTGCCGTAGATCAGGTTCGCGTTGTTGACCATCACGAAGACCGTCAGCACGGCGGTGACCTGGCAGAACATGATCATGACGATCCGGGACAGGGTGCGCACCGGCTGGGGGCCGCGCACCTTCCCCCAGAAGAGCAGCGCCACTGTGATGGACACCGGCACCAGGATGACGGTGAGGATGAGGAATGGCGTACCTGTCAGTTCCATCGCGTTCTCGTATCCGGGTCGCTCGCCGTCCGGGCCCCACTCGCCCGGACGCACGTCAATGGCATCAGACGGCAACCAGCGGATGATCGGTTGCTGTCCGAATCTGTGCGGAACCTGAGAGGAACATCACGTTTCAGAGTTGTTCCCGCTTCGGGTCGGCGCCTAGTCTGTCACCCGGACGGCGGTGCTCCGGACCAGATGTTCAGCGAACTTCCAGGAAGGTCCCCCGGGGCACCTTACCTGGCGCGCCGTTCGCACCGCCGGGCGAGGCGGTGCGATCCCGCGCGGCCGGGCCAGAGAGACTATGGGGATGAGCACAACCCGCTTTCGCCCGTCCCGCCGCTTCTGGCCCGTGTGCGCCGTCCTGGCCCTCGCGGTCACCGCGGCCGGTTGCAGCAGTACCGGAGGCAGACGCGCCGAGGAGGCCCGCGCCAAGGCCGCGGCCGCCGGTGGCAGCGCCGTCACCACCCCGCGCTGGAAGGTCGCCATGGTGACCCACGCCGGCGCCGGCGACGCCTTCTGGGACAGCGTGCGCAAGGGCGCCGAGCAGGCCGCCGCCAAGGACAACATCACCTTCCTGTACTCCAACGACGCGCAGACCCAGAACCAGGTCCAGCTCGTCCAGGCCGCCATCGACCAGAAGGTCGACGGCCTGCTGGTCACCCTCGCCAAGGGCGACGCGATGGCCGGCGTCCTCGGCAAGGCCAAGGCGGCCGGCATCCCGGTCATCACGATCAACTCCGGTCAGGAGTTCTCCGCGAAGTTCGGCGCGCTCACCCACATCGGCCAGGACGAGTCCTCGGCCGGCCAGGCGGCCGGCGCCGAGCTGGCCTCGCGCGGCCGCAAGAACGTGCTGTGCGTGATCCACGAGCAGGGCAACGTCGGCCAGGAGCAGCGCTGCTCCGGCGCCCAGTCCAAGGCCGGCGGCGGCTTCCAGGTGCTGTACGTCAACGGCGTCGACATGCCCGACGCCCGGGCGTCGATCTCCGCCAAGCTCCAGGCCGACCCCTCCATCGACACCGTGCTCACCCTGTCCGGCCCGATGGCCGCCACCGGACTGCAGGCCGTCCAGGACGCCCACCGCGGCGTGGAGCTGGACACCTTCGACCTGGGCCAGCAGGTGGTCGCCGGGCTCAAGTCCGGCAGCGTCGGCTTCGCCGTCGACCAGCAGCCCTACCTCCAGGGCTACGAGGGCGTCGACCTGCTCTGGCTGTACCGGTCCAACCTGGACATGCTCGGCGGCGGCAAGCCCGTCGCGACCGGCCCGCAGATCCTGACCAAGGACGACGCCGACGCGCTCGCCGAGTACGTCGCGAGGGGGACCAGGTGAGCGGTTCCACCACCCCGGACCTGCTCGTCCAGGACCGTCCGGCCGCCCTGCGGCGCCTCCTCGCCCGCCCGGAGCTGGGCTCGCTGATCGCGGCCGTCGCGGTGTTCACGGTCTTCGCCGCCGTCGCCGAACCGTTCCTGCGGGTCTCCTCGCTGGGCACCGTGCTCTACGCGGCCTCCACCATCGGGATCATGGCCGTGCCGGTCTCGCTGCTGATGATCGGCGGCGAGTTCGACCTGTCGGCCGGCGTGCTGGTCACCACCGCCGCGCTGACCTCCTCGATGGTGTCCTACCAGTTCACCGCCGTCACCTGGGTCGGCGTGCTGGTCTCGCTGGCCACCACGCTGGCGATCGGCGGGTTCAACGGCTGGATGCTCGGCCGCACCAGGCTGCCCAGCTTCATCGTCACCCTCGGCACCTTCCTGATGCTGACCGGCGCCAACCTGGGCGTCACCAAGGCGATCTCCGGGACGGTCTCCACCAAGTCGATCGCCGACATGCAGGGCTTCGAGAGCTGCCGGTGGCTGTTCGCCTCCGAGGTGAACATCGGCGGACTGACGGTCAAGGCCACCGTCTGGTGGTGGCTCGGCCTGCTGGTGGTCGGCAGCTGGGTTCTGCTGCGCACCCGCTTCGGCAACTGGATCTTCGCCGTCGGCGGCGACGCGGCGGCCGCCCGCGCGGTCGGCGTGCCGGTCGCCCGGACCAAGACGCTGCTCTACCTGGGCGTCGGCTTCGGCGCCTGGGTGCTCGGGCAGCACCTGCTGTTCTCCTTCGACACCGTGCAGTCCGGCGAGGGCGTCGGCAACGAGCTGATCTACATCGTCGCGGCGGTGATCGGCGGCTGCCTGATCACCGGCGGCTACGGCTCGGTGGCCGGCTCCGCGCTCGGCGCGCTGATCTTCGGCATGGCCAGCAAGGGGATCATCTACGCCCAGTGGAACCCGGACTGGTTCAAGTTCTTCCTCGGCGCGATGCTGCTGCTGGCCGCGCTGCTCAACGCCTACGTCAAGCGCCGGGCGGAACGGGGTCCGCGATGAACGACCAGCTCGGCTCCGGCACGGAGCGCCCGGTGGCCACCGAACCGGCGGGCACCGAACTGCTCGCGCTGGAGGGCGTCGGCAAGACCTACGGGACGGTCCGCGCGCTGCAGGACGTCTCGCTGACCCTGCGGGCCGGCGAGATCAGCTGCGTGCTCGGCGACAACGGGGCCGGCAAGTCCACCCTGATCAAGATCATCGCGGGGCTGCACCGGCACGACGAGGGCCGCTACACCGTCGGCGGCGAGGAGGTCCGGCTGGACTCCCCCCGCCAGGCGCTGGACCGCGGCATCGCCACCGTCTACCAGGACCTCGCCGTCGTCCCGCTGATGCCGGTGTGGCGCAACTTCTTCCTCGGCTCCGAGCGGGGCACCCGCCGCTGGGGCGGCCTGCGGCTGGACGCCGAGGGCATGCGCGCCACCACCCGCGAGGCGCTCGCCCGGATGGGCATCGACCTGCACGACGTCGACCGGCCGATCGGCACCCTGTCCGGCGGCCAGCGCCAGTGCGTGGCGATCGCCCGGGCCGTGCACTTCGGCGCCAAGGTGCTCATCCTGGACGAGCCGACCGCCGCGCTCGGCGTCAAGCAGTCCGGGGTGGTCCTCAAGTACGTCACCGCGGCCCGCGACGCCGGGCTCGGGGTCGTCCTGATCACCCACAACCCGCACCACGCCTACCTGGTGGGCGATCACTTCACCCTGCTGAAACGGGGGCGGACGGCCGGCAGCCACCCGCGTGCCGAGATCGGCCTCGAACAGCTCACCACCGAGATGGCCGGCGGCTCCGACCTCGCCGAACTCTCGCACGAGCTGGCCCGGCCGTCGGCCCCCGGTCCCACCGAACCCGACTCTCGTGAGGAGCGTCCGCAGCCGTGACCAGCCCCCATGGCAGCACTCGGCCGGCCGTCCTGCCCACCCTGCTCGGCCTCGGCCCGCGCGCCGAGCGCCGCCGCCGCGCCCTGCCCGCGGGCATACTGCGGCTGCCCACCATCGGCGTCGACATCGGCGGCACCAAGGTGGTCGCCGGGGTCGTCGACGGCGAGGGGAAGGTGCTGGAGAAGCTGCGCACCGACACCCCGCACAAGAGCAAGAGCGCCAAGGTCGTCGAGGACGTGATCGTCGAGCTGGTGCTCCAGCTCTCCGACCGGCACGACGTCCACGCGGTGGGCATCGGCGCGGCCGGCTGGGTCGACGCCGAGCGCTCCCGGGTGCTCTTCGCCCCGCACCTCAACTGGCGCAACGAGCCGCTCCAGCAGGCGCTCAGCGAGCGGCTGCGGTTCCCGGTGATCGTGGAGAACGACGCCAACGCGGCCGCCTGGGCCGAGTGGCGCTTCGGCGCCGGGCGCGGCGAGGACCACATGGTGATGCTCACCCTGGGCACCGGCATCGGCGGCGCGGTCGTCCGGGACGGCTACGTCGACCGCGGGAAGTACGGCCTGGCGGGCGAGTTCGGGCACATGCAGGTGGTGCCCGGCGGCCACCGCTGCCCGTGCGGCAACCGCGGCTGCTGGGAGCAGTACTCCTCCGGCAACGCCCTGGTGCGGGACGCCCGGGAACTGGTCGCGGAGGAGTCCCCGGTGGTGCAGCAGCTGCTCGCCCGGGCCGGCGGCACCGTCGAGGGCATCACCGGACCGCTGGTCACCGAGGCCGCCCGGGAGGGCGACCCGACCGCCGTCGAGCTGCTCTACGAGGTCGGCACCTGGCTCGGGGTCGGCATCGCCAACCTGGCGGCCGGCCTCGACCCGGGGCGCTTCGTCATCGGCGGCGGCGTCTCCGAGGCCGGCGACCTGCTGCTCGGCCCGGCCAGGGACACCTTCCGCCGCACCCTCACCGGCCGCGGCTTCCGGCCCGAGGCCAGCATCGTGCACGCGGCCCTCGGCAACGAGGCCGGGCTGGTCGGCGCCGCCGACCTGGCGCGGCAGGTCGCGCGGCGGTTCCGCACCATCAAACGGCGCCGGGTGGAGCGCAGCGCGCCGTAGCGGGGCCAGGGGCGGCGGGGAACAGGGCGTCCCCTCCGTCCCTCCTGTCAACTACCCGTTGGTAGCCGTGCGGTGTGGTTGTCGGATTCATGTCTCCTGTGGAACAACTGACGTGACGTCGACTCAGGAGGACTCGGATGAGGGCTCTGACCCGCCTAGCGCCATCACTGCTGATCGCCACCGCACTGGTCTGGGCCACCACCGGCCCCGCCGGCGCCGCGGCGCCACCGCCCAAGGCGCCCGAGGCGGTGGGCTGGGGCGGGGCGGTGGCCTCGGTGGACGCCGACGCCACCGCCGCCGGCATCGAGGTGCTGCGCAAGGGCGGGAACGCGGTGGACGCGGCCGTCGCCGCCGCGGCCGCGCTCGGCGTGACCGAGCCCTACTCCTCCGGGATCGGCGGCGGCGGGTACTTCGTCTACTACGACCACGCCACCGGCACGGTGCACACCGTCGACGGCCGCGAGACGGCCGGCCGCACCGCCGACACCGGACTGTTCCTGGAGGGCGGCAAGCCGCTCGCCTTCGCCGACGCCGTCACCAGCGGACTGTCCGTCGGCGTCCCCGGCACCCCGGCCACCTGGGACTCCGCACTGCGCCAGTGGGGCACCCGCTCGCTCGCGCAGAACCTCGAACCCGCCGAGCGGATCGCCGAGAACGGCTTCGTCGTCGACGACACCTTCCGCGGCCAGACCTCCGACAACTACAGCCGCTTCAAGGACTTCCCGGCCACCGCCAAGATCTTCCTGCCGAACGGCAAGCTCCCCGAGGTCGGTTCCGTCCTGCGCAACCCCGACCTCGCCGCGACCTACAGGCTGCTCGCCAAGGACGGTGTGAAGGCCTTCTACCAGGGCGCGTTGGCACAGGACATCGCCGACACCGTGCAGCACCCGCCGGTCGACCCGGCCTCCGGCCGCAACGCCCGCCCCGGGAAGGTCGACGCCGCGGACCTGGCCGCCTACCAGGCCCGCCGCCAGGCGCCCACCCACGTCGCCTACCGCGACTACGACGTCTACTCGATGGCCCCGTCCAGCTCCGGCGGCACCACCGTCGGCGAGGCGCTGCACATCCTGGAGGACGGCGACCTCTCCGGCTCCAGCAGCACGCAGTACTACCACCACTTCCTGGAGGCCTCGCGGATCGCCTTCGCCGACCGCAACCGCTGGGTCGGCGACCCGGCCTTCGGCGACGTCCCGACCAGGCAGCTGCTCTCCGAGCGCTACGCCGCCTCCCGGGCCTGCCTGATCAGCCCGGACCACGCGCTCACCAGCCCGCTCGCCCCCGGCGACCCGTACCACCCGGCCGACTGCGCGGACACCGGGCAGGCCCTCCCCGAGCCGTACGAGGGCCCCAACACCACCCACCTGACGGTGGCGGACCGCTGGGGCAACATCGTCTCCTACACCCTCACCATCGAGCAGACCGGCGGCAGCGGCATCACCGTCCCCGGCCGGGGCTTCCTGCTCAACAACGAGCTGACCGACTTCGACTTCGTCCCGCTCGCCGCCGGCGTCCCCGACCCCAACCTGCCCGGACCGGGCAAGCGGCCGCGGTCCTCGATGTCCCCGACCATCGTGCTGCGCGACGGCGAGCCGCTGCTCGCCACCGGCAGCCCGGGCGGCGCGACCATCATCACCACCACCCTCCAGGTGCTGCTCGGCCGCCTCGACCGGGGCCTGAGCCTGGAGCAGGCGATCGCCGCGCCGCGCGCCAGCCAGCGCAACAGCGCCGTCACCCAGGCCGAGCCCGGCTTCCTGGCGCTGCCGGAGCGGTCCGCGCTGGAGGCCCTCGGGCACCGGTTCGCCGACGGCGGCGAGATCGGCGCCGCCACCGGCGTGGAGCGGCTGCCGGACGGCCGCTGGGTGGCCGCCGCCGAGCCGGTGCGACGCGGCGGCGGCTCGGCCGCGGTGGTCCGCCCCGCGGGCTGACCGCCCGGCCGCGGTGCGGTGCCGGCCGTCGAGCGCCCGGCCGCGGCGCCGGTCGGGCCGGGTTGTCGGTGCCGGGCGGTATGTTCGGGGTGGGTCTCCCCGTGGGGCCCACCCCCGTCCGTACCGACCGAACCACCGGGAAGGCCGCCCGCCGTGACCGTCCGCATCGCCACCTGGAACATCAACTCCGTCACCGCCCGGCTGCCCAAGCTCCTGGAGTGGCTGGAGAGCGCCAAGCCCGACGTGCTCTGCCTCCAGGAGCTCAAGTGCGCGGCCGACGCCTTCCCGTACGAGCCGGTCCGCGAGCTCGGCTACGAGACGGCCGCGCACGGCAACGGCCGGTGGAACGGCGTGGCGATCGTCTCCCGGATCGGCCTGGAGGACGTCGTGCGCGACCTGCCCGGCCAGCCCGGCTACCTGGCCGACGGCGCCCTGCTGCCCGACGTCGAGCCGCGCGCCGTCGCCGCCACCTGCGGCCCGGTCCGGGTCTGGTCGGTCTACGTGCCCAACGGCCGCGAGGTCGACCACCTGCACTACCACTACAAGCTGGAGTGGCTGGAGGCGCTGCGCAAGGCCTCCGCCGAGGACGCGGCCGGCCCCCGCCCCTTCGCCGTCCTCGGGGACTTCAACATCGCCCCCACCGACGCGGACGTCTACGACGTCGCCGCCTTCGAGGGCCTCACCCACGTCACCCCGGTCGAGCGCGCCGCGCTGGCGGCGCTGGGCGAGATCGGCCTGCACGACGTGGTGCCGCGCCCCCTCAAGTACGACCACCCCTACACCTACTGGGACTACCGCCAGCTGGCGTTCCCGAAGAACCGCGGCATGCGGATCGACCTCACCTACGCCAACAAGCCCTTCGCGGACGCCGTCACCGACAGCTACGTGGACCGCGAGGCCCGCAAGGGCAAGGGCACCTCGGACCACGCCCCGGTCGTGGTGGACCTGGACCTCTGAGCCCCCGGGGCCGCGGTGACGCCGTGTGACGATCACACGAGGTGACGGGCCGTCGCCCGAACGGTCCTGAGCGGTGGCCGGGCCCACCGGGCCTGCCTACCGTCGGTGAAAGACCGGGTGCAGTTGACACACCACGTGGACATGGGAGTCCCCGGCTGCGCCCGAGAATCCCGGAGGTTCCGGCATGCGCCCCACGCGTACGGCCGCCGCCGCCCTGATCGGCGCGACGGTGCTGACCGGTCTGACGGCCCCCCTCGCAGCAGCCAGGGACGGCGCGGCCTCGGTCAGCCCGTCCCAGGCCGCACCGGGCCAGACCGTGACGGTCACGGTCTCCTGCGAGAAGTCGGACAAGCCCGACGCCAAGACCATCACCGCCCACTCCGCCGCCTTCGAGGGCGGCCCCGCGACCCTCACCCTGGGCTCCGACGGCAGGCACACCGGCTCCGCCCGGCTCGCCGCCGAGCGCAACGGGGACAGCAAGGTCGACGGCACCTGCCCGGACGGCGGCGCCTTCTCCACCACCGTCAAGGTCACCACGGTGACCGCCACCGCCCCCGACAAGGGCCTCGGCGACTGGGGCAAGGCGGCGGGGGAGTGGGCCGGCTCGCTGGGCCAGTCCGGCGCCGGCAGCCAGCAGGTCGCCCCGCACGGCGCGGTGAAGACCGGGCTCGGCGGCTCGGTCGCGGCGGACCCGGCGGAGCTGGCCGGAGGGCTGGCCCTGGTCGCGGGCGGCATCGGCGGCTTCTGGCTGCTCCGCAGGCGCAGTGCCTGACGGCCCCGCCCCCCGCGTACGCCCACGCCGCGCCGCCGAGCCCTGACCTGATCGGACCGGCGGCGTGGCGGCGCGTCAGAGGGCCGCCCGGTCCTGCCCCTCCTCGTGCTGGAGGAGGCCGCTGGCCAGCAGGTACTGGGCCAGCACGTACGTCGCCATGATCCAGAACTGATGCCCCGGCAGCTCGCGCCACTTCGCCAGCTGGGTCGCGATCAGGGTGTCGGAGAGCAGGAACAGCGCCCCGCCCAGCCCGGTCCGCCAGCCCAGGCCGGCCGCGGTGACCGCCGTCGAGGTGAGCAGCAGGCTGTAGCCGGCCACCGGGACCTTGAGCTCCCCGAGGTCCGGCCAGAGCCGGCCGATCATGCCCGCCCAGGCCGCCGCGTACGCGGCCGCGACCACCAGGGCGCGCCGCCGGTCGGTGAGCGCCCCGCGCTGGACGAACATCGCGACGTAGCAGACGTGCGCGGCCGCGAACGAGCCCATCCCGGCCAGGAACGCGGTGTCGTCCTTCAACTGCAGCAGTACGTCCCCGCCCGCGCTCGCCAGCAGCGCCGGGGTCAGCAGCTTCGGCAGCTCGCGCTCGGTCCGGGCCGCCGCCGCCACGCTGTGCGCGGCCAGCAGCGGCATCAGGGCCGGCTTGGTGGCGTTGCGCAGCACCGGGGCCCCGGAGAGGATCGAGCCCAGGTGCACCGCCGAGGTGGCCGCGAAGCCGCCGAGCAGGCCGGTGGCCGAACGCAGGCGCCCGCCGAAGCCGGTGGCGCGGGTGGTCGTACGGATGCTCATGCGGCGTCTGCCTCCGAGGTCGCCCGGGGTGGGGGGTCCACCGACCCTAAGGGAGTCGGCGGGGTGGGGGAAGACCAGGTTACCGGTGCGTAACCCGGGTGGGGGAAGGGGAGTGACGGCCCGGCCGGGAGAGCGGAGCACCGGCGACCGCTTCGAGGGCTCTTGCGGAGACTTCCTCAGGAGCACGGTTGCTGCCACCGGGTGAGCCGGTCACCGTCTACGCTGGACCCCGACATGGAGCAGCAGGAGTACGCGGTCGGCGCCACCCGGGTGGCCGCCGGCAGGCCGGACGGACGCAGGGGCGGGGCAGGCCGGGGAACCGCCGCCGCCGTCCTCGCCGTACGCGGACCCGAAGCCGCCGGGCCCGCCGATCCGGCCGATGCCGCGGGTGAGCACGGTGCTGACGGTCCGCAGGAGCCCGACGGGGCGCTCTCGCCCGACCCGGGACTGCTCCGGCTCGCCCACTGGTTCGCCGCCGCCACCCCCGGCGCCGCCGACGACCTGTGCACCGCCTCCTTCGGCCTCTACCCCGCCCGGCACCTGGGCGCCGCCGCCGAGCCCGGCGACCCCGCCGTCAGCTGGTGGCACGGCCCGACCGCCCACACGGCCGCCGTCCCGCGCGCCCGTGAGGCCCGCGAGGGGCGCGCCGACGGCGGCCTGCGTCGCGCCCGGCGCGACGCCGCCGCCCTGCCCGTCGTCCGGTCGGGCGCCAAGTCCGGCCGGCCCGGCCGCCACCGCAGGCCGGAGCGCACCCGGGCCCTGCCGGAGCTGCCCGGCGATGCCCCGGAACCGGCGGGCGAGGAACTCCGCGACGCCGAACGCCGCATCGCCGCACGGCTGTTGCTCGCCCACCCGCTGGTCACCGCCTCCGGCCCGCACGCCGACGGCTTCCCGCTGATCCGCCGTCACCGCGACTGGCTCGTCGAACGCTTCGACACCCTGCTCGGCTACCGCCTGGTCGTCGGCCCCTGGCACGCCCGGCTCTGCAAGGCCGGCCTCGGCTCCGGCGCCGACCGCCGCCTCGAACACCCGGCCACCGGTGCCCCGTTCACCCCGGCCGGCTACGCCCAGCTCGCCCTCGCCCTGGCCCTGCTCGTCGACGCCCCCGAACAACTCCCGTACGGGCGGCTGCTCGACGCGATGCGGTCCGCCGCCCCCGACCTCGCGGCCCAGGCGGCCGACCCGGACGCCCCCGCGATGGCGCTCGCCGCGCTGGCCGACTGGCAGGTGCTCGGCGACCTGCCGGCCGACCCGGCCGACACCGCCTTCGTGCTGACCGTCGACCGCGAACTCGCCCGCGCCGTCCCGGCCGGACCGCCCGCCCTCGCTGCCGACGCCGCCGACCTGATCCGCCGTGCCGCCGAGGCCGAACCTGCCACCGCCGTGCGGCGCCTCCTCGCCGAGACGCCCGCCGTCCTCGCCGCCGACCTCCCCGAGGACCGGCGCGCCTGGCTGCACGAGCACCGGCTCAGCGGCCCGGCCGCGCTCGCGGACTTCCTCGGGCTGGAGGCCGAACTGCGGGCCGAGGGCGTCGCCCTGCTCGACCCGGCCGCCGAACTCACCGACCTCGCCCTCCCCGGCACCGGCACCCTCTCCCAGGCCGCCCTGCTGCTGGTCGAAGGCCTGGTGGAGGAGGTCCGGCCGCTGCCCGGCGAGGCCACCGAGGGCGACGTACCGATCGCCGACGCGCTGATAGACGGCCTCCTCGGCGACATCGCCGACGACCACGACCTCCCGGCCCGCTACCTCGCCGACCGCACCGCCCTGCGCCGCGACGCCCTCGACCTCCTGCACCGGCTCGGCCTGATCACCCCCACGCCCCGCACCACCTGGCTGCTGCGCCCCCCGGCCGCCCGCTACGCCCCGGCCCCGGACCTCCACCCCACCCCCGGCACCGGCCGCCACTCCCGCCCCGCCGCCCCGTCGGGGAGTTGAGCCCCGGGCCCCGGCGACTGCCGGGCCGGGGCGGGCCGTGGGTGGTCAGGCCGGGATGAGGGCTTCCCATTCGCTGCGGGTGGGTCCGTCGTGCCGGGGGGTGAAGTCGGGGCGGGCGGCCAGCCAGGCGGTGACGTGGCGGTCGACCTCCTCGCTGTCGAAGGCCTCCTCGGGCGTACGGACCAGGTGGCGGACGTGGGCGCGGGCGCGCATGACGACCGGGTCGTCGAAGGCGCAGGCGGCGAGGGCGGCGGTGCGGCGCTCGGGGAGGGCCGAACCGTCCAGCAGGCGCTGCTCGTTGGTGCGGTCGCCGGCCACCTGGGCGTCGAACCAGGGGCGCAGGGTCCGGGCGGCCCAGTCGTGGTAGCCGGCGGGGTCGGCGGCGACCTGGTCGGCGTGGCCGGCGAGGTACTGGCCGGCGAGCAGGCCGAGGGCGACGCCGTGGCCGAGGGTGGGGTTGGTGTGGACGAGGCTGTCCCCGGCGTTGACCAGGCCGGTGACGACGGGGCCGGCGTCGTCGGTGAGGGAGGTCCAGCGGTTGTCCAGGCCGGCCATCGCCAGGACGGCCGAGCGGGGTTCGGGGTCGAGGTCGAGCCAGGCGGCGCAGGCGGGGAAGCGGCGCAGGACGGCCTCGAACACGGCGGGGTCCAGGAGCGCGCTGCGGGTCGGGTCGCCGGTGGAGAGCACCATGCTCAGCGCGAAGGTGTCGTTGTCGGAGGGGAAGACCCCGGCGGCGGCGAACCCCGCGACCGAGCCGGTCCGCACCCGCCCGGGGTCGCGCGGGCCGTCGGCCCGCAGGCGGTACCAGCGGCACAGGTAGGTGATGCCGGTGCGGTGGCTGTCGACGACGGGCGGGCGGCAGCCGGCGGCCGTCAGCCAGCCGGGGACGGCGGAGCGGCGGCCGGCGGCGTCGACGACCAGGTCGGCCGGGTGGGTCCCGTCGTCGACCCGCAGGCCGGTGACCCGGGGCGGGTTTCCGTCCTGGAGGGTGAGGGCGCTCACCCGGCGGCCGCGCCGTACCTCGACGGAGGGCTCCCGGCGGACGGCGGCGGTGAGGGCGGCCTCCAGCACGATGCGGCGGGTGCGCAGGGTCACCAGGTCCTCGTCGCCGTCCCGGTGCGGCGGGTGCTGGTCGAACCAGTCGAAGTCGTGGTACTCCCGGGCGCCGCGGGCCAGCAGGTCGGCGTGGACGTCGGGGGCCTCGGCGCGCAGCACCGTGCGGACCGGGGCGAGGAAGGAGTGGGGCTGGTCGGCCTGGGGGACCCGGGGCCGCTTCCAGTGGTAGAAGTCCTGGTCCAGGTCCGTGTCGGCCTGTCGGGCCTCCTGCTCGAACAGGGTGACGGCATGGCCCCGTCGTCCGAGCATGAGGGCCGTTCCCAGCCCGCTGATCCCGCCACCGATGATTGCAACCCGCGCCACTGCATCCCCTTCGCGTCGTGTTGCAGAGCGATCATAGGGCTTGCTGATCTTCGGATTGACATGACCCCCCAGGCGCGGGGCGGGGCCGGCTACCTGCTCGCGGTGGCGGCGGCGATCGGGCCGTGCTGGACGGTCTCCACGGTGGCACCGACCCCGAGGGTGCCGAGGGCGATGGAGGCGAGGACGGCGGTGCAGGCGAGGAGACGGCGGTGGCGCTGGGGGAGCGGGAAGCGCGGTTCCTGGTAGGGCGCCTGAGGGCTGGCGTTCATGACAGGGAGGCTCCCAGGGCGGTGTGAACGGTCGGTACGCGCGGGTGAAGTCCGGGCGGGGATCGGGCGTCACTTGGCCGCATACGCCCCACCCGGTCGCCGGGTGGGGCGTATGCGCTGGTCAGTGCCGGTGTGTCGGGGGCCTCAGCGCCGTCGGCCGCGCTCGGCGAGGGCCTCGCCCACCGCGACCCGGACGGCGTCCCGCAGGCCGTGGGCGGGGTGGAAGCGGGAGGGGCCGGCCGCCGGGTCCTCGCGGAGCTCCTTCACCAGGGAGAGGCAGAGCAGCAGCATCACCACGACGAAGGGCAGCGCGACCAGGATGGTGGCGTTCTGCAGCGCGGTGAGCCCGCCGGCCAGCAGCAGGGCGGCCGCGACCCCGCCCATCAGCACGCCCCAGACCACCACCAGCGGGGTGCGCGGGTGCAGCGAGCCGCGGCTGGAGAGCGAGCCGAGCACCAGGGAGGCGGAGTCGGCGCTGGTGATGAAGAAGGTCATCACCAGCAGGACCGCGACCACGCTGGTGACCGAGCCGAGCGGCAGCGAGCGCAGCATCTCGAACAGCGAGGCCTCCGCGCCGCGCGGGATGGTCGCGACCAGGTCGGCGGTGCCGGTGCCGACGAGCCGGATCGCGGTGCCGCCCATGACGCAGAACCAGATCACGGTGGCTCCGCTGGGCACCAGCAGCACGCCGAGCAGGAACTGCCGGATGGTGCGGCCGCGCGAGATCCGGGCGATGAAGGTGCCGACGAAGGGGGCCCAGGAGAGCCACCAGGCCCAGTAGAAGATCGTCCAGGAGCCGAGCCAGCTCTCGTCGGTGAAGGCGCCGGTCTGGGTGGACATCCCGAGCAGGTCGGAGAGGTACCCGCCGACGGTGGACGGGATCGAGTCGAGGACGAACACCGAGGGCCCGAACACGAAGACGAAGAGCATGATCAGCGAGGCCAGCACGACGTTCGCGGTGGAGAGCCACTTGACGCCCTTGTGGACGCCGGAGAACGCGGAGAGCACGAAGGCGGCGGTCAGCGAGCCGATGATGACGAGCTGGGCGTTCTGGGTGTTGCGCACGGAGGTGATGTAGCCGAGGCCGTCGGCGACCTGGAGCGCGCCGAGCCCGAGGCTGGTCGCGGAGCCGAAGACGGTGGCGAAGACGGCGAGCAGGTCGATCGCCCTGCCCTGCCAGCCGTCCGCGCCGCGCTGCCCGATCAGCGGGACGAAGGCGGCGGAGATCCGGTTGCCCCGGCCCTTGCGGAAGGTGGTGTAGGCGAGGGCGAGGCCGCCGACCGCGTAGATCGCCCAGGGGTGGAGGGTCCAGTGGAAGAGCGAGAACTCCAGCGCCTGCTGGGCGGCGGCCGCGCTCTGCGGCTCGAGGCCGGAGCCGGGCTGCGGGGCGGCGAACAGTTGCAGCGGCTCGCCGACGCCGTAGAACATCAGGCCGATGCCCATGCCCGCGCTGAACATCATGGCGACCCAGGCGAGGGTGGAGAACTCCGGTTCGTCGTCGTCGCGGCCGAGCCGGATCCGGCCGAAGCGGCTGAAGGCGAGCAGCACGGTGAGGACCAGGAAGACGTCGGCGGCCACCACGAACAGCCAGCCGAAGTTGTGCAGGACCCAGCGGAGCGCCGTGCTGGAGGTGCGGCCGAGCGAGTCCTCGGCGAACACGCCCCAGGCGACCACCGCGAGCACCAGGACGGCGCTGATCCCGAAGACCGCCCGGTCGGTGGGGAGGGTGGCGGCGGGTTCGCCGGGTTCGTCGGGCTCCTGCACGCGCGGGGAGGGCTGCGGCGGCTGGCTGCTCATGCGGGAGGACCTCTCGACATACGCGGAACACGGGGATTCAAGATGTATGTCGCACTATGTCCAGTTGGCGGCGCGCGCGGCGGGAGGGCGCGCCGGGCAGGCGGAGGGTGGGGACCTTCGTCCCGTCAGGCCGCCCGCCCCCGCCCGGCGGGTGCGCGGTCGCGGGGCCGGGGTCGGGGTCGGAGGAGAGCGCTTCGGCGGCTGCCCGCGTCGGCCCCCGGCCCGGTGGAGGTGGGGGCGGTTCGGCCCTTGGCCAACTCCTCGACGGATGCGCGGGGTTGGGGCAGGGCCTCGGCCATCGGCCGCTGCCCGGAGGGGAGTTCTAGGTGGCGGGCGCCGGGGGCGTACTCGGCCGGGCCCGGGCGGGAAGCACTGCCTGCCGGTCCGGTCACGGAAAGCGCCGGAGCGCCTACGCTGGGAGAGCGGGAGCGCCATCCGGACAGTGCCGTCCGGATGCCGTCGTGCCCCGCCGTCGAGGAGGTGCCAGGCCCGTGCCCGGAAGCATGGACCCGTCGGGAAGCATCGAGCTGCCCGGAATCGTCAAACCGCTGCCCGCCCGGTGGTTCGTCCGGCGCGACACCAACGCCGAGATGCGCTGGGACGCGCTGCGCGAGGCCGACGGCGGGGCGGCCGTCGGCCGTCACGTCCCGGTGGAACGGTTCTTCGTCCGCAACCACACCAGCACCCCGCTGATCGACCCGGCCACCTGGCGGCTACGGCTGTTCGGCAGCGGCCTGCACGGCGCTCCGGGGCCGGAACGGGCGGTCGAGTTCGGCCTGGCCGACCTGCGGGCGCTGCCCGCCACCCGGACCGAGGCGCTGATCGAGTGCGCGGGCAACGGCCGCGGCTACTTCCACCGCCAGCAGGGCCAGCGCGTCCCCGGCACCCCGTGGACGCTGGGCAGCATCGGCTCGGCGGCCTGGCGGGGCGTACGGCTCGCCGAGGTGCTGCGGGCCGCCGGGCTGACCGACCGCGCGGTGGACGTGCTGCCCGCCGGCCTGGACCCGGACTACGTCGTCGACGGCACCAACCACGGCCCGGTGCGCCGGCCGCTGCCGATCGCCAAGGCGCTGGACGACGCGCTGCTCGCCTACGAGATGAACGGGGCCCCGCTGACCCCCGACCACGGCGCGCCGGTGCGACTGGTGGTGCCCGGCTGGGTCGGCATCGCCTCGATCAAGTGGGTCGGCAGCATCGAGGTGGCCGACCACCCGCTCCGGTCGCCCTGGAACACCGTCTTCTACCGGATGTACGGCCCGGGCTGGCCGCCCGACGGCGTCGCGCTCACCACCCAGGTGGTCAAGTCCGCCTTCGAACTGGCCGAGGGCGCCCGACTGGAGGCCGGGCGCGAGCACCGCCTGTACGGGCGGTCCTGGTCCGGCACGGCCCCGGTGCGGCTGGTCGAGGTGAGCACCGACGGCGGCCGCAGCTGGCGGCCCGCCGAACTGGACGGGGAGCCGCCCGCCGGGGACTGGGCGCGCTGGAGCGTCGGCTGGCGCCCCGAGCGGCCCGGCCGGTACGAGCTGCGCGCCCGCGCGACCGACCGCGCCGGCGCCACCCAGCCCGAACGGGCGGCCCTCAACCGCGAGGGCTACCTGTTCGGCGCGGTGGTGGCGCACCCGGTGACGGTGGTCTGAGCGGCCGTCGGGACGCCCGGCCCGGGGCGCCCGGGTCCGGGGCCGTCCGGGTTCGGGGCGCGCGGGCTCAGCCGGTGGACTGGACCTCGTACGGGGCCGGATAGGGGGTCTCGTACGGGGTCAGCACCAGGCGCACCACGTCCTCCAGCCGCCGTCTGGCGTCCCCGAGGGTGGTGCGGCCGGTCACCCAGGCCGTCAGTTCCCCCTGCCAGGCGTGCGCCACGATGTGGCGCACCAGGTCGCTGGCCGCCGCCGGCACCTCGGCCGTCACCACCTGGAGCGCGGTGCTGTCGGCCCGGGCCATGCCTTGCAGGGCCTCGCTGGCGAAGGGATCGGTGGAGGCGGCGACGGCGACCCGCAACCGGGCCAGCTCGGGCTGGCGCTGGTAGGCCCGCATCCCGCCCCGGACGAACCGGACCGCCCGGTCGGTGGCCCCCAGCCCGGCGCGCGGTCCGCGCAGCTCGGCCACCAGGTCCGCCAGCAGCAGCCGGTGCCACTCGGCGATCGCCGCCGCCAGGAGGTGGTCCTTGGAGGAGAAGTAGCGGTACGCCGTCCCCAGGGCGACTCCGGACCGCTCGCAGACCTGCTTCATCTGCAGCCGCTCGACGCCGATCTCGTTCACCAGGGCGAGCGCGGCCGCGATCAGGCTTTCGCGGCGTTCGAGCTGACGCGGAGACATCGCCTCCACCGGCCGTGGTGACAGGTCAACCTTGGTCACCCGCACCATGATACGGGCCGGGGCCGCTCAGGAGTATGACGCCGACCGGCCCCCTTCCGTTCGCCCGCCGTCCACCGCGCTTCGTCCGGGCTTCGTCCGGGCGGCGGGCGGGGGCGTCCGCAGGCCTTCCGGGTGCCTCCCGCGCGGCTCCCGGCGGCCTGCGGGAGCCGCCCGGTTCACGGCATCCGGCGGATCAGCGCCTCCTGGGTGGCGGAGGCCACCAGCCGGCCGTCCCGGTCGTAGAACTCGCCGAGCGACAGGCCGCGGCCGTCCGAGGCGGAGGGGCTGCGCTGGGCGAAGAGCAGCCACTCGTCGGCCCGGAAGGGGCGGTGGAACCACATCGCGTGGTCCAGCGAGGTCATCAGCAGCCGGGGCGGCTCGATGCGCTGGAAGAAGTTCGCCTGCTCGTGCAGCCCGGCGGTGGAGGCCAGGGTGAGGTCGGACAGGTAGGTGAGCGCGCAGGTGTGCAGCAGCGGGTCGGTGTCCGGCAGGCGGGTGGCGATGCGCAGCCAGACGAACTGCTGGGGCATGCCGGGGACGGCCGGCGGCAGGCCCGGGGCGTCCGGCGGCACGAAGCGCAGTTCGAGGTCGCGGAAGCCGTCGGAGGCCTTGATCGCGGTGCGCAGCTCCTCGTCCCAGTGCGAGAAGGCGTCCGGCAGGGTCTCCGGGGCGGGCAGCGGGGGCACCTCGCGCTGGCGGTCGCCGGCGGCCGGTTCGGGGAGCTTGAAGGAGGCGGTGAGGTTGAAGATCTCCTTCCGGTCCTGCACCGCCCGGACCCGGCGGGTGGTGTAGGTGAAGCCCTCGCGCAGCCGGTCGACCTGGTACTCGATCGGCCGGGTCGGGTCGCCGGGCAGCAGGAAGTAGCCGTGCAGGGAGTGCACCGCGCGCTTCGGGGCGCAGGTGCGCCCGGCGGCGGCGAGGGCCTGGGCGGCGACGTGGCCGCCGAAGGCGCGCATCGGGGCGCCGGCGTGGCAGTGGCCCCGGAACGTGTTCTCGTTCAGCTGCTCGATTTCCAGCAGGGCGGCG
Source organism: Kitasatospora sp. NPDC056076 (assembly GCF_042266305.1). Lineage (NCBI taxonomy): Bacteria > Bacillati > Actinomycetota > Actinomycetes > Kitasatosporales > Streptomycetaceae > Kitasatospora > Kitasatospora sp. NPDC056076. The sequence goes on from NZ_JBHJWG010000007.1 coordinate 18,815, forward strand.
AACGGGGTGGCCGGGGCGGGCGCCTGCTCGGTCGGTCTCTGCTGTTCTGTCAGGTCGGTCACCGGCCCATAGTGGCAGAAGCCAACCGTGCGGTGGTGTGACCTGGGTAACGCGGACCCCGGGTAGAACGTGTTTCACTACGCCGACCGGTCGGGGGGATGTCGGACCGGTCACCTAGCGTGCTGCCCATGACGCAATCCGCACAGGCGTACGCCTACCTGCGCCCGTCGGCCGTCCTGGACGGCGCCGCCGGCCGGAGCCTCGACCTGGCCACCTCCGGCGGCGCCACCCCGCTCGGCGCGGCCGCCAACCCGCGCTTCTTCGCGGGCTTCCTGGCCGAGCCGGCCCCGGCCGCCGCCGCACTGCTCGCCGTCGCGGACGTCGCCGCCGCCCGCTACCACCAGCCGCGGCTGCGGGCCTCGCTCGACCCGGTGGTCACCGCGAACGGGGACCGGCTGCGCTTCGAGTCCTTCTCCGGCTGCTGTGGCGTGTACGCCCGGCTCGACGTGCTCGGGGCGGGGCTGGACGGCGGCGAGATCGGCCACGGCACCACCAACGTGGACGTCAACGACCCGCTGCGGGAGGCGCTGACCAGGATCGGCCCGGCCGAGCCGCTGCACCTCGCGGTCGGGCCGGACGCCCTGGAGGTCACCGGCCTCGACGGCCCGCTGGTCGAGCGGAAGGTGCCGCTGCCGGAGCGCTGGCTGCGCGGCTTCGCCGAGACCCAGGTGGTCGCCGCCGGCTTCGACCTGCGCGCCGAACTCGGCGCCGCCGAGGCCGTGCGCTTCCTGCGCTCGCTGCCGCGCGGCGGCCGCGGCGGCGTCGGCTGGGTCGTCCCGGCCGGGCGCACCCTGCGGCCCACCACCCGCCCGGTGCCCGGCGCCGTCTGCCTGCCCGGGCCCGAGCGGCTGGTCGCCCTGCAGCGCGTGCTGCGGCACGTGCTCGGCCTGCGGGTGTACGGGCCGGTCGCCGGCCCGGCCCCGACGGCCTGCGCCTGGGAGGTCGTGCTGCCCGGCATGCGGCTGACCCTCACCCTCTCGCCGGACGCCTCGCGCGGCTTCTCCGGCGAGGGCGGCGTGCTCGACGCGCTCGCCACCGGCACGGTCGAGCAGGACGCCGAGCTGATCGCGGTACTGCTCGCCTGGGAGCCCCGGATCGAGGTCGCCGAGCTGGCCGAGCAGTCCGGGCTGAGCGTCGAGCGGGTCCGCGCCGCGCTCACCCGGCTCGGCACCGCCGGGCAGATCGGCTACGACACCGCCGAGGCCGCCCACTTCCACCGGCGGCTCCCGTACGACGCCGGGCGCGCCGAGGCCGCCAACCCCCGGCTGCGGGCCGCCCGGGCGCTGGTCGCGGCGGGCGCGGTGCGGCTGGAACGCGACGGGGCAACGGCCGTCGTCACGGTGGACGACCACATCCAGCGGGTGCGGACGGACGCGTCGGGGAGGGTGAGCTGCACCTGCCTGTGGTGGGCCAAGTACCGCGGCGGGCGCGGGCCGTGCAAGCACGCGCTGGCGGTCGGCATGGTGCGCGAGGCCGGGGCGTGAGCACGGGGGAGAAGGCGGAAAGGGTGGACAGAGCGGTGAAGGTGGCGAAGATGGCGGAGGCGGAGGCGGAGATCGTGGAGCGGACGGCGGGGCCGGTCGGGGAACTGCTCGCGGCCGTCCGGGTCGGGTTCGTCGAAGCCGTCCCGGAGCTGCTGGCCGAGCTGGACAAGGTCCAGCGGCGGGAGTGCCTGGCCGCGCTCAGGGAGCTGCGCAAGGAGTTGCGCGACGACTGGTCGCAGTCCGGGACGGACACCCGGGGCGCCCTGCTGATCGCCGGAGCCGGCTGCCACCCCGGCCCGGCGGGCGCCGCCACCTGGCTCGCCGGCACCGACTTCGGCAGCCGCGACTGGGCCCGGCACCCGGCCCTGCACGTGGTCGTCGAGTCCCAGCCGCAGGAGTGGCAGATCGAGGTGGCCACCCGGCTCGCCGAGCGGCCGGTGCGCTCCTGGGGCTGGTCGATGCACCCGCTGGTCGAGGCGATCGTCCGGCGCACCGGCTGCGCCGTGCCGGTGAGCGAGTCCTTCGTCCGGGGCTGGTTCGGCGCCCTGTCCACCGAGTACGGCCCCCGGCCGCCGTTGGTCGAGCGGCTGCGGGCCGACGCCCTGACGCCCGTCCTGCTGCCCAGGATCCTCGAACTCGCCGACATCGGTGGCACGTTGACCCGCCGGCACAGCCCGCGCCCGGGGGACGTCTGGACCGAGGCGATCGCGGAGCTGGCCGCGGCCGGGGTGGTGGAGCGGGTCGAACTGCTCGACCGCTGCCTGGCCAGGCTGCTGCGCGGCGGCAAGGCCGCCGACCAGCGGGCCTTCCTGGAACTGCTGCGCGCGCTCGACCCGACACCCGAGGAGTACGCGGCCAGGGTACGGGACGTCCTGGCGCTGCTGGACGGGCTGTCGGTGATCGCCGGCCACGCCCAGGAGGTGCTCGCCGGACTGGATGAGGCCGGGCGGATCGAGCCGGAGACGCTCACCGAGGCCTCCGCGGTGGTGCTGTTCCGGACCGAGAAGAAGCTGGTCAGGGCCCAACTGGCCTGGCTGGAGAAGGCCGCCCGGCGCGCGCCCGACCGCTCCGGGCCGGTGGTGCTCGCGGCGGCCGGGGCCTTCGGCCACCCGGACCCCGGCGTCCAGGAGCGGGCGCTGAACGTGGTGGCCCGTCACCTCGCTGCGGCGGGCGGGGCGGTGCTGCCCGAACTGCGCGGCGCCGCCGAACTGCTCCATCCCGCCCACCACGCCCGGGCAGGGGAGCTGTTCGGCGCGCCCGTCGGCAGCGGCGACGGCGTCGTCGGTGACGACCCGGCGGCCGGATCGGAGGAGATCCTGCCGCCGGTGCCCGGGCCGCGCCCGCTCGGGGCACCGATCGGCTCGGCGGCCGAGCTGGCCGAGGAGCTCGCCGCGCTGCTCGCGGCCCGGGAGCCCGAGGTCGCCGCCTTCGAACGGGTGCTGGACGGACTGGTCCGGCAGGCCCACCTGGACCGGGCCGCGCTCCTCGCGGCACTGGAACCCGTCCGCCGGACGCACCCCTGGCAGGGCGCCGGCCACTGGGCCGACTGCACGCCCCGGGACATCTCCTACGTGGTGGCCGCGCTGGCGGGCGAGACGCCGTCACGCCGGCTCTGGGACGCCCTCACCGGCAGCGGGCGCACCCCGCTGCGCGGCCCCCGCACCAGCCCGCACGGCACCGTCCTCGCCGCCCGGCTGGAGGAGGCCGCCTGGCAGGTGACCGCCAACCGCCCGCCCTACCTGCTCGCCGTCCCGACCGACACCACCGGGGCGATCGAACCGGCGGCGCTGGTCGAACGCCTCGCCGGGTACCAGGCGGCGCGCATCACCCCCGGACAGGCCGACCTGTGCGCGGCCCTGCTCAGGGTCCGGCCGACCGCCGAGCCCGAGGTGCTGGCCGCCGCCGAGGCGCTCACCTCGCCCGCCGGGCGGTGGCTGGCGCACTGGCTGCGCACCGGCGGCCTGCCCGGACAGCCCTCCGAACGGGTGCTCTTCGCGCCCGGCCGGGGCGTGCGGAGCCGGCGGACCTACCTGGACCGCTGGTGGGAGGAGATCGAGCGGATCGTCGTCGCCCAGCCGGGCACCGGCTCCGGGCCGACGGGGCCGGCCGGCGAGCGGCTCGCCCCGGAGTTCCGCAAGCTGCTCGACCCGACCGGGCCCAGCGTCTCCCGGGCCCGCGCCGTCGAGGAGTGGGTCTGGCGGCCGGTCCCGCACTGGGTGGCGGTCCTGCCCCACCACCGGGAGGAGCTGGCCGCCCGCTGGCTCGACCAGTTCGCCGCGGGCGCCGACCGGGACGAGCGCGGGGCCGCGCGCCACCTCCCGCTGCTCGCCGAGTCCGGCGGCCCCGCCGGACTCGCGCTGCACCTGGCGCTCGCGTACGGGCTGGGCGCCCGGCACGCCGAGGACCGGACCGGCGCCCTCGACGCGCTGCTGGTGCTCGCCGCGCGCGGGGAGCTCGACGGCGGGCTGCTCGGGCGCGAGCTGGGCGAACTGGTCCCGCTCGGGGCGGTCAAGCCGACCCGGCTGGTGGCGGTGCTCGGCCAGGCGGCGGAGACCGGCGCGCACCGGACGGTGTGGACGGTGCTGCGGGCCGCGTTGCCCGGGCTGCTCGGCACCTCCGGGCCGACCGTCCGCGGGCTCGGGGACCTGCTCGCGCTCGCCGCGGACTGCGCCCGGCGGGGCGGGGCACGGGGCGCGGTGGCCGAGGTGACGGCGGCGGCGGAGCAGGGCGGGTCGAGCCGGGTGGTGAAGGAGGCCCGGGCGCTGCGGGACGTCCTCGCGGGCTGAGCGGGGCTCATGTGTCGGCGGGACGGGCCGAGAGGGACGGGCCGCGAGGGACGGGCCGAGAGAGCGGGCCGCGAGGGCGGGCGGGGCGTCAGGTTCTAGGGTGGGCGGGATTTCCGATCCGTCCGCTACGAACCGGAGAGCCCGTGCTGCACCTTCGCCTGATCGTCCCGCCCGACCTGCGCGAGCCGGTGCTCGGCTGCCTGGACGACTCCGTCGGGGTCACCCACGTGGTGGTCCTGCCGGACGCGGCCGTCCGGCCCGCCGGGGACGTGGTGCTCTGCGACGTGGCCCGGGAGGCGCTGGACGAGGTGCTGGGCGCACTGCGCGGGACGGGCCTGGTCGAGCGCGGGGCGATCGACGTCTCGGCGCTCGACCTGAGCCTCTCGGCGGCGGCCGACGAGGCCGAGCGGCTCGCCCCGGGGGAGGGGGCCGACGCGCTGGTGTGGGAGTCGGTCTCCGAGATCACCCACGAGGAGTCCACCCTCACCTGGGTGTTCCTGGCCTTCCTCACCGTCGCCACCATGCTGGCGGCCTGCGGCTCGGTGCTGGACAGCGCCATCCTGGTCGTCGGCGCGATGGCGGTCGGCCCGGAGTTCGGGCCGCTGGCCGGGCTCTGCGTGGCGATCGTCCAGCGCCGCGCGCGCCCGGCGCTGCGCTCGCTGAACGCCCTGGTCACGGGCTTCCTGGTGGCGATGGCGCTGACCGTCTGCTTCGGACTGCTGATGGACGCGCTGGGGCTCTTCTCGGAGGAGCGGTTCGATGCCGCGCGTCCGAACACCTCGTTCATCTGGCAGCCCGACGCGACCTCCTTCGTGGTCGCCTTCCTGGCGGGCGTCGCCGGGCTGCTCTCGCTGACCTCGGCGAAGGCCGGCACCCTGGTGGGGGTCGCGATCTCGGTCACCACCGTGCCCGCCGCGGCCAATGCGGCGGTCGCGCTCGGGTACGGCAAGGTCGACCAATTCTGGGGATCCAGCGTGCAGTTGCTGCTGAACCTGCTGGGGATCGTGCTGGCCGGGGTGCTCACCCTGGTCGTGCAGGAGGCGGGCTGGGCGGTGATCCGGCGCCGCCGGGGGACGGCGTCGAACGGCTGACGGCGAACAGCTGACGGCGAACAGATAACAGATGACAGATTTCAGCGAACAGATTTCAGATGACAGAGTTTGAAATCTGTTCGCTGAAACCCGTCGCCTGTTCCCGCACCTCCGTCCGCTCCGCGACCAGCGGCTCGATGCCGCGCGGCCTGGCCGCGACGGCGCGCCACCACAGCCGCAGGGCCGGCGGGTCGGCGGGCTCGAAGGGCTTGCCGGGGCGGGGGACCGCCAGGTGGGCGCCGAGCGCCTGGGCGGCGGTGACCACGCGCTCGGCGGGTTCCTCCCAGGGGTGGATCGCCAGGTTGAAGGTGCACCAGTGGATCGGCAGCAGCAGCTCGCCGCCCAGGTCCAGGTGCGCCCGGACGCCCTCCTCCGGGGTCATGTGCACCTCGGGCCAGAACTCGCTGTACGCCCCGACCTGCATCATCGTCGCGTCGAACGGGCCGAGCCGGCGGCCGATCTCCGCGAAGCCGGGGAAGTAGCCGGTGTCCCCGCTGTGGAAGATCCGGTGCCCGCCGCCCGCGACCACCCAGGACGCCCAGAGGAACAGCGCGCTGGTGCGCGGACCCCGGCTGCAGTAGTGCCGGGCGGGTGTGGCGGTCAGGGTCAGTCCGGCGACCTCGGCCGACTCCCACCAGTCCAGCTCGACGATCCGCCCGGCCGGCACGCCCCAGTGCTCCAGGTGCGCCCCGACCCCGAGCGGTACGGCGAACACCGCGCCGCTGCCGATCAGGGCCTTCACGGTGCGCATGTCGAGGTGGTCGTAGTGGTCGTGCGAGATCACCACCACGTCCACCGGCCCGAGTTCGGACAGCGGCAGCGGTACCGGGTGCAGCCGCTTGGGGCCGGTCCAGCCGAAGGGGGAGCAACGCTCGCCCCAGACCGGGTCGATCAGGACGCGCCGCCCGCCGATCTCGGCGAGCACGGTGGCGTGCCCCAGCCAGGTGAGCCGCAGTCCGGAGGCGGGCGGGGCGGCGAGGTCGACCGGGAGCAGTCGGTGCACCGGCACCGCGGCGGACGGCGCCCGGCGGGTCTTGTCCCCGCTCAGCTGGGCGAGGGTGATCTCCAGCGGGCTGCGCTCGTAGACCAGGCGGCGGGTGGGCACCGGGTTGCGGAAGGCACCGTCGGAGAACTGCGGCGAGCGGCGGATCCGGGCCAGCCGCTCGCCCCGGGGGTCGGCCCCGAAGGCGTCGGTGCGGACCCGGTGCCAGGCGGCGCGGGGCAGCCCGGCGAGGCCGGGGAGTGCGCGCTCCGGGGCGCCGCGGCCGAGCGCGGCCCGGTCGGCGTCGGGTGCGCTGGGCGGCGGTGCGAACTGTGACGTCAGACCGGCGAGACGGGAGAACCACGGGACGGGGCGGGGCACGGCTCCTCCTGGGACGGTCACGGCTACCGGGCAGGCCGGGGCGCGTACCCCGGGGGCCGTGGGGCCACTGGGGTACGACAACCATCTCGTCGGACGTTACTCGCCGTGGGCCGTTCGGACCCGGCGAAGAGCCCGGCGCGGTCCAATCGGCGTACCCGGCACGCCCCGCCGGCGCCGAGCCCGGCCCCCGCGCGGTGCGGGTGCCCGGCGCCCGCGCCCCGCGCCCGTCGCCGGCCCGCTGCTACGCGTAGAAGCGGGTGATCGCCTCCGCGACGCAGTGCGGCTTGTCGCTCTGCTCGCTGGTGATGGTGAAGCGCACCACCGCCTGGACCCCGCCCGGCACCTCGGTGGCCGAGAGCAGCTCGGCGGTGGCCCGGATCGCGGTGCCGACCGGCACCGGGGCCGGGAAGCGCACCTTGTCCGAGCCGTAGTTCAGCGCCATCCGCACGCCCTCGACGCCGTAGCACTCCTTGGCCAGCACCGGGATCATCGACTGGGTCAGGTAGCCGTGCGCGATGGTCGAGCCGAACCGGCTCTCCTTCGCCCGCTCCGGGTCGACGTGGATCCACTGGTGGTCGCCGGTCGCCTCGGCGAACAGGTCGATCTTCCGCTGGTCGATGGTGTGCCACGCGCTGGTGCCCAGCTCGGTGCCGACGGCGGCGGTCAGCTCGGCGAGGGAGGCGAAGGTCGTCACGGTGCGCTCCTGGAGGGGACGGCCCCGGGGAGGGGTCACGGGGGCAGGACGCCGGAAGCGTATGCCTACCCGCCGGTACCTGTCAGGAGCGGAGTGCGAAACCCGAGCTCAGGGCCGCAGCAGCGGTCGGCCGAGCGAGCCCTGCCCGAGCGAGCCCTGCCCGGTCGGGAACAGTCGGCGGCCGCTCACCAGTTCCGGCACCAGGGCGATGAACAGCGGCTCCGGGTCCCCCACCCACGGCCGCAGCCCGGAGCGCAGCACCCGGCGCACCTGCTCGGGCTCGCTGACGGCGTCGGCCCGGCCGTGCACCAGCACGCTCCACCCGGTGCGGGTCACCGGGTCCAGCAGGTCCGCCTGGAAGGCCACCACCGTGCCGTCGAGCCCGCGCGCGGTGGCACTTCCCCGGCGCACGGCGAGCACCAGCCGCCCGTCCAGGACCTCGAAGGAGACCGGCAGGACGGCCGGCAGCGCGTGCTCGGTGTACACCACGCGCCCGACGGGCACGGTGCTGAGCAGCCGTAGGCACTCGGCCTCGCTCAGGGTCTGCACTCGGTCCTCACGCTCCATGCGTCCGATCGTCCTCGGTCGGCGCGGGCGTCGATAGGGCCCATGGTCCCTGAGCGGACGGGCCGGGAGCCCCGTCGGCGCCCGGCCGGAGCGGTAGCCTGCCCCGCGTCGGGATCGGTGGAGGGGCGGGCGCAGGAGGGGGCGGACGGATGGCCGGCGGGGTCGATCTGGTGGTGATCGGGGCGGACGGCGGGCCCGAGCGGGCCTACGGCGGGTCGGCGCACGCCCCGGCGGGCGCCCGGCTGTTGGCCGAGGTGCTGCCCGGGATGTGCTTCGACACCGGCGCCGCTGGCTGCCGGGTGACGGCCGTGGCGCCGGACGCGGACGCCAACGCGATGCTCACGGCCGTCCGGGACGCGGCCCGGCGCCCCGGCCGCTGGCTGGTGGTCTGCCTGGTCGGCCAGTTGGTGGCCGACCCGCGCGGGCGCCGGCTCGCCCTGGTCACCGGCGGCAGCACCCCCGGCAACGCCTACCGGCGCGGCCTGGCCTGGGACTGGGTGGTCAGCGCGATGGTGCACGGGGACCAGGAGGAGGCCCTGCTGCTGGTCGACGCGGTGGCCGACCGGGACACCTGGACGGCGCTGGAACGGCCCGGCGAGGACAGCGCGGGCGAACTGCTCAGCTACTCCCGGGTCCCGCTGTGGGGCCGGATCGGCCGCTACGCCCCGGGCAGACGCGGCCGGGACGCCGTACTGCCGGGCGAGGAGGGCTCGTTCAGCCGGGCGCTCACCACCGTCCTGCACCACGGCGTCCCGGGCGCCCCGGCGGCGGTCGCCCCGCTGGACCTCCAGCCCGCCGTGGCCGGACTGCTGGACGGGGGCGATCCGTCCGGCGGTCCGGGTACGCCGGGCGCGCGCCTGCTCGTTCCGCCGCACGGCGGGCGCCTGTTGATGCGCAATCGGGCCGCTGTTCGGGGCGCATTGGCCGGATTGTCGCTTTCCGAAGAACTGTTGGCCGTTCTGTGGCGGGAAAGTGCCCCGACGGAACCGCCTTCCGCGTAAGGTCAGGGGGCCTGAGGTGTTGCCGTGATGGGGTGGGTTGGCGAAGAATCGATCCCCAGTGGAAACATCGGCGGGTCTTCGGAATTCTCCTGGCGACCGTTGATCACGGATCGGCTCGGTCGCGACGAGGTGGGGCGATGCGGCAGCGCGGAAATGTGTTGCGCCCTGGGGCGATCGGGACTGGCGGGGCGGTTCTGGTGTTGCTGCTCGGCGCTTGTGCGAGTGGTGGTGGCGGTGGTTCCGTGGATCGTCTCGGGTCGCCCGTGCCCACGGTTGCGGGAGTGAACCCGTTAACTCCTTCGGGTGGTCCGGCAAACGGCGCGATCGCGCCGACCGACGGGCCGGAAGGGGCCCGGGGGCGGCTGGCCCTGAGGACGTATCAGGACTGGTGGCAGGCTCAGGCCACGGCCTACGGGCGTACGGATTCGGACGGTTCCGCGCTCGAGGCGTACTCCTCCGGTCGGGCCCTGTCCGACGCCCTGGTCGACCTCCGTCAACTCCACGACGCCAAACTGGTGATGACCGGAATGCCGCGGAATTCGGCGGTGGTGAAGGCCGTCGACCTGAATGCCGATCCGCAGACCGCCGTGATCGAGGACTGCGTCGACCTCTCGGACTGGCACAGCGTCGATGCCGTCACCCGTACCGCGAAGGATCCGGTCGGCCGACTGAACCGCTATGCCGCGACCGCGTCCCTGCGATGGTTCCAAGCGCACTGGCTGATCTACGACTTCAAGCGGGAGGTGGACCGGACATGCTGAACGCACGGAAACCGGCCCGACGGTTCGCGGTCGTCGCTTCGTTGTCCGCCGGACTGCTGTTGTCCTCGGCGGTGACGGCGACGGCGGACGAACCACCGGGCACCGGGGCGGATAACTGTTCCCTGAACGTGATCTGCTCGCACACCGGCACCGGCGGCAGCAGCACCAGCACGCCCGGAACCTCGCAGGGCGGGGGCGACACCGGGGGCGGCGGGCCGCAGTTGTGCAGCTACCACGACACCCAGTGGGCCTGTTACGACCCGGAGCGCGGCTACTTCAACAGCGACGTCGGGTGCTACTTCCGGCCCCTGGACCAGCAGCCGGCCGAGGGCGACAAGGCCTGGGAGGGCCACAAGCCCTCGGAGGGAACGGTCTACTCCAAGGTCTGCCCGCAGACCGCCGGCGGGCAGGACGGCCTGCAGACCCAGTTCGTGAGCAACGCGGCGGGTGCGACCCCGGTGATCAACCTGACCGTCCAGGCGAAGCTGCTCGCCGACCGGATGGTCTTCCCGGCGCCGAAGGCGGGCCTCGCGCCCAAGGAGACCGCGGTGGTGAAGGCGCCGGTCTGGCTCTGGGCCGAGGGAATGGTGGCGCCCAAGCCGAGTTCGCTCACGGTGCCGGGCGCCTCCGTCACCGTCACCGCGCAACTGGACGGCATGACCTGGGACTTCGGCCAGGGGATGACGGTGGACTGCGCCACGGCCGGGACACCGTACGACCCCGTCTACAAGGACGCGAAGTCCCCCGACTGCGGCTACGAGTTCGCGGCCGGCTCGGGCACCCGCAAGGGCGGTGTCTTCACCGGCACCGTGACCGCGCACTGGCGGGCCCATGTGGTGATCACCGGGCCGCAGGCGAAGACCTTCGACATCGACATGCCGCGCGGAGCGGACCTCGCGCTCAAGGTCGCCGAGGTGCAGGTCCTCAACTGACGGCACCACAAGGGCCGTTCGGCCACTGACGAGCAGAAGAGCGAACGAGGGAAGGGCGGAACCCGGTGGAGAACCGTACATTCGCGACGCCGGGGTCCGGCACGCCGGCGGGCGCCGCGGTGTCCGTGGCGGTACCGGAGCAGCAGGAGCAGGGCCGGGCCGCGCCGCACGCGCCCGGCCGCACCCTGCGGGCCCGGCGCCGGCGCCCCGCGGTGCTCGCCATGGCGGTCGCGCTGATCGCGGCCGGCGGGCTCGGCGGCGCGGTCCTCTACAACAGCACCGGTCAGCGGGTCGCGGTGCTGGCGCTCGCCCGGGACGTGCCCTGGGGGCAGGTCATCACCGACGACGACCTGGTGGTGGCCCGGATCGCGGGCGACCCGGCGCTGCGGCCGGTCTCCGCCCAGGACCGGGCCAGGGCAGTCGGCCTGCGGGCCGCCACCGACCTCAAGCGCGGTGCCATGCTGACCGGTTCGGACCTCGCGCGGGGCCTGACCGTGCAGCCGGGGCAGATCGTGGTCGGGGTGTCGGCCAAGCGCACCCAGCTGCCCGCCAGCCGGCTCCAGCCCGGGGTGCAGATCGTCGTGGTCAACACCCCCGACAACGGCCGGCCCGACTCGCTGGCCGCGACGGTCATCACCGTCGGCCGGGTGGACACCGACGGCAGCCAGGTGGTCGACGTGGCGGTCGGCACGGCGGACGGGCCGCGGCTGGCGCAGTGGGTGGCCGGCGGACGGATCCAGGTACTGCTGGCCCCGCGCGCGGCCGCGGACGGCGGCGCCCCGGCCTCACCCTCGACCGCCCCCTCCGGCGCGGCCCCCACCGGCGCCGCACCCTCGGGCACGACGCCCCCCGGCGGCGCGGCCCCCACGGGCGGCGGCGGGCCCTCGACCCCGGCCGGGGCGGGTGGCGCCTGATGGCGGTGATCGCGGTGGTCGGCGGCCCGGGCGCGCCCGGGGCGACCACCACCGCCCTGGCACTGCTGCTCGCCTGGCCGCTCCAGCCCGGCCGCCGGATCCTGCTGGTCGAGGCCGACCCGGACGGCGGCGCGGTGCTGGCCGGCGCCCTGGAGGGCCGGGTCGAGGCGGTGTACGGGCTGCGCAACCTGGCCGTCGCCGACCGGCGCGGACTGCTCGCCCAGACCATCTGGGAACAGCTCATCGACCTCTCGCCCGAGGGCGACGCCGAGCGGCTGCTGCTGCCCGGCCTCACCGACCCGGTCCAGGCCTCCGGCCTCACCTACACCTGGGAGCCGCTCGCCGAACTGCTGCACGGCATCGAGCAGCAGGGCTACGACGTCATCGTCGACCTCGGCCGCTCCGGCGCCACCGGGGCCGGCGCGGTGCTGGCCCGCCGGGCCGACGTGGTGGCGGTGACGGTCCGCAGCACGCTGCGCGGGCTGAGCGCCGCCCGACCGCGGCTCGCCGCGCTCGGCGAGGACCTCGCCGCCGCCGGGACCGGGACGGACGCGCTCGGACTGCTGCTGGTCTCCGAGGGGCCGTACTCGGGCGCCGAGGTCTCCCGCGAGTTCGGCCTGCCGGTGCTCGGCGAGCTGCCGCACGCCCCCCGCACCGCCCGGGTGCTCTCCGACGGCGGGGACACCACCGACCGGCGGTTCATCCGCTCGGAGCTGATGCGCACGGCGCGGTCGGCGGCGGACGAGGTGCAGCTGCTGGTCCGCCGACGGCGGCAGCGGCTCGCGCCCACCGCGAGCCCGGCGGCCGCATCGGCGCCTGCCCTGGGCGCGGTGCCGGGCGGGCCCGCGGCGACCGGTACCGCGACCGGCGGGCCGGCCGCTCCGGTGGCGCCGACGCCGGTGCCGCCCGCGCCGACGCCGCCCACGCCCGTGGTGCCCGCGCCCGTGGTGCCCGCGCCGAGCCCGTACGGGCAGACCGGGTACGGGCAGCAGGTGTACCCGGACCGGACGTACCAGGGGCAGGCCCGGCCCGCCTACCCGCAGCCCGGCTACCAGCAGCCCACCCACCCGCAGCCCGGCCACGGCCGGCCCGGGTACGGCCAGGCGGCCCCCGGGCCCGTCCCCGGTGAGGCGGAACCGCCTTCGTACGCCCCGCCGGTGATCGTCACCGGCCCGGTCGCGCCGCTCGCCGGGCTGGCGCCGCAGCCGGCTGCCCCGGCGCCGTTCCCGGCGCACGTCCAGGGGGCCGCCGGGCCGGCCGGCGAGGAGGACGGCCCCTACCAGCTCCAGCAGCCGACCGTGACCGACCGGCGGACCGACGACCGCCACCCCTACGACCCCGGGGAGGTGCTCCGTGCGCGGTAGCCCCCTGCACCAGCACCCGACGGCCGACCCGGCCGCCCTGCCCTGGGCCGCGCCCGTCCCGGCCGCCGCACCGCCGCCGCAGGCGTACCGGCCGGGCCCGGTCGCGCCCCAGCCCGTGCTGCCGCAGTCCGCGACCCCGGGGCCGGCCGTCCCGGGCGGCGGCGCCGCCGCCGGGCCGACCGCCGTGCCCGCCCAGCTGCCCTCGCTGGACGTGCGCGGCAGCGCCACCCGGCCGGCCGTCGACACCCAGGTCGCGCGCGAGCTCAAGCGCCAGGTCGCGGCCGAACTGCACCAGCAGATCACCCGGTTGACCACCACCTCCGGGGCCGAGCCGGACCGGGCCACCCGCCGGCAGCGCGGCCGTGCGCTGATCGAGGAGGCGGTCGCCCGCTGGTCCGACGCGTACGCCCAGACCCACGGCATCCCGCCCACCCGGGAGCAGGACCGCGCCCTCGCCGAGGCCGTCTTCGACCTGCTGTTCCGGGCCGGCCGGCTGCAGCCCTACCTGGACGACCCGGAGATCGAGAACATCCTGGTCAACGGCTGCGACGACGTCTGGGTCTCCAAGGTGCACCAACCCCTGCGCCAGGTACCGCCGGTGGCCGACAGCGACGCCGAACTCGTCGAACTGCTCCAGGACCTGGCCCGCCAGCACGGCGGTGGCGAGCGCAGCCTGTCCACCGCCAGCCCCACCCTCGCCCTGCGCCTGGAGGGCGGCATGCGCCTCCAGGCGCTGACGGAGGTGACGCCCCGCCCGTACGTGGCGATCCGCCGTCACCGGGTGGCCTCCGCGACACTCCCCGAGATGGTCGAACTCGGCACCCTGGACGGGACCTTGGCCGCCTTCCTGGCCGCCGCGATCCGGGCCCGGAAGAACGTGATGATCACCGGCACCCAGGGCGTCGGCAAGACCAGCCTGCTGCGCGCGATGGCCGCCGAGATCCCGCCGGACGAGCGGATCGGCACCCTGGAGTCGGAGTTCGAGCTCTGGCTGCACACCCTCGGCCACCTGCGCCAGGTCGTCCCGATGGAGGCCCGGGAGGGCAACGGTGAGCGCGTCGAGGGCCGCCTGGCCGGGGAGTTGACGATCGGCGACCTCATCCCGGCCGCGCTGCGGATGACCCTCTCCCGGATCATCGTCGGCGAGGTCCGCTCCGGCGAGGTCGTCCCGATGCTGCGGGTGATGACCAACGGCGAGGGCGGCTCGATGTGCACCCTGCACGCCCGCGGCCCGCACATGGTCGTCGACCGCATCGCCGAACTCTGCCTCGAGTACGGCTCGCACATGACCGACGCGCTCGCCTACCGGCTCACCGCCAACGCCCTGGACCTCATCGTGCACGTCTCCATGGTCGACGAGACCGCCGTCGGCGGCCGCCGGCACCGCTTCGTCTCCCACGTCCTGGAGGTCACCGGCCTCGGCGAGAGCGGCCGGCCCGCGCTGAACACCGTGTTCGGCCCGCGGCCGGACCTCGGCGAGCCGCGGGCCGTCCCGCACACCCCGCCGCAGTGCCTGGACGACCTGCGCCGGGCCGGCTTCGACGCCTCGCTGCTCGGCTCCCGGTACGGGAGTTGGGCCGCCCCGCTCCAGCTGCGGATCGGCGGTGGCCCGCGATGATGCTGCTCTTCGCCCTGTGCGGGCTGGCGCTCGCGGGCGGCCTGGTCGCCCTGGTGGTCTGGGCGCGCGGCAGCGAACCCGCCGACGAGGACGAGCCGGCCGGCCGGGACAACCCGCTGGCGGGCCGCGCCCACGTGTTCTGGTACGGCGCCCCCGGCAGCGCCTCGCTGCGGATGGTGCGGCTGCGCCGGATCCAGCTGCCGCTGGCCCTCGTCGGCGCCCCGCTGGCCTGGCTGTTCACCCGCATCCCGCTGACCGCGCTGCTGGTGCCGCTGGCGGTCTTCGGCCTGCCCTGGCTGTTCGACACCACCCGCCCGGACACCCACCGGATCGAGCGGCTGGAGGCGCTCTCCGAGTGGACCCAGCGGATCGCCGACGTGCTGCTGCTCGGGGTCGGCCTCAACCAGGCGATCGTCACCAGCCGCCGCACCGCCCCCGCCGCCCTGGAGGAGGAGATCGGCGAACTGGCCGCCCGGCTGCAGGCCCGCTGGCGGCCCGAGGAGGCGCTGCACGCCTTCGCCGACAGCCTGGCCGACGCCACCGCCGACAAGGTGCTCGCCGCCCTGGTGCTGCGGGCCGGGGACAGCGGCCCGGGGCTGGCCCGGACGCTCTCCGACATGGCCGAGTCGGTGCGCGAGGAGGTCCGCCAGCGCCGCGCCATCGAGGCCGACCGGGCCAAGCACCGCACCACCATCCGCTGGCTGGTCGGCATCATCGTGCTGGTCGTCACGATCGGCTCCTTCAACAGCGAGTACACCCGCCCGTACGGGACCTTCCTCGGCCAGATCGTGCTGGCCGTGGTCGCCGCCCTGTTCGTCGCGATCATCGCCTGGATGCGGGCCCTGGCCGCGCACCCGCCGGTGCCCCGGCTGCTCGCCCCCGACCGGCGCAGCAGGAGCGGGCGCCGGCTGCGCGGGTCCGCGCCGGAGCCGGCCGAGCGGCTCGGGGAGGTCCGGTGATCTCCCCCTGGTCCGTGCTGGCCGGCGCCGTCGCGGCCGGCGGCCTCGCCCTGCTGGTCGCCGAACTGCGCCCCGCGCCACCGGACCTGCGCCAGGCGCTGGACCGGCTGCACCGCACCCCGGCCGACCGCGAACCGGACCCGGACGAACGGCCGCGCTGGTACGACCGGATCGGCGAGCGCTCGCTCACCCTGCGCGGGGTGACGATCCCGCGCCGCGAACTCGCCCTGATCGGCCGCACCCCGGCCCGCTTCATGGTGCACAAGCTGCTGTTCGCCGCGCTCGGCCTGCTGCTGCCCGCCTACCTGGGCGCGATGGCCGTGCTGATGGACGTCGGCCTGCCGTTCGCGCTGCCGCTGGTCGCCGGGCCGCTGCTGGCCGGGCTGCTGTGGTTCGTCCCGGACGGCGTGGTGCGCGGCGAGGCCAAGGAGGCCCGCACCGAGTACCTGCACGGCATCGCCGCCTACCTGGAACTCGTCGCGATGGAGCGGGCCGCCGACTGCGGCCCCGCCGAGGCGCTGCGCCGGGCGGCCTCGGTCGGGCAGGGCGTGGTGTTCCGGCGGATCCGCGACGCGCTGGAGCGCGCGGCCACCGACCGGCTCCCGCCGTGGGCCGGACTGGACGCGCTGGCCGAGGAGTTGGGCCTCACCCCGCTCCAGGACGTGGCCGACATCATGCGGCTGTCCGGCACCGACGGCGCCGCCGTGTACGACACCCTGCGGGCCCGGGCCAAGGGCCTGCGCGGCGAACTGCTCGCCGAGGACCTGGCCCGGGCCAACGCCGACAGCGAGCGGATGGTCGCGCCGGGCGCGGCCCTGACCCTGCTGATGACCGTCCTGATCGTCTTCCCCGCACTCCACCAGATGCTCAACTGACCTTCCCGTGACGTTCCCGACCGAGCAGCTGACACCACACACCACACCCCGGGAGACCCCGATGACCGTACGACTCGCCCAGCTGGCAGGCCGGGTGCTGCGGCCCGTCCTGCGGCCCGTCCTGCTGCCCGTGCAGTTCGCCCTGCTGCTGTTCACGCTGCGGATGGGCCGGCTGCGGGCCGCCCGGGCACGCGGCGACCGCGGCGCCATCAGCATCGAACTCGCCCTCGCCATCATCGCGTTGGTGTTCGTCGCCGGGGCCGTCGCGACCGCGCTGTACCTGTTGAAGGACAAGGTGGTCACCAAGGTCGAGCAGGACCCGAACCTGCCCGGCGGTGGCGCCGCGGGCGGCGCGGGGGGCGCCACCAAGTGATCCGGGTCCGTCGTCGTCCGCTCCGCCGTCGGGGCGACCGGGGATCGATGAGCATCAGTCTGGCCATCGTCTTCCCGGTCGTCCTGCTGCTCCTGCTGCTGGTCGTCCAGGCCGCGTTGATCTGGTACGACCGGCAGGTCGCGCTCACCGCCGCCCGGGAGGGCGTGGACGCCGGCCGGGTGCAGGGCAACGCGACGGCGTCGGCGGCGACCGAGGCCGCCGCGCGGCAGGCCCGGGACTTCCTGGACCGGCAGGGCGTGCACGCGTACCAGGTGGGGACGGACGGCAGTTCGGACGACACCATCAAGGTCACCGTGGAGCTGACGCCGCCGCTGCTGATCCCCGGGCTCACCGGGCCCACCGTCCGGCAGTTCGCCGAGGCGCCGCGCGAGCGCTTCGTCCCCCCGGTGGTGAAGCCGTGAGGCGGTCGGCGCGGGCCGGTGCCGACCGGTCGGGACGGCCGGGGCGGGCGGCGCGGCCGGGGTGGCGCGGGCGGCTGCGGAGGCCGAGGCGGACGGACCGGGGCGGGATCGCGATCGAGGCCGCGATCGTGGTACCCGGCGTGGTCGGACTGGTGCTGCTCGCGATCGCCGCCGGGCGGGTGCAGACCGCGGCCGGCACGGTCGAGGCCGCGGCCCGGGTCGGGGCCCGGACCGGCTCGCTCCAGCGCAGCGTCGCCGGGGTGGACGGGCCCGCCAAGGAATCCGCGCTCGCGACGCTGCGCCAGCAGGGCGTGTCCTGCCGCACCTCGGACGTCCAGGTGTCCGAGGCGCCGATGGACCTGCCGGGCGGCCGGGTGGTGGCCGTGACGGTCACCGTGACCTGCGACGTCGAACTCGCCGACCTGCTCGGCGGACCGTCCGGGCTGCCCGTGACGAAGCACCTCGTCGGGGAGTTCACCTCGGTGATGGACCGCTACCGCGGCACATGACGACGGCAGGCGGCGGCGCGCGGGCCGCAACGGGCGCGGCCGGGGGATTGGGGACGGCCCGCGCGGGGGAGACGCAAGCGGAGAGCGCTCGGGGGATGACGCAACGACACCGAGGGGCGCCCGGTGGGGAGCCGGTGGGGAGACACCGTGTGGATCGGGGGGAGAGGGTGCGGGTGCTGAGCGGGCTGCGGGACCGCCGACGGCGTACGGCCGGGCGGCGGTCCGACCGGGGCGCGGTCGCCCTCTTCGTGGCGATCTGCGCCGCCTACCTGGTGCTCGTCATCGCGCTGGTGATCGACGCGGGCGGCCGCCTGCGGGTCGCCGAACGCACCGACGCCTACGCCCAGGAGGCCGCGCGGGTCGGCGGCCAGCAGCTCGACCAGGCGGACGTGTTGCAGGGGAAGGGCTTCAAGGTCCGCCAGGACTACGTCCGGCAGGCCGCCGGGATCTACCTCGACCGGTACGGCCTGAAGGTGGACGAGGTCGTCTTCTCCGACGACGACAGGGTCGTCACCGTCACCGTGCGGGCCGACTACCGGCCGGTCCTGCTGGGCGCCCTCGGGGAGCGGAAGGTAACGGGCAAGGGCAGTGCGACCCTCGTCCACGGAGTCGAGAAAGCGGAGACCCACTGATGGCCGCGCCACGTGCCAAGGACCAGGCCCGTACCGCCCAGGCCCGTACGGTTGGGGCCGGCACCGGCCCGGGCGGAACCGGGAACGGCGGAACCCGGAAGGGCGGCAAGCCGACGGTGAGGGGGCACGCCCGCCCCGGGCGCCGCCGACCCGGCCGCGGCGGCGCGGTGCTCGCCGCGCTCGCCGCCCTGGTCACCCTGCTCGCCCTGCTGTTCGGCGTGCCCGCCCTGCTGCTGTACGGCACCCGGGCGGTCGCCTCGATGGGCGAGGTCGCCTCCGGCGGGGTGGGCGAGGCGCTCACGAGTCCGGACGACGGGCGGCTGTTCCTCTGGCTGCTGGTGGTGGTCGGCTGGCTGGCCTGGGCGTGCTTCGCGCTCTCCGTCCTGCTGGAGGTCCCCGCCCAGCTGCGCGGCCGGATCGCCCGCCGGATCCCGGCCTTCGGCTGGAGCCAGCGGATGGCGGCCGGGCTGGTCGGCTCGGTGCTGGCGCTGCTGCCGGTGGCCGGTTCGGCCTTCGCCGCGGTGCCCGAACTCACCCAGGGCCCGTCCGCCCAGGCGCAGTTGACCCCGGGCGTGCACCGGGCCGCACTGCCCGCCGCGCAACCCGCCGCGGCGCCCGTCCAGGCGGCGGACCAGCAGCCCACCTACACCGTGCGGGACAGCCGCCCGGCTGACAGCCTGTGGTCCATCGCGGAGCGCCAACTGGGCTCCGGGGAGCGCTGGGTGGAGATCGCCAAGCTCAACGAAGGCCGGGTGATGGGCGATTCGGGCACCCGCTTCGACGCGGAGCGGCCGATCCAGCCCGGCTGGCAGCTGCTGATGCCGACGGACGCCAAGCCGGACGAGGCGAAGGCCCCGGCGCCCGCCCAGTCCTCCGGGCCGGGCCAGGCCCCTTCGGCCGGTGACTCCTCGCCCGGTGACTCCTCGGCCTCGGCGACGGCCGCGGCGGCGCAGGTGCCACAGGCCGGGACGGAGCCGGAGGCGGGCGGGCAGAAGACGGTGACCGTCCGGTCCGGGGACAGCCTGTCGGCCATCGCCCAGCGGGAGCTGGGGGACGCCGAGGCCTGGCCGAAGCTGTTCGAGGCCAACAAGGGTGTCCAGGCGCCGGACGGGGAACGGCTGACCGACCCGGACGTGCTGGAGCCGGGGATGGTGCTCACCGTGCCCGGAGCGGCCGCACCGGCGCCCGGGCAGACGCCCGCGCCCGCGTCCACGCCTGCACCAGCGCCTGCGCCTGCGGGTTCTGGTTCCGGGGCCGGAGCCGGGCAGGTGCCCGCCCCCGCCGCCACGCCCCAGCCCGCGCCGGCCACCCAGTCCCCGGCGCCGACCCACGCCCCCGACCGCGCGCCCGCCCCCGCTCCCGCCGCGCACGCCTCCCCGGCACCCAGCGACGACTACAGCGTCGCCCTCGCCGCGTCCACCGTGGGCGTGCTGCTCGCCGCCGTCATGGTCGGCACCGTCGCCTACAAGCGCGGTACCCAGCAGCGCGGCCGCCGCCCCGGCCACCGCATCGCGATGCCCGAGGCCGAGGCCGCCGCCTTCGAGAACGAGCTGATGGTCCGCCAGGACCAGGCCGGCCTGGAGCTGCTCGACCGCTCCCTGCGGACCCTGGCCCGCCACACCACCCGCGGCGGCAAGCGGCTGCCCGCGATCGTGGCGGCCCGGATCACCCCCGACCACACCATCGAGCTGCACCTGTCCGGCCCGGCCACCCCGATCGCGCCGTTCCGCGCCGCGCACGCCGCCAACGTCTGGTGGTGCAGCGAGGAGTCCTCCGACCTGCTGAGCCCGGCCCAGGCCCGCAAGACCCCCGCGCCCTACCCCGCGCTGGTCACCCTCGGCACCTCGCCCGACGGTTCGGTGGTCCTCGCCGACCTGGAGGCCGTCCGGCTGCTCCACCTGTCCGGGCACCCCGACGACGCCCGCGCCGTGCTGCGCACCCTCGCCATCGAGCTCGCCCACAGCCCGCTGGCCGACCGGCTCCACCTGCACCTGGTGGACCTCGCCGAGGAGGTGCCGATCACCGGACCGGCCGCCGAGCGGGTCCACCGCCACCCCACCCTGGAGGCGGCGCTCGCCGCGCTCGGCCCGCGCACCGCCAAGGCCCGCGCCACCCTGGTCGCGGCCGAGGCCACCAGCCCGCGCGAAGCCCGCAGCCGGGGCCAGGCGGACGAGTCCTGGGTGCCGGAGATCGTGCTCTGCGCCCAGCAGCCCGGCGGGGACACCCCGGCCGAGCTCGGCCGCCTGCTGGACGCCCGCCCGCGCACCTGCGTCGCCGTCATCACCCGGGCCCCCGAGCGCGGCACCGGACCGGTCGCCCGCTGGACCCTGCCGACCACCGGCCAGGCCGCCGTCCCCGGCCTGCACCTGAGCGTCGAACTCCAGCGGCTGGACGACCACCAGTACGACCAGGTCGCCGAACTGCTCCGGGCCGCCGACGACACCACCCAGCACCCGGCACCCGCCTGGACCCTGGACGGTCCCGGCCTCGACCCGGACGAGGACACCGACACCACCGAACTCCCGCTCGCCGTACCGGTGCTGGCCGCCGTCGGCGCCCCGGGAGCGGCGGCCGAGGAGGACGCGGGGGCGGCGGCCGGGCCCCGGCTGCTGACCCGGGTCATCGGGACCGGCGCCAGCCCGTTCGCCGGGACCGACCCGGTCGCGCCCGCTCCTGCGACCGCGCCCGCCGCCGTCCCTGCTCCCACGCCGCCCGGCCCGGCGCGCTTCGCCGTCAACGGGCAGGGGCGGCAGGCGGCCACCGGGACGGAGCAGCCCGCCGACGAGGCCACCCGCGACCTGCGGCTGCCGGGCGGGCCGGGGGAGTCCGGCGAGTCCGCAGAATCCCCGGAATTCGCGGAGCCCGCCGAGGCGCCGGTCGGGCCCGCCGGGCCTGCGGAGTCGACGGCGGTGGACGGCCCGGCCGAGGCCTCGGTGCCGGTGCTCCCCGTCCAGCCGGTGCGGCCCGTGGCCCCGCAGGCGCCCGTCGTGCCCGCTGCGCCCGTCGTGCCTGCCTCGCCCGCCTCGCCCGTGTCGCCCGCGTCACCCGCCGAGCCGGTGCCGACGCACCAGAGCGCGCCCGCGCCCACCGGCGTCGACCCGCGCGTGCCGGCCCGGCCGGAACCCGGCGTCGGTCCCGCCCCCGCCCCCAGGGTCGTCCCCGGGGCCGCCACCGGTCCCGAGGGTGGTCCTGGCCGCGGCCGAGAGGGCGGCTCCGCCGGTGCGGCGCCGGCTACGGTCGAGCCCGGCCCGGCCGCCGTCGCGCCCGTCGCCCGGACCACGTCCGGCCGCAGCGACAGCGACGACCTGCTCGCCATCCTGCGCTCCCCGGAGGCGCACACCCCGCGCAACGCCCCCCGGATCCGGCTGCTCGGCCCGGTCGACGTGGCGGGCACCCCCGGCGCCGTCGAACCCGGGGCGCTGCCCCGGCTCACCGAACTCGCCGTCTACCTCGCGCTGCGGCCGGGCGCCGACCACCACGCGCTCGACCACGACCTGCACCCGGGCGCCGCCCACCTCGACCCGCACCCCACCGCGGCCGACGCCAGGAGCCCGCTGCCGGCCAAACTCGCCGACCTGGCGGCCTGGTTCGGCAGCACGCCGGACGGCCGTGCCCACCTGCCCACCGACACCACCGAGGGCTACTCCTTCGCCCCCGTCGTCACCTGCGACTGGGACGAGTTCCGCAGCCTCTACCGGCGCGGCATGCGCAGCACCAGTGCCACCGCCGACGCCGCCCTCGCCCACGCCCTGGCGCTGGTCCGCGGTGCCCCGTTCGCCGAGGCGCCGCCGGCCTCCTACGGCTGGGCCGAGGCCGAGCGCCAGGACATGATCGCCGCGATCGTGGACACCGCCCACGAACTCGCCGCCCGCCGCCTCCAGTACGGCGACCACCGCAGCGCCGAGGCCGCGGTCTTCCGCGGCCTCGCCGTCGCCCCGGACGTCGAACTCCTGCACCGGGACCTCTTCTACGCCTACGCGTCGGCCGGCGCGCGGGACCAGCTGCTGCGCGCGGTCAACCGCCTCGACGCACTGAGCCGCCGCACCGGCCGGGACCTGGACGCCGACACGGTCGCCCTGCTGCGGGACCTGCTCGCCGGGTCCTGAGCCGACGGGTCCTGAGTCGCCGGGTCCTGAGTCGCCGGTTCCCGAGCAGGCGAGGCCGCCCGGATGTCCGACCGGCCGTACCCGATCCACCGGGTCCGGCCGGTCGGTGTCGGTCGTGGCGGGGGCGTGCGGTCAGGCGGAGCGCGGTCAGGGGGCGCGCAGCCAGGTGTCGACGGTGGTGAAGTCGGCCTCGGTGAGGCCGACTCGGGGGTCGACGCGGTGGAGCAGCGCGGCGGCCGGGGAGTTGGCCTCGACCCAGCGCCGGTCGGCCGGGGTGATCTCGTCGTCCACCCAGACGAACCGGCGTCCGGCCGCCCAGGCGACCAAGGTGCTCGTCTTCCAGTGCAGTTGGGCGTGCAGGGTGCTGCCGTCACCCGGCAGGTCGGTGTCCGGCCAGTCCACGTACGGCAGCCGGGGCAGGCCCAGCCGGGGCGCGAGGCAGGCGTCGGCGTCCGCCAACCAGGTGGTGGCCCAAACCAGTTGGCAGGGCAGGGCGAGCAGTCGGGGCCCGAGCCCCGGGTCGACCCGGGCCACCAGCGGGTTGCCGGACGGGCCCGCGCCCGGGCCCGGGTAGGTGGGGTAGCCGCCGGGCGGCGGGGCGCCGAAGGGGATCAGGGGCCCGTCGACGTCGAGGAACAGCAGGGGGAGCCCCGGATCGGTCATGACGGCACGATAGTGGCCGGTGCCCGCGCCGTGGCACGCCGATCGGCCACCCGGCCTGGCTCGGGCGTGCCGGGATCTCGTAGGGTGGCGCGCACGGGACGTGGTGGCTGGCACCACGAAGGCAAGGGCATCAGACGCCGCGGACGCGGCGGGGCGGGGCGGTGACCAGAAGATGGCGGAGACGACTGCTGTTTCCGGAGGTCCCGAGCCGTCTGCGGACTCGGGCCCCTGGGACGCCGTACCGCCGCAGCCCGCAGGGCGGCCCGAGGAGCACCCGCCCGGACCCGCCGCACTGTACGAGCCGCCGCCCGCGCCCCCGCTGCCGCCCGCGGCGTTCACCGCCCCGGTGCCGCCCGCGCCGCCGGTCGCGCCCACCGGATGGACCCTCACCGGCCTGCCCGCCGCGGGGGCCCAGCCCCAGGCCCAGCCCCAGGCACCGGCGCCGTCCGCGGCTGCGGTGCCGACGGTCTCGGCGGCTCCGGCGGCACCGTCGGCCCCGGGTGGGCTCGGTGCGGCGCCGCGCGGCCGGATCCTGGTGATCGAGGGCGGTTACGGCAACTCCGGCCGCCGCACCTGGGGCCGGGGCGGTCCCGCCCAGGCACCGGTGCTGTCCGCGATGCTCGCGGCCGTGTCGCCGCAGGTGCTGCTCGCCGCGGACGCGGTGGACGCCGTCCACCTCCCCGGCGCCAGCGATCCGCACACCGTCCTCGCCCACCTGCGCGCCGCCTCCCGCCACCCGGGCCCGCTGCTGGTCCACCTGGGCGGGCACGTGGTGGCCGACAAGCGCGGCGGGCAGCTCCAGCTCACCCTGCGCGACGCCAGGCAGGACGGCCTGCCCTGGCAGGCGATCGCCGCCGAACTGAGCCACCGTCCGGCCGAGTGGCAGACCCTGGTCATCGCCGACCTGAGCGCCGACCAGAACGCCTGGCCCTACCTCCAGGGCACCGTCTCGCCGCTCACCGAGGGCATCCCGCTGTGGGCGGTCGTCAGCCCGGACCCGGAGCAGATCGGCACCTTCACCCGCGCCCTGATCGAGGCGCTGCACGGCGGCCGTCCGGGCGCGGGCGAGGTGCTCGCCCCCGAGCAGCTGCGCCAGCAGGTGTACTCGGTGCTGCGGCCGGACGTGGTCATCCTGGCCACCCACACCCCGGACCGCCCGGTCTTCCGCAACACCGCCCGCCGGGGCGAGGCCCCGGTGGCGGACGTCGTGCTGCCGCTGCCGGAGGCGCTGCCCGTCGCGGACGCGGTGCCGTCCGAACTGCCGCTACCGCTGCCCGCCGTGGCACCGCTGCCGCTGCCGCGGCAGGCGGAGCCGCAGGACGCCGTGGTCGAGCGGGCACCGGTGGCGCCCGCCCCACTGCCCGTCACGCCCGTCGGCGGGCCGGTGAGCCTGGTCAAGCCCGGAGTGCCGCCGACCCCGCCCCGGCCGTCCCGCCCGGTCAGCCTGCGCAAGGCGGGCGAGCAGCCCGCTGACACGGCTTCGGGGGTGAGCCTGCACAAGCCCGCCGGGGCGGCGGTCACGGCCACGGCCGCGGCCGATGCCGCGTCGTCGGCAGAGGAGGCCTCGGCGGCGGGCGTCACGCTGCGCAAGGCCCGACCGGAGGCTGCGGAGCCGGTCGAGGCAGCCGGAACCGCCGTTGGTACCACGGGGGTTGGCGAGCCCACCGAGCCCACCGAGACAGTCGAGACAGTCGAGCCGGTTGAGGAGCCCCGGGACGCCGTCCCGGACGAGAGCGGTCCGACGGCCGAGGCCCCGCAGGACGCGGTGCCGACCGATGCCGTCCCGGCCGATGTCGCCCCGACGGACGTGGAACCGGCCGCCGAGGTGCCGGCCGCCGAGGTGCCGACCGACGCGGTGCTGGCTGCCGAGGAACCGACCGACCAGCCGCCCGCCCCGGCCGAGGCACCGGCCGCCAACGCGCCGCGCGAGGACTACCGCGAGGTGATCGGACGGATCGTCCGCAGTGCCGACGCCGGGGACCACGCCGCCGCCACCGACCTCGCCTTCGCCCTCGAACTGGAGGCGATCGCCGAGCACGGGGCCGTCTCCGAGCCGGTCCTCCAGGTGCGCCAGGTGCGCGCCCACGTGTGCCGGCTCGCGGGCCGGACCGCGGAGGCGGCCGGCATCTACCGCGAGGTCGCCCTGACGCTGCTCCGCTCGCAGGGCGCCGACCACCAGGAGACCCAGCGGGCGGCCACCAACGCCGAGGCCTGCTGGCGTTCGATCGCCGACCGGGCGGAGGCGATCCGGATCGCCCCGGAGATCATCGAGCTGCGGGCCTTCCTCCCGGGCCCGGACAACCGCAAGCTCCGTGCAGCCGAGCGCTACCTGGCCCAACTCGCCGCCGCTGCACCGGTGGTGGCCGACCAGGGCTGACGGTCGGGCCGGTCGCCCTCGTCCACCCTCGGCGGGCCGCCGCCGGTGGACGGCAGGCCGCGAACACCGAACAGCGAACAGCGAACAGAAGACAGGTAACAGATAACAGAAAACAGCGAACGGATAACAGATGTTGAAATCTGTTATCCGTTCGCTGTTACTTGTCAGCTGTCAGGCTCCGCGTCCTGACCGACTGCTCAATGCCTACTGCTCGTTGCCCTGGCTGTTGTCGTCGAACTGCACGTCGCCCGCGATCGCGTGGACGAACTTGGCGCCGTCGATGGTGCCGAGGCCGCTCGCGAGGTCGTAGCCCTCGACGGCGTTGTAGCCGGTGACGCCGCCCCAGCCGTTGTCGCCGTCCTTGACGTCGACGATGCCGCTCCACTTGCTCGGCAGCAGGCTCAGGCCGTACAGGCTCGGGTTGAGCTGGCCGAGGCGGTGGCCGGCGAGCTGGTCGGCCAGCGCGACGATGCCCGAGAACAGCGGGGTGGCCTCGCTGGTGCCGCCGGTGAGGTGCCAGCCGACCGCGGTCGGGTCGTAGGACTCGTAGGTCCAGGCGGCGCCGTCGACGGCGGCGCTCATGCTGATGTCCGGGGTGCCGCGGTGGTTGCCGGTGACGTCGGAGACGCCGGCCTGGTACCACGGGCGGGAGAAGATGCCGGACACGCCGCCGCCGCCGGCGCCGGACTTGTCGTGCCACACCTTGTCGGCCGCGGTGCGCTTGCCGTTGTCGTCCAGGGTCAGCTGGGTGCCGCCGATGGAGGTGACCAGCGGGTCCGAGGACGGCCAGGAGTTGACCTTGAACGGGTACAGGTCGGTGCCGTTGGTCTGCGAGTCGGTGGCGCCGTTGTCGCCGGAGGCGGCGAGCACCGTGACGTTGCGGTCGGCGGCGGCCTTGAAGGCGTAGCGCAGGTCGGTCAGCGACTTGAAGTCGCCCTTGTCGTAGCCCGGGAAGGTGTTCTCGGTGGCGCCGAAGCTCTGCGAGATGACGTCGCCGACGCCCTTCTTGATCAGGTCCTTCTCGGCGTCCATCATCTCGGGCAGGCCGGTGGTGCCCTCGGTCTCGGCGACGCCGGTCTCGACCAGGACGATGTGGGCGTCGGGGGCCATCGCGTGGGCGTACTCGACGTCCAGGGTGGTCTCGCCGGCCCAGCCGGTGTGGTCGGGGTTCTTCGGGTCGAAGACGGGGACGTTGCCCCACTTCCGCACCTCGACCTGGGTGTCCTTGATGCCCCACTGCTTGTCGAAGACCTCCAGGTCGTGCTGGATGGTCGGCGAGCCGAAGGAGTCGACGATGACGATGGTCCGGCCCTTGCCGGTGATGCCGTCCTTGTACAGCGGGGCCAGGTTGTAGGCCGCCTGGTACTGGACCGGCGAGTAGCAGTGGATGCCGATCTGGCTGACGCACTGGGTGGTGCTCAGCGGCGCCGGGCGGGTGGTGGCGAGGTGGTGGCCGAAGGAGGCCGGGCGGACGTGGACGCCCGAGAGGTCGTGCGCGGGGGCGGCGGTCGCGGCGCCGACGGCCGGAACGGCGACGGTGCCGGCGGTGAGGGCGGTGGCCCCCACGGCGAGCAGAGCCAGGGCACGGCGGAGGGAGGCGGGGCTGCCCATGGGACTCCTTGGGACGCAGAGGGCCCGACCAGGTCCGGTCGGGTCGGTTCGGACATCCCATCGAGTGCCGCATGATCATGCCATAGTCATTTGGTGGGGTCGATTGACCAGGCACATGGTCATGATCGGCCACGCGAAAGGGTAAAGGCCGTCCCAGGGAAAAGTAACCGTGCACCTGGGACGGCCATGTGAGGGCGCGTCAGCAATATTCACTGAATGTCAACCGTATCCACCCAGCACCCACCCACTTCGCTCACGGGTGCGGGAGAGCCGCCCCGGCCGGAGCTACCGGGCCCCACCGTTGACGTACAGTGTCTGCCCGCTCACGTACGAGGCCTCCTCGCTCGCCAGGAAGGCCACCACCGAGGCGACCTCCTCCGGCTGCCCGACCCGCCGCAGCGGCGTGCGGGAGGCCACCTCGGTCTGGTGGTCCTCGGCGGTGGCGCCGACCCGCTCGGCGGTGGCGGCCGTCATCGGGGTGGCGATGTAGCCGGGGGCGACGGCGTTGACGTTGATGTTGAACGGGCCCAGCTCGATCGCCAGGGTCGCGGTGAGCCCCTGGATCCCGGCCTTGGCGGCCGCGTAGTTGGCCTGGCCCCGGTTGCCGAGCGCGGAGCGCGAGCTGAGCGAGACGATCTTCCCGTACTTCTGCGCGACCATGTACTTCTGCGCCACGTGGCTGCAGTTGTACGCGCTGGTCAGGTTGACCGTCAGGACGGTGTCCCAGTCGGCCTTGGGCATCTTGAAGAACAGGTTGTCCCGGGTGATCCCGGCGTTGTTGACCAGGATGTGCAGTCCGCCGAGCTCCTCGGCGACCCGGGCGAAGACCTCGTCGACGGCGTCGTAGTCGGCCACGTCGCAGCCGTAGGCCCGGGCGGTGCCGCCCTTGGCGGTGATCTCGGCGATCGTCCCGGCCGCCCGCTCGGCGGTCAGGTCGACCACCGCGACGGTCGCGCCCTCCTCCGCCAGCCGACGGGCGGTGGCCGCGCCGATGCCCTGCGCCGCGCCGGTCACCACGGCGACCTTCCCCGCGAACCGTGCCATGTCCGTTCCTCCGCTCACTGGATGCTCCCGCTCATTCGAAACCCCGCTCACTCGAAACCCCGCTCAACCTGTCCCGACCCGTCTCAGGCGTTCTCGACCAGCACGGCCGTACCCTGCCCCACGCCCACGCACATCGTGGCCAGGCCGCGCCGGGCGCCGGTGCGGCGCATGCGGTGCAGCAGGGTGGTGAGGATGCGGGCGCCGGAGCCGCCCAGCGGGTGGCCGAGGGCGATCGCCCCGCCGCTGGGGTTGACCACCTCGTCGGCCCGCTCCGGGTCGAACCCGATACCGTCGGCGGAGGCCAGCGCCTGGGCGGCGAAGGCCTCGTTCAGCTCGGCGGTGTCCAGGTCGGCGAGGTCCCATCCGGCCCGGCCGAGCACCTTGGCGGTGGCGGGCACCGGGCCGATGCCCATCACGTCGGGGTGCACCCCGGCCGAGGCCCCGGCCACGTACCGGCCGAGCGGCTGCAGTCCGAGGTCGCGCAGCGCCTCCTCGCTGACCAGGACGAGCCCGGCCGCGCCGTCGTTCATCGGTGAGGCGTTCCCGGCCGTGACGGTGCCGCCCGGGCGGAAGGCCGGCTTGAGGCGGGCGAGCTTGTCGAGGCTGGTGTCCTCGCGGATGCCCTCGTCCTGGCTCACCGTCACCCCGTCCGGGCGCTCGACCGGGATCAGCTCGGCGTCGAAGTGCCCGTCCTTGCGGGCGGCGGCGGCCCGCTGGTGGCTGCGCAGCGCGAAGGCGTCCTGGCGCTCGCGCCCGATGCCGTACCGGCCGGCCACCTCCTCGGCGGTCTCGCCCATGCTGAGCACGCCGTGCAGTTCGGCCATCCGGGGGTTGGTGAGCCGCCAGCCGAGCCGGGTGTCGTAGGTCTCGATCCGGTGCGGCAGCGCCTCGTCGGGGCGCGGCAGGATGAACGGCGCGCGGGTCATCGACTCGCAGCCGCCCGCCAGCACCACGTCGGCCTCGCCGGAGCCGATCGCCCGGGCGGCGAGGGTGACGGCCTCCAGGCCGGAGGCGCAGAGCCGGTTGACGGTGGCGCCGGGGACGGTCTCCGGCAGGCCGGCCAGCAGGACGGCCATCCGGGCGGCGTTGCGGTTGTCCTCGCCGGCCTGGTTGGCGGCGCCCCAGTAGACGTCGTCGATCCGGGCCGGGTCGAGGGCGGGTGCGTCGGCGAGCAGGGCGCGCAGCACGGTGGCCGAGAGGTCGTCCGGACGGACCGTGGCGAGCGCTCCGCGCAGCCGGCCGATGGGTGTGCGGCGGGCTGCGGCGAAGTAGACGGGTCGCACGTCGTGCTCCTTGTCGAGGGGTGGCGGGTCGCGGAGTGGTGGGGCGGAGGAGTGGCGGGTCGGAGAGTGGTGGGGCGGAACGCGATGGCCGGTCAGAAGGCGTTGACGCCGGTCAGGGCGCGTCCGATGAGCAGTTGGTGGATCTGGCTGGTGCCCTCGTAGAGGGTCATCACCCGCGCGTCGCGCAGGTACTTGCCGACCGGGTACTCGTCGATGAAGCCGTAGCCGCCGAACACCTGGAGCGCGTTGTTGGCGGCCCGGACGGCGGCCTCGCTCGCGAAGAGCTTGGCGACGGAGGACTCGGTGGCGAACGGGAGGCCGCGGTCGATGTGGTCGGCGACCTTCCAGGTGAGCAGCCGGGCCGCCTCGACGTCGACCGCGATGCCGGCCAGCAGTTCCTGGACGAGCTGGTGCGCGGCGATCGGCTTGCCGAACTGCTCGCGCTCGCCCGCGTAGCGGACGGCGGCCTCCAGGCAGGCCCGGGCGATGCCGACGC
Source organism: Kitasatospora sp. NPDC056076 (assembly GCF_042266305.1). Lineage (NCBI taxonomy): Bacteria > Bacillati > Actinomycetota > Actinomycetes > Kitasatosporales > Streptomycetaceae > Kitasatospora > Kitasatospora sp. NPDC056076. The sequence goes on from NZ_JBHJWG010000007.1 coordinate 48,800, forward strand.
AGCCGGCCGCGACCGACATCCGGCCCTTGGCCAGGGCCGCCATCGCGACCGTGAAGCCCTTGCCGACCTCGCCGAGCCGGGCGCTGTCGGGCACCCGGACGCCGTCCAGGTCGAGTCCGGCCGTGGCCTGGCCGCGCAGGCCGAGCTTGCCGTGGATCTCGGTGCGGCCGAAGCCGGGAAGGCCGGTGGGGACGAGGAAGGCGGTGATGCCCCGGTGGCCCTGCTGCTCGGGGTGGTCGCCGCCGGTGCGGGCGAAGACCAGGGCGACGTCGGCCCAGGTGCCGTTGGTGATGAAGGTCTTGGCGCCGCTGATCAGCCAGTGGTCGCCGTCGCGCACGGCCCGGGTGGTGAGGTGGGCGGCGTCCGATCCGGTGCCGGGTTCGGTGAGGGCGAAGCAGGCCAGGGCCTCGCCCGAGGTGAGCCGGGGCAGCCAGTGCCGCTTCTGCTCCTCGGTGCCGAAGGCGTTGATCGACTTGCCGACCAGGCCGAGCGAGACCGAGACGATCCCGCGCACGGCCGAGTCGCCGCGCCCGAGCTCCTCCAGGACCAGGCAGTAGGCGAGGTGGTCGCCGCCGCTGCCGCCGTACTCCTCGGGGATGGTCAGGCCGAGGAAGCCGACCTTCCCGAGCTTGCCGATGATCGCGCGGTCCACCTGTTCGGCGCGGTCCCACTCGGCGGCGTACGGCACGATCTCGCGGTCGGTGAACGAGGCGGCCAGCTCGCGGACGGCGGCCTGCTCCTCGGACAACTCCAGGTTCACGACGGTGCCCACCTCGTTAAACTAGCGCTGCAAGTTTTACGTGTGGACTGTAGACCCCACCCGCCCGCGCTGGGAAGGGGCACCTGCCAGAATCGGTCCCCACCCCACCCGACCGGAGGTAGCGACCCGATGGCTCGCCCGCGCACCCCGCTGCTCAGCCGTGAGCGCATCGTCACGGCCGCCCTGCGGCTGATCGACGACGAGGGGCTGGAGGCGCTCTCCACCCGCCGCCTCGCGGCCGGGCTGTCGGTCAGCGGGCCCTCGCTCTACAACCACTTCGCCACCAAGGACGACCTGCTGGACGCGGTGGTGGACAGCGTGATCGGCGAGGTCGACCTGTCGATGTTCGACGACCGGGCCACCCCCTGGCCGGAGGCGCTGCGCGCCTGGGCCCGCTCCTACCGCGCCGCGCTGGCCGCCCACCCCAACATCGTCCCGGTGCTCGCCCAGGGGCCGGGGCGGCGGCCCAACGCGCTGCGGCTGGCCGACGCCGTGTTCGGCCACCTGGTCGGATCCGGGTGGCCGCGCGGCCAGGCCACCCGGATCGGCGCGTTGATGCGCTACTTCGTCACCGGCTCCGCGCTGGCCTCCTTCGCGGCCGGCTTCCCGGCGGACGCCGAGGTGTACGACGCGGCCGACTACCCGCACCTCGGCGAGGCCCACCGGCTCGCGGGGCACCGGGGGTCGGTCGACGAGGGCGCCTTCGAGACCGGCCTGGAGGCGCTGCTGGACGGGCTCGTGCTGCGCTTCGAGCGCCTGGCCGTACGGGCGCCCTCGTAGTCGCGGGCGACCGGCGCCGTCGGGGCGGCCGCCCTGGTCACCAGGGCTCGCGGGCCAGGAAGGCCGGCCGCTGCTCCGGGTCCACCGGGTCGTAGTACCGGTGGTAGACCGGGGTCAGCCCGCCGGAGACCGGGGGCACGATCCAGCTCCAGTCCGCCGGGGTCGGGCGGCCGAGGCGCTGCTCCTGGGCGACGTGCTTGAGGAAGCGCGCCGACTCCGTGTGGTGGTCCGCGATCGTCACCCCGGCCTCCTGGAAGGAGTGCAGCACCGCGAGGTTGAGCTCGACCAGGGCGCGGTCGCGCCAGAGCGTGCGCTCGCTGGAGGTGTCCAGGCCCAGCCCTTCGGCGACGGTGCCGAGCATGTCGTAGCGGTCGGCGTCGGCCAGGTTGCGGGCGCCGATCTCGGTGCCCATGTACCAGCCGTTGAACGGCGCGGTGGGGTAGCGGACGCCGCCGATCTCCAGCGTCATGTCGCTGATCGCGGGCACCGCGTACCAGCGCAGCCCGAGGTCGGCGAACCAGGCGTGCTCGGGGTGGCTGAGCGGCACCTCCAGGGTGGTGTCGTCCGGCAGGCCGTACCAGCGCGGGCGCGCCTCGGGGCTTTCCTGGAGCAGCAGCGGCAGCACCTCGAAGCGGTCCTCGGCGCACTTCCAGCCGAGTTCGCGGGCCCGCGCGGCGAGTTCGGCGCCCGCCGGGTCGCCGACCACGGCGCCGACCACATCGCCGTCGACCCGGTGCCCGGCGTAGCGGACCAGCTGCTGGTTGAGGATCCGCGGGGCCGGGCGGTCCGGGCGGTCGGGGGCGAACACCGAGACCACGGGGCGGATCCGGCCGCCGTTGCCCGCCAGCCGGAGGTGCTCGAAGCACTCGGCGGCGATGTCGTCGGGGTCGGACAGGTGGCGCAGGTCGCGGACCACCAGGCTGCGCCAGTACAGCCGGCCGATGCAGCGGGCGGCGTTGCGCCAGGCGAGCTTGGCGCCGTAGGCGAGTTCGGCGGGGGTGTGGTGGTAGCTGCCGGTGCGGTCGATCTCCTCCCGGACGGCGCGCAGCCTCGGCCCCGGGCCGCCGGCGGTGGGCTGCTCGCGGTGGAACTGCCGGACGAACTCGGCGGCCTGCCCGGGGTCGGTGAACGGCGGTGGTGCGGGCGGCAGTTGCGGCGCCGGCTCCGAAGTCCGCTCCGAAGTCTGTTGCGGGGGCAGCCGTGGGTCCGGGGCCGGGTCCGGCCGCAGCCCCGGTCCGGGGGTCGGCGGTACGGGTGGTGCGAAGTCCGGCGCGGGGTGCGCGTGGGCGTACGGACAGCCGCCGCTTGGGGCGGTGGCGGTTCTGCGGGTGCGGAGCCGGTTGAAGATCAAGGACACATCCCTCCTGGCGAACAGGAGTACCGGAGGTGTCCGGCCCACCGCAGGGAGTGAACGATTCGGCCCCCGCACCCGCGCTCAGCGCGCTAGGGTGCGGGGGCCGAAGGTCGGATCGTACGACCGGAAGGCGGGGCCTGTGGGGCTGTGGGGGCTTCGGTCAGCCCATGTCCTCCAGGCGGACGCCCTTGGTCTCCTTCATGTACTTCGCCACGAAGACGAGCGACAGCGCCGCGAAGGCCGCGTACACCAGGTAGGTCGCCGAGAGGTTCCAGCGCGCGAGCGACGGGAACGACACGGTGATCACCCAGTTGGCGATCCACTGCGCGGAGGCGGCGACGGAGAGCGCGGCGGCGCGGATCCGGTTCGGGAACATCTCGCCGAGCATCACCCAGACGACCACGCCCCAGGACATCGCGAAGAACAGCACGAAGGCGTTGGCGGAGATCAGCGCGACGGTGCCCTGGAGGTCGGGCAGTGTGACGTTGTCGCCGGAGCCGGTCGCGGAGGAGAACGCCCAGCCGGCGGCGGCGAGGGTGACGGCCATGCCGGCCGAGCCGATCAGGGCGAGCGGCTTGCGGCCGATCCGGTCGACCAGCAGGATCGCGATCACGGTGCCGAGGATGTTGATGACCGAGCCGATGAAGCTGATCAGCAGCGAGTTGCTCTGGTCGATGCCGACCGACTGCCACAGGATCGACGAGTAGTAGAAGATCACGTTGATGCCGACCAGCTGCTGGAACACCGACAGGCCGATGCCGACCCAGATGATCGGGAGCAGGCCGAAGCGGCCGCCGAGCAGGTCGCGGAAGCGCGGGCGGTGGTCGGAGGCGATCAGCGACTGGATCTCGGCGATCCGGGCGTCGGTGTCGATGCCCTCGCCCTCGACCTCGACCAGCACCTTGCGGGCGTCGTCCAGGCGCTCGGCCTGGATCAGGTAGCGGGGGGACTCCGGGATCACCGAGGAGAGCACGAAGTAGACCGCGGCCGGCACGACGCAGATGCCGAGCATCCACTGCCAGGCCTCCAGGCCGAGCAGTCGGCCGCGGGTGTCACCGCCGGCGGCGTCCGCCAGCACCCAGTTGACCAGCTGGGATATCGCGATCCCGAGCACGATGGCGGCCTGCTGGAAGGAGGCCAGCCGGCCGCGGTACTTGGTCGGCGCGACCTCGGCGATGTAGGTCGGGGCGATCACCGAGGCGATGCCGATGGCCGCGCCGCCGAGGACGCGCCACAGCGCCAGGTCCCAGGGGGAGAACGGCAGCATCGAACCGACGGCGCTGACCGCGAACAGCAGCGCGCCCGCCTTCATGACCTTGATCCGGCCGTAGCGGTCGGCGAACCGGCCGGCCAGCGCGGCACCGACCGCGGAGCCCAGCAGCGCCGAGGAGACGATCAGGCCGGTCTCGCCGCTGCCGACTCCGAACTTCCCCTGGATCCCGGAGACGGCGCCGTTGATCACGGAGCTGTCGTAGCCGAAGAGGAAGCCGCCGAGGGCCGCTGCGGCGGTGATGAAGACGACGAAGCCGAGGCGGCCGGGCGCGGTGGCCTCGGCCGCCCCGGAGGGCTTCTGGGTGACGCTCACGATCTTGACTCCTGGTACTCAACGCTGAGCTCGGTAGCCGAGATCGTAACCCCTATTCGTTCAAGCCTTGTAGGCGGGGAGGCTCAAGTTTTGCTCTGAGAATTCGTAAGGTGAACAAGCAAATTGGGGTCTCCGGGGTAACCCGCTGGTGGCTCGCTCCTCGCTCGCTCAGGCCGGGGCGGAGAGCGAGAGCCCGAACCGGCCCTCCGGGTCCGTCCACCAGTGGGTCAGCCGCAGCCCGGCCGCGGCCAGCTCCCCGGTCACCCGTTCCCGGCGGAACTTGGCCGACACCTCGGTGCGCAGCTCCTCGCCCCGGTCGAAGTGCACCGGCAGGTCCAGGGCCGGGATCTTCACGGTCTGCGTGCGCAGCGAGCGCAGCCGCATCTCGATCCACTCCTGCTCCGGGTCCCAGAGCGCGACGTGCTCGAAGGCCTCCGGGTCGAAGTCGGCGCCCAGCTCGCGGTTGAGCACGTTGAGCACGTTGCGGTTGAACTCGGCGGTCACCCCGGCGCCGTCGTCGTAGGCGGCGACCAGGACGGCCGGGTCCTTGACCAGGTCGGTGCCGAGCAGCAGGAAGTCGCCCGGGTCGAGGGCGGCGCGCAGGCCGCGCAGGAAGCCGGCCCGCTCCTGCGGCAGCAGGTTGCCGAGGGTGCCGCCGAGGAAGGCGACCAGCCGGGGGCCGCCCTCCGGGGGCAGGCCGAGGCGGGCGGTGAAGTCGGCCAGGACGCCGTGCACGGCCAGCCCGGGGTACTCGGCGGCGAGCGCGGTGCCGGCCGCGACCAGGGCGCTCTCGCTGACGTCCACCGGGACGTAGGTCTCCAGGTCGCCGGTCGAGCGCAGCGCGTCCAGCAGCAGCCGGGTCTTCTCGGAGGAGCCGGAGCCCAGCTCGACCAGGGTGCGGGCGCGGGTGGCGGCGGCGATCTCGCCGGCCCGGGCGGTGAGGATGGCCCGCTCGGCGCGGGTCGGGTAGTACTCGGGCAGCCGGGTGATCTCCTCGAACAGCTCGCTGCCCCGGGCGTCGTAGAACCACTTCGGCGGCAGCCACTTGGGGTCGGCGGTCAGTCCGTGCCGCACGTCGTGGTGCAGCGCGGTGCTGAAGTGGTCGGCGGGCAGCAGTCGGGTGAGATCGAATGTGTCCATGACAGGGTGGTTCCTCTGTTCAGAAGATGAAGGGAGAGTGGAGGGTCAGTAGTGGCTGGGGAGCCGCTGGACGGTGACGCCCGCGGCGTCGGCCAGCAGCAGGGAGCCCTCCGGGACGGGCGTCCAGTCCGGGGCGTCGTCGTACGGCTCGGAGGCCACCACCGTGCCGAGGCCGGGCAGGCTCCGGTGGTGCAGGGTGTCGCCCCAGGTGGTCGCGGCGAGCGCGGCGCCGTCGGTGAGCAGCAGGTTGAGCCGTCCGGTGGTGTGCGCGGTGACGTCGGCCACCGTGCCCGCGAGCGCCTCGCCGAGGCTCTCGCCCCGGCGCAGCCGGTGCAGGGTGAGGGCCCACAGCAGGGCCGAGTCGCTCCGGGCCTCCAGCTCCAGCAGTTCGGCGGGCGGCAGCAGGGCGGCGAGCGCGTCCAGCTTCCCGGGCCAGCCGGCCACCGCTCCGTTGTGGCTGAACAGCCAGCGCCCGGCGGCGAACGGCGCGGCCGCGGCCTCGCCCGCCGCGCAGCCGTCGGTGGCGGAGCGGACGGCGGCCAGCATCGCCCGGGTGCGGATCACCCGGGCGAGGTCGGCGAACCCGGCGTCCGCCCAGATCGGCCCGGACCGGCGGTAGCGGGCGGGCACCTCGTCGCCGTCCGCGTACCAGCCGAGGCCGAAGCCGTCCACGTTGACCGTCCCGTGCTGCTGGGTGCGCGGCGCCCAGGACTGCCGGTGCAGCGCGTACGGCGGTCGCACCAGCAGCTCCTGCGGTGCCACCGGCTCGCCCAGGTAGGCGATGTGACGGCACATCAGGCGCCCTCCCGCTCGTGCTCAGCGCCGCGGGCGCCGCGGGCGCCGCGCTCCGGGGTGCGGGCGTCGTGCTCCGCGCTGCGGGCGGTGCGGAAGCCGGAGAAGATCTGCCGCCGGACGGGGTAGTCCCAGTTGCGGAAGGTGCCCCGGCAGGCGACCGGTGCCACCGCGAAGCAGCCGCCGCGCAGCACCTTGTGCTCGGGTCCGAAGAAGACCTCCGAGTACTCCTTGTACGGCCAGGCCCGGAACCCCGGGTAGGAGTGGAAGTCGCTGGCCGTCCACTCCCACACATCGCCCATCAACTGCCGTACCCCGTACGGTGATTCGCCCGCCGGATAACTTCCGGCGGCGGCCGGTCGCAGATGCCGCTGGCCGAGGTTGGCGTGCTCGGGGCCGGGCGGGCCGTCGCCCCAGGGGTAGCGCCGCGACCGGTCGGTGGCCGGGTCGTGCCGGGCGGCCTTCTCCCACTCGGCCTCGGTCGGCAGCCGCCGCCCGGCCCAGCGGGCGTATGCGTCCGCCTCGTACCAACTGACGTGCAGCACCGGCTCGTTCGGCGGCACGGGTTCGACGGCACCGAACCGGCGGCGGAGCCACTGGCCGTCCTGCCGCTGCCAGAACAGCGGGGCGGTCAGGTCGGCCCGCAGCCGGTGCTGCCAGCCCTCCGCGGTCCACCAGTGCGGGTCGTGGTAGCCGCCGTCGGCGATGAAGCGCTGGTAGGCGGCGTTGGTGACCGGGGTGGTGTCCAGGAAGTAGGCCGGCAGGTCGACGCGGTGCGCCGGGCGCTCGTTGTCCAGGGCCCACGGCTCGGTGTCCGTGCCCATGGTGAACGGGCCCGCGGGGATCAGGACCTCGGCGGGCAGGGTGGCGGCGTCGGCGGGCGCGGGCGGCGGCGGGGGAGCGGCCAGGGCGGGTTCGCCCCGGCGGAGCTGGTGGGTGATCAGCATCGTCTCGTCGTGCTGCTGCTCGTGCTGGGCGATCATCCCGAAGGCGAACCCGGCGTCCAGCAGCGGTGCGCCCTCCAGGGGGCTGGCGGCCAGCAGGTCCAGCACCCGGCCGCGCACCTCGTGGGCGTACGCGCGGGCCTCGGCCGGCGGGAGCAGCGGCAGGCTGGGGCGCTCGGCCCGGGGGTGCTCGAACGCGTCGTACAGCGGGTCGATCTCGGGGTGCATCGGGTCCCGGCCGCCGACGTTGCGCAGCAGCCACAGCTCCTCCTGGTTGCCGATGTGCGCGAGGTCCCAGACCAGCGGCGACATCAGCGGGGAGTGCTGGGCGGTGAGGTCGGTGTCCTCGACGCAGTCGGTCAGCGCGGCGGTCCGGGCGCGGGCGGCCAGCAGTTCGGCGGCGATGCTCTCGCGCAGGGCCTCGGTCCCGCGGGTGGGATCGATGCCGGGGGTGGGATCGCTCCCGGGGGTGGGATCGGTGCCCGGGGTGGCGGGCGGTCGGACGTCGGTCATGATGCCTCCTCCGGGGGAGTGCGTCGGGTGCCGGAGCGCAGGGCGTCCAGCTGGTCGTCGGCCGGGCAGCGGCCGCGCGCGGGGTAGCGCTCGGCGAACTCGGCGACGGTGGCGCGCAGCCGCCCGGCGCCGGGCAGGCGGCCCAGCGCGGCGTCGGCGGCGGCGAAGCAGGTGAGGGCGGCGCGGCGCAGCTCGGGGTCGGCGACGCCCAGGGTGGCGGCGCGGCGCCAGACCCCGCTGCGCGGCGGGCGCGCACCGGCGGCGCCCTCCCGCCGGTCGGCGGCGTCGAGCGGTTCCAGCGCGGCGAGTGCGGTGTCGGCGGCCACCGGGTCGTCCAGCAGCGCGGTGACCAGGGCGGTGGGCACCACCCAGCCGTCACCGGGCTGGGCGTCGATCATCCGCAGCTCCAGGTGGCCGCGCGGGCGCACCGGGGGGAACAGGGTGGTGCAGTGGTACTCCAAGTCGGCCAGTGTGGGCGGGCGTTCGCCCGCGCCGCGGGTCCAGTCGCGGAAGGTCAGGCCGGGCGGGGCGGTCCAGGGCCGCCCCTCCGGCCTTCGCACGCACAGGACTTCGGCGTCCAGCACGTACTGCGCCCAGGCCTCGCGGGGGTCGCCGTGGTCCGGCTCGGGGGCGAGGGTGCGGGTCGGGTCCATCCGGGACCAGACGGTCTGCCGGGTGGACCGGTGGCCGGTCGGCTTCCCGTCCAGGAGCGGGGAGTTGGCGAAGGCGGCGACCAGCACCGGGCCGAGCCGGTGGACCAGCTGCCAGCGCCGCTCGACCGCGTGCGGGCCGGCCGCGTCACCGGCGTCCAGGCACACCTGGACGGACGCGGTACCGGTCATCATGACCCGGCCCCAGGGCCCGGCCGAGTCGAAGAAGCGCTCCATCGCGAGGTAGCGGGGGTGGTCCAGCACCATCCGTCGGGGGCGGGCGAGCGGGTCCGTCCCGGTGCCGGTGAGGCGCAGGCCCTGCGCCGCGAAGGCGGCCCGCAGGGCGGTCAGATCGCGTCGGGTGTCGTCGACGCAGGCCAGCAGGCCGGTGGCGGGCGGGGAGCTGAGCTCGACCTGTCCGCCGGGTTCGAGCGTGAGGCGCGAACCGGAGGGGAGCGAGGTGCCGTCGGCGCCGCCCAGGGGCAGCGATTCCAGCGCGGCGTGGAGCAGTTCGGGAGGAACCGGCCGGCCGGGACATCGGTCGTCATGGACGAACCACTCGACCTCGACCCCCACCAGGCGGGGCGGTCCGATCTTGAAGCAGACGCCCGACACGTGGCTGCGCGCCCCCGATTCGGTCAACGGGGTCACCCCCGTCGGGGGCGGTGCTGCGCTCTGCCGGTCGGGCGGAGTGGTGCGGGACGTCGGTATCACCGGACTCACCATCCTCGGGATCACGATTGCGGCCCGGTCTACTTTGCCCAGTCTGCTACGGAGCATGCGGGGGCGCTTCGCAAATATCGCGTGAATGTTCGTTTTCGCAGGTCAGAGCCATGGCGATCGGGTGAATGCGGGGTTCTCGGGCGCTCCGGGGAGGGCTGCCCGGCCGGGGCACGTGCCCCGGTCACAGGCGGTCCAGGCGCTCCAGGACGGTGTCCAGCACCGGGCCCGGCAGGGCGTAGTTGAGGCGCAGCGAACCCGCGCCGCCCGGGCCGAACTCGGCGCCGTCGGAGGCCTCCAGGCCGCAGCGCTCCAGCAGCGCGGCGCGGGCGCCGGCGGGCGGCAGGCCGAGGGCGGCGGCGTCCAGCCAGAGCAGGTACGAGGCCCGCGGGACGGAGCGGACGGCGGGGCCGAGCCGCTCGGTGAGCCGGGCGCGGGCGGCGGCGAGGTGCGCCAGCAGCGCGTCCAGCCACGGGCCGCCCTCGCCGAGCGCGGCCCGCTGCACGGTCTGCTCCAGCAGGCCGCCCTCCCAGAGGCCGTAGCCGGCCAGGGTGTCGGTCAGCCGGGCGCGCAGTGCCGGGTCCGGGACGAGGGCCCAACTGCTGGGAATGCCCGAGCAGTTGAAGGTCTTGCCGACCGAGTTCAGGGTGACGACGGCGTGCCGGTGCGCCGGGTCGGCGGTGGTCACGGCGACGGGGTGGGCCCGGCCAGGGTGGGTGAGGTCGCCGTGGACCTCGTCCGAGACCAGCAGGGCGCCCGCCTCCGCGGCCCACCCGGCCAGCCCGCTCAGGTACCCGGTGTGCCATACCGTGCCGGAGGGGTTGTGGGGGTTGCTCAGCAGGACGGCGGACGCGGGGCGGGGCAGTGGGGTGCCCGGGGAGCGGTAGCCGGTGGGGGAGGGGCGCAGCGGCAGCTCGCGGTACGGGAGGCCGGCCGCACGGCAGAGCTGGGCGAAGCCGCCCCACTCGGGGGTGGGGAAGAGGACGGGGGCCTGCTGGTCCGCGGTCCCCGTCCGGACGGTCTCCAGGAGCAGGCGCAGCGCGGTGCGCGGGCCGCAGGGGAGCAGCAGGACCCAGTCCGGGTCGACCTCGACGCCGTGCCGGGCGCGGTACCAGTCGGCGACCAGGGTCCGCCCGGCCGGATCGCAGACGGTGTACCCGTAGGCGGGGTGGCGGGCGCGCCGGGCCAGGGCCTCGGCGACGGCGGGCGGGCCGGGGAGGTCCATGTCCGCCAGGCCCATCGGGATCACGCCGGGGGCGGCGGCCCGGGCCCACTTGCTGCTGCCGGTGCCGGTGCGGTCGAAGGGGGCGTCGAAGCCGAACGCGGAGCCGGCGCCGGAGCCGGGGTGGGGGTTGCGGCCGGGGTCGCGTTCGGAGTCGGGGTCGCTGCCGGGGCCGGGGCCGGGGTCGCTGCCGGGGCCGGGGCCGGGGTCGCTGCCGGGGTCCGGCGAACAACTGACAGCTGACAGATGTCGAAAGTTGAAATCTGTTCGCTGAAATCTGTCATCTGTCATCTGTTCGCCGTCCTTCGTCCGCCGTCGTCACCCGCCAGGTACGCCGCCAGTCCGCGGCCTCCCCGGCACATCATCACCGCGTGGTTGGCCCGGAACAGCGGGTGCAGCGGCAGGGCGAGGCGTCGCAGCAGGGGCTTGGCGGGGCGGGCGTCCTCCTCGAAGAGCACCCGGCACCGCGTACCGCCCGTCCCGTCCGCCCTCACGGTGAACCGCGACCAGCCGACCAGGTCGCCCCGCATCGCCGCCTCCAGCACGCCGGCCGCCGGGTCGCGCCGCCGGGCCTCCAGCCCGATCACCAGCCGGTACGGCAGCAGCGCCCGGAGCACCACCTCACCGGACCCCGCACCGGTCTCCCGGGCCTCGCGGACCTCCGGCCACCACAGCGGATAGCTCCGCACGTCCGCCAGCGCCGCGTACACCGCCGGGGCCGGTGCCGCGAGGCGCCACTCGCCCCGGAAGCGGTAGTGGTTGGGATCCACGGCTCCACCCTAGGGAGAGCGCCGTCCGCGAGGAAGGGTGCAGTCCGCTTGCACCCGTTCGGGGTGCAAGGGAGGATCTTGTGTGCTTGTAGTCTCATCAGTCACGGCAGCACCTCCCGGCGCTGCGCCCCCGGATCCGGAGTGAAGGAGTCACAGGCATGCGGCGACCGAGCTGGGTACCGGAAGGTATGGACCTGGACAAACCGAACGCCGCGCGGGTCTACGACTACTACCTCGGGGGCTCCCACAACTTCGAGGTCGACCGGGAGATGGCCCGCCGGGCGATGGCCCTGTGGCCCGAACTGCCCCAGATCATGCGCTCCAACCGGGCCTTCCTGCGCCGCGCCGTGGCCTTCCTCGCCGAGCAGGGCATCAGCCGCTTCCTGGACATCGGCTCCGGCATCCCGACCTTCGGCGCCGTGCACGAGATCGCCCGGGCGATCCGCCCGGGGGCCGAGGTGGTCTACGTCGACCGCGACCCGGTCGCCGTCGCCCACAGCCGCCTGCTGCTGGAGGAGGACCCGCACAGCGCCGTCGTCCAGGCCGACCTGCGCGACATCGAGGACCTGCTGGACCGCCCCGAGGTGTCCGCCCTGCTGGCCGGCGACGAGCCGGTGGCCGTCCTGCTGGTGGCCGTCGCCCACTTCGTCAGCGACGACGAGGACCCCTGGAAGCTGATCGCCGCGGTCCGCGACCGCCTCCCCGCCGGAAGCGCGCTGGTCCTCTCGCACGCCTCCCTGGAGGCCCGCCCGGACCAGGCCGAGGACCACCAGAAGCTCTACCGGATGACCCCGACCCCGCTGACCATGCGCACCCGCGACCAGGTCACCGCGATGTTCGACGGCTTCGAGCTGGTCGAACCGGGCGTGGTGCACCTGCCGCAGTGGCGCCCCGACCAGCCGGGCACGGTCGGCGAGCACCCCGAGCGGATCGCCGGGGTGGCGGGCGTGGGGTTCCGCCCTTGAGCGGTCGCGCCGGGAGAGCAGCCGACGCCCGCACGCCCCGTGCGGCGGCCGCCGGACGCCCGGCCCTGCCCAGCGCCGCCGTGAGCCCCGCCGCTGTGACCCCCGACGCCCCGGCCTCCGCCGCGACGAGCAGCGCCGCCGGGACGCTCCGGTGAGCGGCGCGACCCCGCCGGGCGGCGACGCGGAGCGGTTCCACGAGGACTGGTCCCGGCTGCTCTCCGCCGACCACGGCATCGCCGTCCACCCCGGCCTGCTCGGCCGGCTGGTCGCGCGCACCGCCGCGCTGCTGCACCGGGCCCAGCAGAACGACCCCTTCGAGCCCCGGCTGGCCTCCCGGGCCGGTGCCGAACTGGTCGACGGGCACTTCACCGACCCGGTGCTGCTCGCCCGCGCCGTCGAACTGCTCCAGGCCCAGCCGCTCCACGACGGCCGCGGCCCCGCCCTCACCGGCGCCTTCGCGGCTGGCTGGGCGAACGCCCTGCGCGAGCGCACGCTGCGCGAGCAGGAGGCCATCCGCACCGCCGCCGACGCCGCCCGCAAGGAGGCCGAACGCGCGCTGCGCGCCTCCGAGGCCCGCTTCCGCGCCCTGTTCGAGAGCGCCGCGATCGGCATCGCGATCGGTGACACCGACGGCACCATCCTCGCGGTCAACAAGGCCGTGCAGGAGCTGTTCGGCGCCGGGCCGGGGGACATGGTCGGGCGCCGGGTCGACGACCTCGTCCACCCCGAGGACACCCCGGGCGTCTGGGAGGCGTACGAGGAGCTGATCAGCGGCAAGCGGGAGTACTTCCAGTTCGACAAGCCGTACTACCGGCAGGACGGCGAGGTGGTCTGGACCCACCTGACGGTCTCGCTGATCCGTGACGACGACGGGGTCCCGCAGTACCAGGTCGCGATGCTGGAGGACGTCACCGACCGCTACCGGCTCCAGGAGCGGCTGCGCCACCAGGCCACCCACGACCCGCTCACCGGCCTGCCCAACCGCGCCGCCTTCTTCGAGCGGCTGGAGAAGGTCTTCGACGAGCCGGAGCCGGGCGCCCGCTTCGGCCTCTGCTACGTCGACCTCGACGGCTTCAAGGTGGTCAACGACAGCCTCGGCCACGACATGGGCGACCAGCTGCTGTCCGCCGTCGCCGCCCGGCTCAAGGCCGCCCTCACCCCGCTCGGCCACCTGGTCGCCCGGCTCGGCGGCGACGAGTTCGTGGTGCTGCTGGAGAACTGCCGCGGCGAGCAGGAGGCGGTGGCAGCCGCCAAGACCGTGCTCAAGGCCCTGGCCGGGCCGGTGCTCATCGGTGACCACAAGCTCGCCGTCGGCGCCAGCGTCGGCGTGCTGGAGCGGAGGGTCTCCACCACCACCCCCGGCGCCGCCGTCCGGGCCGCCGACCTGACGCTGTACCGCGCCAAGGAGGCCGGCCGCGGCCGCTGGACGCTGTTCGACCCCAAGGAGAACGCCCGCGCGGTCAGCCGCTACGCGGTGTCGGTGCGGATGCCGGCCGCCCTCGACCGCGGCGAGTTCTTCATCGACTACCAGCCGCTCTACCGCCTCGCCGACGGCCGGATGGCCGCCGTGGAGGCGCTGGTGCGCTGGCGCCACCCGCAGCTCGGGGTGCTCGGCCCGGACGAGTTCGTCACCACCGCCGAGGAGACCGGGCTGATCATGCCGCTCGGCCGCTGGGTGCTGGAGCAGGCCTGCGGCCAGGCCGCGGACTGGATCAAGCACTACGGCGACGCCGCGCCGCAGCTGAACGTCAACCTGGCGGTGCGGCAGGCGCGCAGCGCCGCGCTGGTCACCGACCTCGGCCGGATCCTGGACGGCACCGGACTCGACCCGGCCCGGCTGCAGCTGGAGATCACCGAGTCGACGGTGGTCGGCCCCGAGGACGAGGCGCTGCGCACCCTGCACGGGCTGGTCGACCTCGGGGTGTCGCTGGCGGTGGACGACTTCGGCACCGGCTGGTCCAACCTCTCCTACCTGCGCGACCTGCCGGTCTCCGGGCTCAAGATCGCCGGGTCCTTCGTCGGCGACCTGCACGACCCGGCGAAGGACGGCGCCACCGGCTGGCGCATCGTCAGCGGCCTGGTGTCGATGGCGCACACACTCGGCCTGAACGTCACCGCCGAGGGCGTGGAGACCCGCAAGGACGCCGAGCGGCTGCGCGGGATGGGCTGCGACTGGGCGCAGGGCTGGCACTTCGGCCGCCCGGTGCGGCCCGAGGAGATCGCCCGCCGGATCGTCGAGGAGCCGGAGGGGCGCCCGGTAGAGGAGGGGTGAACCCGCCCGGGGAGGGGCGGGCCCGGCAGCTCCCGGCTCGGCTCCCACCTCCGCGCGCACGGGTTCCGGAACCGTCTCGGAACCGATCCGGAAACCGCCCTGCGGCCCTGCCCGGTATGCGGGATGATGGCGCGTCAAAATCACCACCCGGCACCGGTGCGCCCGTGGTCAACGCCTCCGCACCGGCCCCGGGGATCGGGGGAGGGGTACGCCGTGATGGGCGCAACGGAGGGCTCCGGTCCCGGTGGTCCGGGTGGACCGGGTGGACCGGGTGAGGGGGACGGGCGCCGGGGGCGGCCGGAGGAGTCGCCGCGGACCAGGGTCGACTGGGGCTCCCGGGAGCGGGGCATCCGGTTCCGGGGGTCGTGGGACCCGCGGCGCGGGCGGGGCGGAGCCCGGGACCGGGCCGCGGAGGAGGTCCGCCACGATCCGGAGGCCGCCACCCGGCGGACGCCCGGGCCCCGCCACGACCCGGAGGCCGCCACCGAGGTGCGCCGACCACGCTCCGCGGCCGGCGGCCCCTCCTGGCAGGACAACATCGGCCCGGGGCCCGCGCCGGGCGGCGGACCCGCACCCGCACCCGCGGCCGGGCCCGCGCCCGCACCCGGGCCCACGGGCGGCCCCTTCGAGGACGACTTCCCCGAGGCCCTGCTGGACCGCTTCACCCCGCTGGGCAGGGCGGGCGCCGGCGCGGAGGGCACCGTCTGGTACGTCCGGCGCACCGACGGCGGCGCCGACGCCGCGGTCAAGGTGGCCGTCGGCGGCCAGCGGATGGACCACGACCTGCTCGCCCATCTGCGCAACGACGGCTTCCGCCGGCACGTCCCGCACCTGATCGACTACGGGCGGGTCCGCCACCACGGCGTGCCGGTCGACTGGGTGGCGATGGAGTACCTGCCCGTCACCCTCTCCGCGCACGTCGCCGCGCTGCGCCGTGGCGGTGCCCACGCCGACCCGCGGACCACCGAGCAGATCGTCTACGAGCTGGTCTCGCTGCTGGAGTTCTGGCAGCGGCGGATCCAGCGCAACCCGCTGGACTTCAAGCCGGTCAACATCCTGGTGCGCCCCGGCCGCGGCCCCGGGGAGTTCGTGATCGCCGACTTCGGCGGCGTCGACCGGCTCACCGACAGCCGCCGGTTCACCTCCACGATGATGGTCACCGTCGCCTACATGGCCCCCGAGCAGCTGGCCGGCAAGAATCACGAGGCCGGGCCCTGGTGGGGGCTCGGCAACGTGCTGTACGAACTGTTCGTCGGCCGGCCCCGGTTCGTCGGGGCGGACGGCGAGCGGGCGGCCGACCACGACCTGGAGCTGGAACTCGTCATGGGCGAGGAGGTGGACCTCTCCGCCGTCTCCGACCGGCGTCAACTGCTCCTACTCCAGGGCCTGTTCACCAAGAAGCCGGAGGACCGCTGGACTGCTGCGGAGGTCCGCAGCTGGTTGGCCGGCGGCAGCCCGGCGGTGATCCGGCGCCGCCCGCAGGCCCTGCGGCCGATCACCTTCCTGGGCGACCCGTTCACCGACCCGGTCCGGCTCACCGAGGTGCTGCTGCGCAACTCCGGTGCGGCGGCGCGCTGGCTCGCGGCGGTCGGGGCGGAGCGGCTGCGCGACTGGCTGCGCGACGAGGTCAAGGACTCCGTGTTCGACCTCCACTACCTCACCGACGTGGTCCGCGCCCCCGGCTCCCGGCGCGAGGCGGTGGCCGGCGTCGCGGTGCTCGCCCTCGGCGCCGCCTTCGCACCGGGAGCCGTCCCGCACTACCGTGACCGGCCGGTCGACCCGGCCGGGCTGGAACGCGTCGCCACCGAGCCGGACGGCGCCGCGTTCATCGACGAACTGGTCCGCGGCGGCGCCCCCGCCGTCGCCGCGCGCTACCACTGCTTCCACCCCGAGTGCTCCGGCGAGCACTGCTCCCGGCTGCTCGCCCTCGCCGCGCTCCCGGACGTGCTCGCCGAGGTGGAGCGCACGGCCCGGACGGTCGGCGGCGGCCGGCGCGGTGACGGCGGCCTCAGCCCCGAGGAGCGGGAGGAGGCGCACCGGCTGGCGGTCTGGCTGAGCATCCGTCCGGAGGAGCGGTACCGGCTGCTCGGCCGGCTGTCCCCGCTGCCCGCCGCGCTGCACCGGTTGCCGCTGCCGGTACGGGTGTCGGAGCTGGCCGCGCTGGTCGCGTCGGCGGTGGTGGACGGGGCGCTGACGGTCGGCGCCGGGGCCCGTACGGCGGCGCGTTCGGCGGCCCGGCGGCCGGCGCCCGACCCGGCGGCGGCCACCCCGCGGGACGTGGTGCGGCGGCGCTGGTCGGCGCTGCGGCGGCGGGCGGTGGGAGCCGACCCGGAGCAGGCCGCGGGCCGGGCGGCGCTGGTGGCCGCGGAGGCGGTGCGGCGGCGCGGCCGGGGCCGGGCGGAGCGGCCCGAACCGGAACCGGGGGCGCTGCGGGAGGGCGGTGCGCGGCCCGGGCGGGCGGCCCGGCTCTGGGCGGAGCGGCTGTGGGGGGAGCGGCGCCGGCGGCCGCCGGTGGACCGGGCGGCCCGGCTGCGGCTCTGGTGGCCGTACGCCCGCACCATGCTGCCGCGCCGGGTGGCGGCGGTGGCCCTGCTGGTGGTGGGCCTCGGGCTGCTGCTGTGGGCGGGAGCGGTGCTGCGCTACCCGGTCGAGGCCGGTCACGGGCTCGACCTCTCGCCGGACCTGTTCGGCGGGCCGCTGCACCTCGCCGGGCGGCAGGCGGCCGAGCAGGTGGTCGGGAAGCTGGGGGCGGCCTTCGTGGCGGCCGCCGTGCTCGCCTTCTTCCCGGCCCCGGTCGGCCTCGGTACGGCGCTGCTGGCCGGGGTGGGCGCGCTCGCGATCGGCTACCTGCGGCTCGGACCGCCGATGACGGCGGTGGAGGCGCCGCGGCCGGTGGCCGAGCGGGTGGTCATGTTCGAGGGCGGGATGGGGAGTTGGGCCGGGATCGCGGCGGTGGTGGCGGTCGTGGTGGCCGTGGTGCTGATCGAACGGGGGGCCAACCGGCTGCTGAGGCCCGCCCAGCGGGCCCGGCGGCAGGTGCGGGAGGCCTGGCGGGACCTCGACCGTAGGGCCGCGCGGGCCGCCCGGGTCGCGGGTACCGGGACGGGTTCCGGTACGGGTTCGGGTACGGGCGCGAGGGCGGGGACGGGTGCGGGAGCGGGAGCGAGGGCGGGGACGGAGGTCGCCGGGGCGTGGCGGCCGGGCCGGGCCGGGACCTGGGACCGGCTGCGGTTCGCGCTCACCGGTACCGGGGTGCTGGTCCTGCTGCTGTGGGCGGCGGTCGAGGTGCGGCTCGCGGCCACCGGCCCGCACCGTACGCCGGAGTCCTGGGGCACGGGGCAGACCGGTGCGGCCTACCAGGCGGGGTTCGTCGTCCTGCTGGCCGCGGTGTCGTTGCTGAGCACCCTGGGCACGCTGGTCACCGCCCGGGTGCTGCTGGTCGGTTGGATCCTCGGCACCCTGTTCCTGGGCGCCTGGCCCGGGGTGCTGGGGCCGGTGGAGGCGCTGCGGATCCCGGTGTTCGAGGGGCTGTTCGGCGCGGTCGCGGGCTGGTGGGGGCACGGCGCCTTCTGGGCCGCGCTACTGGTGGCGCTGCCGCTGGCGGCGTACGGGGTGCTGCGGGCGGCGCGGGCCCGGGGGCGGGGTGGCGTCGGCTGACGGCCCCGTCCGGCCCGGGGGCGCGCCGTCCGGGCCGTGCCGACCTGCCCGCGCCGATCGCGGTGGTCAGCCGACCAGTCGGGAGAGCTCGATCGAGTGCCCGGTCCGCTCCACCTTCGCGGTCAGGTAGCGGACGTTGCTCGCGGACAGGTGGACGCCGGTCGGCACCCGACGGCGGACGGTGATCCCGAGCCCGGCCAGCTGGGCGGCCTTGTCCGGGTTGTTGCTCAGCAGGTCGACGCCGTCGACGCCGAGCGCGGTGAGCATCTGGGCGGCCGCGGTGTAGTCCCGGCCGTCCTCGGGCAGGCCCAGCGCGGTGTTGGCGTCGTAGGTGTCCAGGCCGGAGTCCTGGAGGGCGTAGGCGTCCAGCTTGTTGTAGAGGCCGATGCCCCGGCCCTCCTGGCGGAGGTAGAGCAGGTAGCCGCCGGCCTCGCTGATCCGTTCCACCGATTCGCGCAGCTGCGGTCCGCAGTCGCAGCGGTCCGAGCCGAAGACGTCGCCGGTCAGGCACTCGGAGTGCAGCCGCACCAGCGGGGTTCCGCCGGCCGGGACGGTGCCGAGGGCGAGCGCGAGGTGTTCGGCGCCGTCGGCGAGGCCGTGGAAGGTGGAGACCTCCGCATCGGCGCGGTAGCCGTCCGGGAAGGTCAGCGGGATGCGCACGTGCGAGCGCACCGTGGCGGAGCCGGGCTGAGGCATGGTGGGGCCTCCGTCGATCGGGGGTGGACCGGGGTGAACCGCTCCGGATCCGGACGGATCAGGGCGGGTCGGATGTCGACCGTACTCGGTCGTTCCAATTTGAACAACTGCTTACTGCCGGTGACCGCGGCGACTACGGAGGCGAACAACACCCCGCCCGCCCCCGCTGTTCCCGTACGGCGGTCCAGCATGTGGAAGGGGCGGGACCCGAGGCATGGACACTGCGACACTTCGTCCCGTTTCCTGGGCACGGGAACGCCTCGCGCACGACCACCGACGACCACGGAAGGTCCTGATCAGATGCCCACGAGCCGCGCCACCACTCCCTCCGCCGCCGCCTCCTCCGCTCCCGCCGCCGACCGGCCCCGCCTCGACGCCGAGCAGCGCGCGATCGAATCGCTCTACGCGGACGTGGTCCGCCGCAACAAGGGCGAGACCGAGTTCCACCAGGCCGTCCACGAGGTGCTGGAGACCCTCGCCCCGGTGCTCGCCCACCGCCCCGAGCTCCTCGACGCCCGGATCATCGAGCGGATCTGCGAACCCGAGCGCCAGCTGATGTTCCGGGTGCCGTGGACGGACGACTCCGGCGACATCCACGTCAACCGCGGCTTCCGGGTCGAGTTCAGCAGCGCCCTCGGCCCGTACAAGGGCGGCCTGCGGTTCCACCCCTCGGTGAACCTCGGGATCGTCAAGTTCCTCGGCTTCGAGCAGATCTTCAAGAACGCGCTCACCGGGCTGGCGATCGGCGGCGGCAAGGGCGGCTCCGACTTCGACCCCAAGGGCCGTTCGGACGCCGAGATCATGCGGTTCTGCCAGTCCTTCATGACCGAGCTGCACCGGCACCTCGGCGAGCACACCGACGTGCCGGCCGGTGACATCGGCGTCGGCGGCCGGGAGATCGGCTACCTGTTCGGCCAGTACAAGCGGATCACCAACCGCTACGAGGCCGGCGTCCTGACCGGCAAGGGCCTCGGCTGGGGCGGCGCGCAGGTCCGCACCGAGGCCACCGGCTACGGCTGCGTCCTGTTCACCGCCGAGATGCTGGCCAGCCGCGGCGACGGCCTGGACGGGCGCCGGGTGCTCGTCTCCGGCTCCGGCAACGTGGCCGTGTACGCGATCGAGAAGGCCCAGCAGCTCGGTGCGACGGTGCTGACCTGCTCCGACTCCTCCGGCTACGTGGTGGACGAGAAGGGCATCGACCTCGACCTGCTCAAGGAGGTCAAGGAGGTTCGGCGCGGACGGATCTCCGAGTACGCCGAACTGCGCGGCAGCCACGTGCGGTTCGTCGAGGGCCCGGGCGTGTGGAGCGTGCCCGCCGACGTGGCGCTGCCCTGCGCCACCCAGAACGAGTTGACCGAGGCCGACGCGCTCGCCCTGGTCCGCAACGGGGTGCTGGCCGTCGCCGAGGGCGCCAACATGCCCACCACCCCCGAGGCGGTGCGGGTCCTCCAGGAGGCCGGGGTGGCCTTCGGGCCGGGCAAGGCGGCCAACGCGGGCGGCGTCGCGACCAGCGCGCTGGAGATGCAGCAGAACGCCTCCCGCGACTCCTGGACCTTCGAGCACACCGAGCAGCGGCTCGCCGGGATCATGAAGCACATCCACGACTCCTGCCACACCACCGCCGAGCGCTACGGGCACCCGGGCGACTACGTGGTGGGCGCGAACATCGCGGGCTTCGAACTGGTCGCGGACGCGATGCTGGCCCAGGGCCTGGTCTGAGGCCGGTCACCCGACGATCGGCGCCCGACCGGAGCGGGCACCGATCGTCGGGTACGGCAAGGTGGGTCCTTCCTACGGTGGTGATCGGCAAGGGAAGGACGGGGCGGCAGTGCTGGAGCACCTGAACCGGGCGATGGAGCACATCGAACGGCGCCTGGACCAGGAGATCGACGTGGCCGAACTGGCGCGGATCGCGATGACGTCGGAGTACCACTTCCGGCGGCTGTTCTCGATGCTCGCCGGGATGCCGCTGTCGGACTACGTACGGCGCCGGCGGCTGACCGTCGCCGGGGCGGAGGTCCTCGACGGCGGGCGGACGCTGCTCGACATCGCGGTCAGCTACGGCTACACCTCGGGGGAGGCGTTCGCCCGGGCGTTCCGGGCGATGCACGGGGTCGGGCCCGGAGAGGCCCGGCGCGAGGGTGCGGCGCTCATCTCCCAACCCCGGATGTCCTTCCGACTCATCGTGGAGGGAAGCAGCAGCATGGAGTACCGGATCGTCGAGAAGCCGGACTTCCGGATCGTCGGGAAGAAGGCCCGGGTCCCCCTGATCTACCTGGGGGTCAACCCGCACATCGCCGAGTTCATCCGGGGGCTGGGCGCGGAGACCGTCGAGCGGATCACCGCCCTGACGGCGAAGAACCCGCTCGGCATCGTGTCGGTGACGGACGACTTCTCGCCCAACCGGGAGGAGGGGTCCGAACTCGACTACTGGCACGCGGTGGTGGCGCGCGAGGACGCCGTCGTCCCGGACGACCTGGACGTCCTGCACGTCCCGGCCGGGACCTGGGCGGTGTTCACCAACCGCGGGCCGTTCCCGCAGGCCCTCCAGGAGATGTGGGGGGACACCTACAGCCAGTGGTTCCCCTCCAACCCGTACGAGACCCGGCCGGGTCCGGAGATCCTCCGGACCAGCTTCGTCCCGGGGACGGGCGACGCGGAGGCGGAGCTCTGGCTCCCGGTGACGCGGGCGGTGCGGGGCTGACGGCCGGCAGGTGGCGGCTGACGGGTAACAGCCGACAGCCGACAGCTAACAGATGACAGAAAACAGATGACAGCTGACGGATAACAGATGTTGAAATCTGTCATCCGTCAGCTGTCTTTTGTTCGCCCGCCCCCGTTCGGCCCACCAGCGCCCGCCCCCGCCCCGCCGCGCCCCCCATGCTGGGGCGGGGGAGCAGGTGCCGCAGGGCGCTACCCGAGGAGTGGGATCACCGATGGCCAAGGCGTTCGGCTTCATCGATTACGGCGGACCGGAGACGCAGGAGTTCCTCGACCGCCCGATGCTCGACCCCGGCCCGGGGCAACTGGCGGTCACCGTTCGGGCCGCCGGGGTCAACCCCGTGGACTGGAAGATCCGCCGGGGCTTCCTCGGCCGCGAGCGCCAACTCCCCGCCGTGATGGGTCAGGAGGCCTCCGGAGTGGTGCAGCGGATCGGTCCCGGGGTCACCGGCTTCACCCCCGGCGACGAGGTGTTCGGCCTCGTCGCCGCCGGCGCCTTCGCCGAACAGACCCTGCTGCGGGCCGAGTTGAGCGCCCTCAAGCCCGAGGGCGTCGGCTTCGACCTGGCCGCCACGCTCGGCGTCTCGGTCGCCACCGCCGATGACGCGCTGCGCCAACTCGCCCTCGGCGCCGGGCGTACGCTGCTGATCCTCGGGATCGCCGGCGGCGTCGGCAGCGCCGCCGCCCAGATCGCCCGCAGTCGGGGCCTGGTCGTGCTCGGCACCGCGAGCGATGCCAACCGGTCGTACGTGGAGTCCCTCGGCGCGACGCAGATCCGCTACGGCGACGGCGTCGCCGAGCGGATCGCCGAGGCCGCCCCCGACGGTGTCGACGGCATCCTCGACCTGGTCGGCGGCGACGCCCTACGGGCGGTGGCCGGAGCCCGGACCGACCGGACCGAGCTGGTCAGCACCGCCGACCCGGCCACCGCCGCCGAGCTCGGCGGCGCGTACGTCACCCGCTCGACCAGCTCCGAAACCCTGGCCGCCCTCGCCG
This sequence comes from Kitasatospora sp. NPDC056076, assembly GCF_042266305.1. Taxonomy (NCBI): domain Bacteria; kingdom Bacillati; phylum Actinomycetota; class Actinomycetes; order Kitasatosporales; family Streptomycetaceae; genus Kitasatospora; species Kitasatospora sp. NPDC056076. The sequence continues at coordinate 71,337 of NZ_JBHJWG010000007.1, forward strand.
CCCTGGTCGCCGCCGGCGACCTCGACCCCCAGGTCACCGGCCGCTACCCGCTCGGCCGCGCCGGCGAGGCGCTCGCCGAGGTCGAGTCCGGGCACACGCGCGGCAAGGTGGTGATCGAAGTCTCCTGAGAGAGCAGAGCTTTGATGGACAGTCAGGTCAAGGCGCCGCAATACAGCCCGAGCGTCCCCGAGAGCCGAGAGCCGAGAACCGAGAGTCAAGGGCCGAGAGCCATGAAGCAGACCTCCGTCACCACCGATGCCCCCTGCTGGGTCGAGCTGGGCACCGACGACCCGGCCGCCGCCCGGGTCTTCTACGCCGAACTGTTCGGCTGGCGCCCCGAGAGCGGTGTCCGCCCCGAGGACGACGGCTACACCCAGATGTTCCTGGGCGAGGCCGCGGCCGCCGCCGTCACCCCGCGCTACGCCCCGCAGCAGCCGGTGGCCTGGACGGTCGCCATCGCGGTCGCGGACGCCGACGCCACCGCGGCGAGGGCCGAGGCGGCCGGCGGCAAGGTCCGCAAGGAGCCCACCGACGTGACGGACCTGGGCCGCTTCTCGGTGGTCGCCGACCCGTCCGGCGCCGTCCTCATCCTCTGGCAGGCCCGGGCCTTCGCAGGCGCCGGGGTGTTCAACGAGCCGGGCTCGCTGGGCTGGGTGGAACTGGCGACCCGGGACGCGGCCGGGGCGCGGGCCTTCTACCCGGCGGTCTTCGGCTGGTCCGTCGCGCCGTCCGAGCACTACACCCAGTGGGGCCTGGACGGTCAGGACTTCGGCGGCATGGTGGTGATGGACGACGGCTTCCCGCCGCAGGTGGCGCCGCACTGGCTGCCGTACTTCTCGGTCGCCGACGTGGACAACACCGTCGGCCGGGCGGTCGCGATGGGCGCGGACGTGCTGATGCCCGCCTATTCCATGCCGGGCCGGCGGATCGCCGTCCTGCGCGACGCCCAGGGCGCCCCGTTCGGCGTCTACACCGACGGCGAGGCCGGGGACGGCGGCGGGGGGCCCTGAACGGCCGGTCCTCCCGTCCGCCGACGGGCGGAGCGCGAACGCAGGTCGGCCGCTCCCGCGCCCGCCGTGACGAGCAGCGCGCCCAGCGGCACCACGTCGCCGATCCGGTCGTACCAGGTCAGCGTCCCGGGCGCGGTGAGCGGCAACCGTACGGTCAGCGCGCCGGTGGAGTCGGTGCCGAGCCGGGCGAGTTGCCGGCCCTGGGCGTCGAAGGCGGCCGAGACGCCGGTCAGCGAGGCCTGGACGGCGGGGCGTCCGGTCTCGGCGGCCCGGATCGCGGCCAGCGAGACGTGCTGTTCGGGTGCCCAGGTGTGCTGGAAGGTCGAGGTGGAGGACTGGTAGACCAGCACCCGGGCGCCGTCCCGGGCGGCGGTGCGCGCCATGTCCGGGAAGGCCGACTCGAAGCAGATCAGCGCGCCGACCGGCAGCGGCCGGCCCGCCCGGTCGGTGGCGGGCAGCAGGTGGAAGGCCGTGCCGGGGGCCCGGTTCTCGCCCGCGGCCCGGCTGACCCCGGCGATCCAGCCGAGGACGGGCCGCAGCGGGATGTACTCGCCGAAGGGCACCAGCCGGATCTTCCGGTAGCGGTCGACCACCCCCGCGGGGGAGACCAGCACCGCGTCCTTGGAGATCCGCCCGTCCGCCTTGCGGGCGTCCTCCCCGGCCATCACCTCGGCGCCGGTGGTGGCGGCGAGCCGGCGCAGCGCGTCCAGGGCGGCCGGGTCGCGGTCGAGGTCGGCGGTGGTGCTGCTCTCGCCCCACACCACCAGGTCGACCGGCTGCCCGACCAGGTCGGCGGTGGCCCGGACGCTCGCGTCGAAGCGGGCCTGCGGGTCCTCGACGACGCCGGGCTGGACGAGCGCCACGGTGACCGCGCCGGCCCCGACCGGTGCCGGGCGCAGCGCGAACAGCAGTGGTCCGGCGGCCAGCACCAGGACGGTGACCAGCGCCGCGACCGCCTGGGGCCGCCGGGGCACCGCCGTCAGGATGATCAGTACTCCGGTGTTGACGGCCGCCACCGCGGCGCTGACCAGCCAGATCCCGCCCGCCGAGGCGAGTCCGAGGACCGCCGGGTGCTGCCACTGGGTGGCGCCGAGCAGTGCCCACGGTCCGCCGAGCGCGTGCCAGGACCGCGCGTACTCGGTGCCCACCCAGACCGCGGGGACGACCAGCAGGGCGAGCAGTGCCCGGCGGGTGGTCGTCGGTGGGCGCAGCAGGCGGTGCACCGCGTACCCGACCGGCGCCTGCAGGGCCCCGAACAGTACGGCGAGTACGGGCAGCGCCGGTCCGACGGAGGGGACCAGCCAGTACATCGCGGTGAGGATGAACCCCGCCCCGAACCACCACCCGCGCACCGCCGCCTCCCGCCCCGACGGTGCCCGTTGGGCGAGCAGCAGCCCGGGGACGAGCGCGACCCAGGCGAGCCAGGCCTGGCCGGGGGTCGGGAACGCGACCACCGGTACGGCTCCGGCCGCCAGCGCGGCGAGCCGCGCCCGGTAGCGGTGGCGGTGCGGTGCGTGCGGCTCCCGGGCGTCGGTCGGGGCCGTGCTCGGGACTGGGCCGGCGGTGCCGGTGCGGCGCGACATGCCCCGTATTGTCCGCTCGGGTGACGGCCGGTGCCAGATGGCGGTACGCGTGGTTGACGCCGGTCCTCGGAACGGTGCAGGTCGTTGGAACGAGCCGTTGGAACAAGCGGACGGATTCCCGTGACCGAACCGCGGCCGGCCGCCCTCCCCGAGGGAGCGCGGCCGGCCGCCGTACGGTCGGAGGGCGTCAGCCCTCGTCGCCCTCCAGGTCGCCCTCGGTCTCCAGGAACGCGGCCTGCAGCTGCTCGATCAGCTGCGGGTCCGGCTGCTCCCACAGGCCGCGGCTCGCCGCCTCCAGCAGGCGCTCGCTGATGCCGTGCAGCGCCCACGGGTTGGCGCCCGCCAGGAACTCGCGGTTGACCGGGTCGAGGACGTACTCCTGGGTGAGCTTCTCGTACATCCAGTCCGCGACCACGCCCGTGGTGGCGTCGTAGCCGAACAGGTAGTCGACCGTCGCGGCCATCTCGAAGGCGCCCTTGTAGCCGTGGCGCCGCATCGCCTCGATCCAGCGCGGGTTGACCACCCGGGCGCGGAAGACGCGGGCGGCCTCCTCGGTCAGGGTGCGGGTGCGGACCGTCTCCGGGCGGGTCGAGTCGCCGATGTAGGCGGTCGGGGCCTTGCCGGTGAGGGCGCGCACGGTGGCCACCATGCCGCCGTGGTACTGGAAGTAGTCGTCCGAGTCGGCGATGTCGTGCTCGCGGGTGTCGGTGTTCTTCGCGGCGACGGTGATCCGCTTGTACGCGGTCTCCATCTCCTCGCGCGCCGGGCGCCCGTCCAGGCCGCGGCCGTACGCGTAGCCGCCCCAGACGGTGTAGACCTCGGCGAGGTCGGCGTCGGTGCGCCAGTCCCGGCTGTCGATCAGCTGGAGCAGGCCCGCGCCGTAGGTGCCCGGGCGGGAGCCGAAGACGCGGACGGTGGCCTTGCGCTCGTCGCCGTGCACGGCGAGGTCGGCCTGGACGTGGGCGCGCACGAAGTTGTCGGCCTCGGGCTCCTCCTGGGCGGCGGCCAGGCGCACCGCGTCGTCCAGCAGGGCGACCACGTGCGGGAAGGCGTCCCGGAAGAAGCCGGAGATGCGCAGCGTGACGTCGATGCGCGGGCGGCCGAGCTCGTCGAGCGGGATCGGCTCCAGGCCGGTGACCCGGCGCGAGGCGTCGTCCCAGACCGGGCGGACGCCGAGCAGGGCGAAGGCCTCGGCGATGTCGTCGCCGGCGGTGCGCATCGCGCTGGTGCCCCAGAGCGAGAGTCCGACCGAGGGCGGGTAGGCGCCGTCGTTGTCGGCGGTGTACCGCTCGACCAGGGAGGAGGCGAGCGCCTGGCCGGTCTCCCAGGCGAGCTTGCTGGGGACGGCCTTCGGGTCGACGGAGTAGAAGTTGCGGCCGGTCGGCAGCACGTTGACCAGGCCGCGCAGCGGCGAGCCGGACGGGCCGGCCGGGACGAAGCCGCCGTGGAGCGCGTGCAGCACGGCGTCCAGCTCGTCGGTGGTGGCGGCCAGTCGCGGCACCACCTGGGTGGCGGCGAAGGTCAGCACCTCGCCGACGGCCTCGCGGACGCCCTCGGGCAGTTCGGCGGCGACCTTCTCCACCGCCTCGGGCGCCCAGTCCTGGGCCTCCATCGCCTCGACCAGGGCGCGGGCCTGCGCCTCGGCCGCGTCGGTGGCGCCGAGGGTGAGGGCCGCCTCGTCCAGGCCGAGTGCCTCGCGCAGGCCGGGCAGCGCGCTGACGCCGCCCCAGATCTGCCGGGCGCGCAGGATGGCGAGCACGATGTTGACCCGGTCGGTGCCGGCCGGGGCCTGGCCGAGGACGTGCAGGCCGTCGCGGATCTGGGCGTCCTTGACCTCGCACAGCCAGCCGTCGACGTGCAGCAGGAAGTCGTCGAAGCCGTCGTCCTCGGGGCGCTCGTCCAGGCCGAGGTCGTGGTCCAGCTTGGCGGCCTGGATCAGGGTCCAGATCTGGGCGCGGATCGCGGGCAGCTTGGCCGGGTCCATCGCGGCGATGTTGGAGTGCTCGTCGAGCAGCTGCTCCAGCCGCGCGATGTCGCCGTAGGAGTCGGCGCGGGCCATCGGCGGGACGAGGTGGTCGACCAGGGTGGCGTGGGCGCGGCGCTTGGCCTGGGTGCCCTCGCCCGGGTCGTTGACCAGGAAGGGGTAGATCAGCGGGAGGTCGCCGAGGACGGCGTCCGGGCCGCACTCGGCGGACAGCGCGGCGGTCTTGCCGGGCAGCCACTCCAGGTTGCCGTGCTTGCCGAGGTGGATGACGGCGTCGGCGCCGAAGCCGCCGTCCTCCTGGGCGGCCTGGATCCAGCGGTAGGCGGCCAGGTAGTGGTGGCTCGGCGGGAGGTCCGGGTCGTGGTAGATCGCGACCGGGTTCTCGCCGAAGCCGCGCGGCGGCTGGATGAGCACCAGCAGGTTCCCGGAGCGGATCGCGGCGAGCACGATGTCGCCGTCCGGGTTCTGCGAGCGGTCCACGTACAGCTCGCCGGGGGCCGGGCCCCAGTGCTGCTCGACCTGCTCGCGCAGGCCCTGCGGGAGGGTGGCGTACCAGCGGCGGTAGTCGGCGGCCGGGATGCGGACGGGGTTGCGGGCCAGCTGGTCCTCGGTGAGCCAGTCCTGGTCGTAGCCGCCGGCCGCGATCAGCGCGTGGATCAGGGCGTCGCCCTCGTGGGAGGCGTCCTCGCCGCCGTCGGCGGGGGCGTTGAAGCCGGGCAGGTCGGAGCCGAGGTCCATGCCGTCCGCGCGCAGCCGCTCCAGCAGGCGCATCGCGCTGGCCGGGGTGTCCAGGCCGACGGCGTTGCCGACCCGGGAGTGCTTGGTCGGGTAGGCGGACAGCACCAGCGCGAGGCGGCGCTCGGCGGCCGGGACGTGCCGCAGCCGGGCGTGCTTGACGGCCGTGCCGGCGACGCGGGCGGCGCGCTCCGGGTCGGCGGCGTAGACGGTCAGGCCGTCCTCGTCCAGCTCCTTGAAGGAGAACGGGACGCTGATCAGCCGGCCGTCGAACTCGGGCACGGCGATCTGGGTGGCGGTGTCCAGCGGGGACAGGCCGTCGTCGCTGGCCTCCCACTGGGCGCGCGACCAGGTGAGGCAGAGCGCCTGGAGGATCGGGCGGTCGAGGGCGGCGAGCGCTCCGGCGTCCCAGGCCTCCTCGTCCCCGCCGGCCTGGGCGTCGGCCGGGCGGGTGCCGCCGGCGGCGAGCACGGTGGTGACGATCGCGTCGGCCTCGCCGAGCGCGGCCAGCAGCTCGGGCTCGGCGCCGCGCAGCGAGGCGCAGTAGTAGGCCCTCGCCCGGGCGCCCTGGTCCTCGATCGCCCGGCAGAGGGTCTCCACGAAGGCGGTGTTGCCGCTCATGTGGTGGGCGCGGTAGTAGAGCACCGCGATGGTCGGGCCGCTCCCCGTACGGGCTTCGCGCTCCAGCGGGCCCCAGGCCGGGGCGGAGGCGGGCGGGGCGAAGCCGTGGCCGGTGAGCAGCACGGTGTCGGAGAGGAAGGCGCCGAGCTCGGCCAGGTTGGCCGCGCCGCCGTGGGCCAGGTAGGCGTGCGCCTCGGCGGCGATGCCGGCCGGGACGGTGGAGAGCTCCATCAGCTGGGCGTCGGGGGCCTGCTCACCGGTCAGCACGACCACCGGGCGGGGGCCGGCCAGCAGCGCGTCCAGGCCCTCCTGCCAGGCGCGGCGACCACCGAGCAGGCGGACCACGACCAGGTCGGTGCCCTCCAGCAGCGCGGGCAGGTCCTCGGGGGTCAGCCGGGCCGGGTTGCCGAGCCGGTACGGGACCGGTCCGGTGGCGGCTCGGGCGCTGAGCAGGTCGGTGTCGGACGTGGACAGCAGCAGGATCATGCGAAGGACCTCCCGGCCTCTTCGGTGGCCAGGATGGCCGCGGTGGTGGCCGGGTCGGCCGCGGTGGTGGCCGGTGGAACGGGCGCGGGCATGCGACAGCGCTGGTGCATTTCTGCCTTCCTCGGGGTCCGCGCCCCGGGCCGGTGGAGGACGGCGGGAGTTCCTGGCTCCCGCGGCCGACCGGTCTCCCGGTGAACCGCGGTCACAGTGGCGGGACCGCACCGGGCTTGCACCGGTTTCCTCCCCTGCGCCGTCGCTGGCGTCGGGCGGCCCGCTGGGGACCGCCCGCCAGCATCGTACGGGGTACGGCTGACCTGGGGGAGGGGCGGCTTCGCCGGGCCCGGGGCACGGGCGGGCCGCCGCCCGGGGCACGGGCGGGCGCACTGTCCGGCGTACGGCGCCCGGCGTACGGCGCTCACCGGCGCCGGGCGGCCGGTTCGGCGTGCTCCGCCGTGCTGCCCGGCGTGCCGCCGGTGTGATGCAGCGGACGGAGGCAAGCGATCGGATCATCTGTATGCTCGCCGCCATGCCACCGACACCCGACGCCACCGCGCCGGGCGCCGCCGTGCCCGACCGGGGGCGCGCCGACGCCTGCCCCGGGGCGCTCCGCCTGCACGCCGCCGACGACGGCGGCCTCGCCCGGGTCCGACTGCCCGGCGGACTGCTGACGGACCGTCAGGCACTGGCCCTGATCGAGGCCGCAGAGGCCCTGGGCGACGGGGAGTTGGAGACCACCTCGCGCGGCAACGTCCAACTCCGCGGCCTGGCCGCGGACTGCGGGGCCGAACTCGCCGACCGGCTGCGCGCCGTCGGACTGCTGCCCTCGGACACCCACGAGCGGGTGCGCAACATCGTCGCCTCGCCGCTGGCCGGGCTGGACGCGGCCGGGCACGCCGACGTGCAGGCCTGGGTGCGCGAACTGGACGCGCGGCTGTGCGCGAGCGACTGGGCGGCCGGACTCTCCGGCAAGTTCCTGTTCGCGCTGGACGACGGGCGGGGCGACGTCGCCGCGCTCGACGCCGATGTGACATTGATCGCAGCCTCGGACGGCCCCGCGCTGCTGCGGCTCGGACGGGCCGCCCACGGGCAGCCGGTCGAGGCCGGACGGGAGGTGACGGCCGTGCTGGACGCGGCCCGCGCCTTCCTGGACGCGCTGCGCGGCGTCGGCCGCAAGGCCTGGCACCTGCGCGAGGTGCCCGAACTGCTGCCGGCCGGCACGGTGCCGCTGCCCGCCTTCGCCGGGGCCGTCGGGGCCGCTGCCGCCGGGGCCGGTGCACGCCCCGGGATCGGCGCGCTGCCCGGCGGGCTCTCGGTCGGCATGGGCTTCGGGCGGGCCGACGCCGGCCAGTGGCGCGCGCTGGTCGCCGCCTCGACCGGCGAACTGCGGCTGACCCCCTGGCGGGGCGCGGTGCTGCCCGGCGCCCCCGCCGACCGGCTGCCCGCGCTGGCGGCCGCGGGGCTGCGGACCGAGCCCGGCTCGGCCTGGGAGCGGGCCACCGCCTGCACCGGGCTGCCGGGCTGCGCCAAGTCGCTGGCCGACGTACGGGCCGACGCGGCCCGGGCGTTGGAGCGCGGGGCGCCGGCGGCCGGGGGCGGCGGACTGCCCGTCCACTGGTCGGGCTGCGAGCGGCGCTGCGGCCACCCGGCCGGGCAGTGGGTGGACGTGCTCGCCACGGGGCACGGCTACCGGGTGACGGTGAACGGGCCGGCCACGACCGCGGGAACCCCCGCGGACGTTCCGGTGGACGTGACGAACGAGGAGATGGCCGAGGCGGTCGCCGAGGCCAGGAGGACCACGAAGTGATCGAGTACGAGAAGGACGGCGCGTCCATCTACCGCCAGTCCTTTGCCACCATCCGTGCGGAGGCCGATCTGGCCGCCCTCCCGGCGGACGTCTCCCAGGTCGCGGTGCGGATGATCCACGCCTGCGGGATGACCGACCTGGTCGAGGACCTGGTGTACTCGCCCGGCGTGGTCGCCTCGGCGCGCGCGGCGCTGCACGCCGGTGCGCCGATCCTGTGCGACGTCAACATGGTGGCGAGCGGGGTGACCCGCAAGCGGCTGCCCGCCGACAACGAGGTGGTCTGCACCCTCACCGACCCCTCGGTGCCCGAGCTGGCCCGCGCCATGGGCAACACCCGCAGTGCGGCGGCCATGGAGCTGTGGCTGCCCCGACTGGAGGGCGCGGTGGTGGCCGTCGGCAACGCCCCGACCTCGCTGTTCCGGCTGCTGGAGATGATCGAGGCGGGCGCTCCCCGCCCGGCCGCGGTGATCGGCGTGCCGGTCGGCTTCATCGGCGCCGCCGAGTCCAAGCAGGCGCTGGCCGAACACCCCTCCGGCCTGGAGCACTTGGTGGTGCGCGGCCGGCGTGGCGGCAGCGCGATGGCCGCCGCTGCCATCAACGCGATTGCGAGCGAAGAAGAGTGACGGACCGTCAGACCGCTTCCGCCGGACCCGAGGGGACCGGCCGACTGTACGGCGTCGGGCTCGGCCCGGGCGACCCCTCGCTGGTGACCGTCCGCGCGGCCGAACTCATCGGCAAGGCCGACGTGGTGGCCTACCACAGCGCCCGGCACGGCCGCTCCATCGCGCGCTCGATCGCCGAACGCTACCTGACGGGTGGCCAGATCGAGGAGAAGCTGGTCTACCCGCTCACCGTGGAGACCACCGACCACCCCGGCGGCTACCGTGGCGCGTTGGACGAGTTCTACGAGGAGGCCGCCGCCCGGCTGGCCGCCCACCTGGACGCCGGCCGCGACGTCGTCGTCCTCGCCGAGGGCGACCCGCTGTTCTACGGCTCCTACCAGCACATGCACAAGCGCCTCGCGCACCGCTACCCGACCGAGGTGGTGCCCGGCGTGACCTCGGTCAGCGCGGCCGCCGCCCGGCTCGGGCAGCCGCTGACCGAGGCCGAGGAAACCCTCACCGTCATCCCCGGCACGCTGCCCGAGGAGGAGCTCACGGCGCGGATCGCCGCCGCCGACTCCGCGGTGATCATGAAGCTGGGCCGCACCTTCCCGACCGTCCGGCGGGCGCTGGAGCGGGCCGGCCGGCTGGAGGACGCCCAGTACGTGGAGCGGGCCTTCATGGACGGGGAGCGGATCGCGCCGCTCGCCGAGGTCGAGGGGGAGAGCGTCCCCTACTTCTCGGTGGCCGTGCTGCCGAGCAAGGTCGCACCGCTGGAGCCGGCCGTCCGGCTCGCGGACGGCGTCGGCAGCGTGACCGTGGTCGGCACCGGGCCGGCCGGGCCGCTCTGGCTCACCGCCGAGGCGCGCGGTGCGCTGACCGAGGCCACCGACCTGGTCGGCTACACCACCTACCTGGACCGGGTGCCCGAGCGGCCGGGGCAGCGGCGGCACGGTTCCGACAACAAGGTCGAGTCGGAGCGCGCCGAGTTCGCCCTGGACCTCGCCCGGCGCGGGCACCGGGTCTGCGTGGTGTCCTCGGGCGACCCGGGGGTGTTCGCGATGGCCACCGCCGTGCTGGAGGTCGCCTGCGAGCCGCACTACCGGGACGTCCCGGTGCGGATCGTCCCCGGGATGACCGCCGCCCACGCGGCCGCCTCCCGGGCGGGCGCCCCGCTCGGGCACGACTACGCGGTGGTGTCGCTCTCGGACCGGCTCAAGCCCTGGGACGTGGTGGCGAAGCGGCTGCGCGCCGCCGCCGAGGCGGACCTGGTGCTGGCGCTGTACAACCCGGGCTCGAAGTCCCGCACCACCCAGGTCGGCCTGACCAGGGACCTGCTGCTGGAGTACCGCGCGCCGGAGACCCCGGTGGTGATGGCCCGCGACGTCGGCGGGCCGACCGAGCGGATCCGGATCGTCCGGCTGGGCGAGCTGGACCCGGCGCTGGTCGACATGCGGACCATCCTGCTGATCGGCTCCTCGCAGACCCGGGCGGTCGAGCGGGGCGGCGGGGTCGAGGTCGTCTGGACGCCCCGGCGGTACCCGGAGGACGTGTAACGGATGACGGAGAACAGCTGACAGATGATGAAATCTGTCAGCTGTTTTCTGTCAGCTGTCAGCTGTCAGCCGGCGGCCGTCACCGGGTCGGCTTGGTGATCAGCAGCTCGGTGTTGTGGTCCTCCCCGGCGCCGAGCAGGGCGGAGACCCGGCCGTTGGGGTCGTTGTACGAGAGCTCGCGGTACAGCGCCGCCAGGTTGGTGTCCGAGGTGCTGCCGAAGTCCGTCGCGTACGGTGCGGAGGACTCGATCAGCGTGGTGAACAGCGACAGGGTGCCGTCGCCGTTGTCCGCGACCTCGATGATCCGCCCGTGCTGCGGGTAGTCGATGTGCGAAGCGGTGTTGATCTCCCAGAACGCCCGCTCCGGCACTGCGTGGCCGTGCGCGGTGATCTTGTTCATGTGGGTGTGCCCGTTCACCCAGGCGACCACGTTCGGGTAGCGCTGCAGCAGGGCGGTCAACTCGTTGCCGTCGTGCCGCTTCTCGAAGATGTTGCGCGGGTCGGGCAGCAGGTTGCCCATCGAGCCGCTGGTGTGGTGGCTGAACACCATGATCACGTCGTCGGTGCTGCCACCGGTCACCCGGTTCCCGTTGGTGTCGTACCAGTGCCCGCTGTGGTTCTTCAACTGCTGCTCAAGCCAGCGCAGTTGAGCGGTGCCGAGCGAACCGTCGGCGAAACCGGCCTGGTTGGTGGTGTCCAGGCTGATGCCGAGGACCTTCTCCGAGATCCGGAAGGTGTAGTAGAGCTTGCCGCTGCTCACCATGTCCGAGGTGAAGCCGTGCCCGTAGGGGCCGGCGCCGGTGACGGCCGGGTCGAGGTGGGCCTTGGCGAACTGCTTGAGGGTGAACGGGTGGCGGCGCTCGTCCGGGGTGACCCGGCGCACCGCCTCGCCGTTCGCGAGCAGCTTGCCCAGCAGCAGGACGGCGCCCGCCGGGTCGCGCCGCAGCGAGTCCATCAGCTGGGCGGCGGTCGCGTCGTCGCAGCCCTCCAGCTTGAGCCCGCCCGTGTAGAGGTCGTTCAGCAGTCCGAAGTCGGGCAGCGAGCCCTCGATGCTGTCGTCGTGGTTGCCGACGGTGGTGTACCAGGGGGTCGTGAGGCCCGGTGCGTCGAAGGGTCGGCCGGCCGCGGACAGGAAGCCGGGCACCTGCGGGAAGCCCTTCGCCTTGTAGACGTCGGCGTAGGCGAGTTCGGGGTTCCAGAAGGCCGAGTTGCCGGAGTTCTGCACGCCCTCGTAGCGGGTCGGGTCGCCGGTGTTCTGGGCCATCCGCCCACCGCCCATGACGGTGAGGTACCAGTCCAGCTCGGCCAGCTCGTGGTTGTCGGTGTTGTCACCGGTGGCCATCACCAGGCTGAACGGCATGCCGGTGTAGGGGCCGCCGGCGAGCGAGTTGACCCGCTCGACCAGGGCCGAGACGCCACGGGCGTTCAGGGCCTCCTGCGGCCGGTAGGCGCTGTCGTTGAACTTGGCCAGGAACTCGAAGCGCACCGGGGACTCGGTGTCCACCAGGTGCAGGTCGCTGAACTGGACGAAGCTGGCCAGCCCGGTGCGGCGGTCGTCCCGCCCGCTGCCGGGGGCCGCGAGCTCCCCGCGCACCACCAGCGGCCAACCCGGCCCGGCCGCCAGCCGCTTGTAGGGGCCGGCCCCGGTCGGCGTGGCCACCTGCTCCAGGGTGGTCCCGGTGACGTTGACGGCCCGCGCGGCCGTGGTCGCCAGCGCCCGGTCCCGGCCCGCGGCCGAGGCGAGCTGGGCGCCGCCCAGGGACAGGGCCGACCAGGCGGCGGCCACCGAGGTGCCGGTCAGGAACGTACGACGTCTCATGCCTGCCACAGAAACCCCCACATACTGGCGGCCCGGCCGGGTGCCCCGGTCGCCGGACCACGTCATGAACCCGCTAAATAACGGAGCGACAGATTACTCGCTGGTAGTCGCACGGAGCGAGACCCGTGCGGAGAACAGTTCGAGAACGGCGGGGGGCTCTCCTCGCTGGCCGCTGGCCGGGTACCGGCCTCGGCCGCGCGCACGCCCCCGGGCGCCGTGCGGCGGGGTGGATGGGGGAGAATCGGCGGGCGCGACCGCGGTGGTCGGGGCGGGCGTGATCGGATTGCGGAAGCGAGGCGCAGGTGGCCGCAGCGGGAGGCGGGGCGGGAGGCCGGGCCGGTCAGCTGAAGAGCAGCGGTCTGCGGCACGGCTGGACGACGGGCGCCTGCGCCACCGCCGCCACCAAGGCCGCGTACACGGCGCTGCTCACCGGCGAGTTCCCGGACCCGGTGACCATCACCCTCCCCAAGGGCCAGCAGCCTGCCTTCGCCCTCGCGGTCGAGGAGCTGGTCCTCGCCGCCGCCGGCCCGACCGCCGCCGGCCCGACCGCCGCCGGCCCGACCGCCGACAGCCCGACCGTCGACGGCTTGCCCGCCGCCCAGCGGCCGGTCGCCGCCACGGCCGGAGTGGTCAAGGACGCCGGCGACGACCCCGACGTGACCCACGGCGCCCTGATCCGCGCGACCGTACGGCTCGGCGAGCCCGGCACCGGCGTGGTGTTCCGGGCCGGTCCCGGGGTCGGCACCGTCACCAAGGCCGGCCTGCCGCTGGCGGTGGGCGAGCCCGCGATCAACCCGGTGCCCCGGCAGATGATCCGCGACGCGGTGGCCGAGGTGGCGGCGGCGCACGGTGGTGGCGGGGACGTGGTGGTGGAGGTCTCCGTCGACCACGGTGAGGAGATCGCCCGCTCGACCTGGAACCCCCGGCTCGGCATCCTCGGCGGGCTGTCGATCCTCGGCACCACCGGGATCGTCGTCCCCTACTCCTGCTCGGCCTGGATCGACTCGATCCGTCGCGGGGTGGACGTGGCCCGGGCGGCCGGGCGCACCCACGTGGCGGGCTGCACCGGCTCGACCTCGGAGAAGGTCGCGGTCGCGGTGCACGGACTGCCCGAGGATGCCCTGCTGGACATGGGCGACTTCGCCGGGGCCGTCCTCAAGTACCTCAAGCGCCACCCGGTGCCGCGACTGACCATCGCGGGCGGCTTCGCCAAGCTGTCCAAGCTCGCCCACGGGCACCTCGACCTGCACTCGGCGCGCTCCCAGGTGGACAAGGGCTACCTGGCCGAACTGGCCCGGCAGGGCGGGGCGGACGAGGAGCTGGCCGCGGCGGTGGCGGCGGCCAACACCGGCCTGGAGGCAGTGCAGTTGTGTCGGGCGGCCGGGGTGCCGCTGGGGGACCTGGTCGCCGAGGCGGCCCGGGCGACGGCGCTCGGGGTGCTGCGCGGTTCACCGGTCGCGGTGGACGTCATCTGCATCGACCGCGCGGGCGCCGTCGTCGGTCGGGCGGAGCCGCTCGGCCCCTGAGCGGCGCCCAGTCGGCGCCCGCGGTCGGCCGACTCACCCGTGCAGCGGAACCTCAGAACTGTCGTGCGGTGATGTGAAGATCCAGGGCTCATACGGGGTGAGAAACGGACAAAAGTGGCGCCACGTCCGCTCTTGATTCTGGTGCCATCTCAACCATGAGATATGGTCTGCCGAGTGACAGGCGACTACCTCACCCGTATCGGCACCCTCATCCGTACCGCGCGTCAGCATCGCGGCTGGTCCCAGGCGCAGCTCGGCGAGGCGCTCGGCACCAGCCAGAGCGCCGTCAACCGCATCGAACAGGGCAAGCAGAACGTCAGCCTTGAGATGATCGCGCGCATCGGCGATGCCCTCAACAGCGAGATCGTCTCCCTCGGCTACTCCGGCCCGATGCACCTCCGGGTCACCGGCGGCACCCGCCTCTCCGGCGCGATCGAGGTCCGCAGCAGCAAGAACGCCTGCGTCGCGATCCTCTGCGCCTCGCTGCTGACCACCGGCCGCACCACGATCCGCAGCGTCGCCCGGATCGAGGAGGTCTACCGCATCCTCGAGGTGCTCACCAGCATCGGCGTCAAGAGCCGCTGGCTGAACGAGGGCCGCGACCTCGAACTCACCCCGCCGGCCGAGCTCGACCTCGCCGCGATGGACGTCGAGGCCGCCCGCCGCACCCGCAGCGTGCTGATGTTCCTCGGCCCGCTGATGCACCGTGCCCAGCACTTCGCCATCCCGTACGCGGGTGGCTGCGACCTCGGCACCCGTACCGTCCAGCCGCACCTGACGGCGCTGCGGCGCTTCGGCCTGGAGGTCGCCACCACCGGCGGCGCCTACCACGCCTCGGTCGAGCCGGGCACCCCGCTGGACCGCCCGATCGTGCTGACCGAGCGCGGGGACACCGTCACCGAGAACGCCCTGCTGGCCGCCGCGCGGCACGACGGCGTGAGCGTCATCCGCAACGCCTCGCCCAACTACATGGTCCAGGACCTCTGCTTCTTCCTGGAGAAGCTGGGCGTGAAGATCGAGGGCATCGGCACCACGACCCTCACCGTCCACGGCGTCCCGGAGATCAGCTGCGACGTCGACTACACCCCGGCCGAGGACCCGGTGGAGGCGATGAGCCTGCTCGCCGCCGCCGTCGTCACCTCCTCCGAGCTGACGATCCGCCGGGTGCCGATCGAGTTCCTGGAGATCGAGCTCGCGGTGCTGGAGGGCATGGGCCTCGACTACGACCGGACCCCGGAGTACCGGGCCCACAACGGCCACACCCGGCTGGTCGACCTCACCGTGCGCCCCTCCAAGCTGACCGCGCCGATCGACACCATCCACCCGATGCCGTTCCCCGGCATCAACATCGACAACGTGCCGTTCTTCGCCGCCATCGCCGCGGCCGCGCACGGCACCACGATGATCCACGACTGGGTCTACGACAACCGCGCGATCTACCTCACCGAGCTGACCCGGCTCGGCGCGGACGTCAAACTGCTCGACCCGCACCGCGTCCTGGTCCAGGGCCCGACCCGCTGGCGCGCCGCCGAGATGATGTGCCCGCCGGCCCTGCGCCCGGCCGTGGTCATCCTGCTCGCGATGCTCGCCGCCCAGGGCACCTCGGTGCTGCGCAACGTCTACGTCATCAACCGCGGTTACGAGGACCTCGCCGAGCGCCTCAACTCCATCGGCGCCCAGATCGAGACCTTCCGCGACATCTGACGGTCCGTCACCTTCCGCGCTTGCCTCAGCCGCTGAGGCCGGTCAGTAGGATCGCCACGTCCAACCCGGTGTTCAGGTAGTCCACGAACACCGGGTTGTTCAGCGCCCAGGGCGACCGCCGCTCCCGGATCAGCCGGACCGCCCCGTCCGGATCGTGCCCGAGGGCGACCAGCGCCTGGGCGACCACCAGGCCCGAGCGGTTGTAGCCCGAGTGGCAGCGCACCAGCGTCCGGCGGCCCCGGCGCACGGCGGCGGCGGTGAGGTCCGCGGCCTCCTGGACGGCGAGCAGCTGACCGGGGGAGAGCGGCTGGTCGGGCACCTCCCGGACGACGTGCTCGACCCCCGGGGCCGGGTCGTGGCCGGGGAGCGTGAAGAGGCTGACGACCAGGTCGAACTGCCGCCCGGCGACGACGGGTTGGAACTCACCGCCGGGCGGGGTGCAGTAGTGCCCGCCCATCCAGAGCCCGGGGACGATCTCGTTCCAGGGCTCCTGCGGCCCGTGGACGTCGCGGTCCTTCTGGCGGGTCCGCATTCCTGCTCCTTCCGGCCCGCCGGCCCCGCGCGCCCGTGCGGCCGCTCTCCCCGGGACTGCTCGCTGCCGGGGCTACTCGCCCGTGCTGCCGTCGAGGTGCTCGCGCAGGAGGTCGGCGTGGCCGTTGTGGCGGGCGTACTCCTCGATCATGTGGGTGAGGATCCAGCGCAGCGAGAACGCCTCCTCGCCGTAGTGGCCCAGGACGTCCAACGACTCCGCGGCGGCGACGAGTTCCCGTGCGTGGTCGCACTCGCGGCGCCAGACCGCGAAGGCCTCCTCCGGGTCGGCGGTCTCGACGTCCCACTCGGCGGAGGTGTCGTCGGGGTGCTTCCAGAAGCCGCGCCTGTCCTCGCCGTTGAGGACGTTGCGGAACCAGCCGCGTTCCACCTCGGCGAGGTGGCGGACCAGCCCGAGCAGGGAGAGTGCGGAGGGCTCCAGCACGCGGGTGCGGAGCTGTTCGGTGCTGAGGCCGACGCACTTCATCGCCAGGGTGTCGCGCTGGTGGTCGAGGAAGCTGGTCAGAGTGGCCCGCTCGTCGGCGGTCTGCAGGGTGATGGTGCGCTGATCATCGGTCATCCGGCCACTCTGGCAGTCCCCCCGGCGTGCCCGCGCGCCATATTCCACTGACCGGACACGTACCCGGACACCCGACCGGCTTCCCGCCCGGAACAAGGCCCGGACTCAGGCCCGCTGCTCCAGCCAGCGCACCGCGCCCGCCACGTCCGGTGTCACCGGCAGGCCGGCCGGCACCGGTGGGCGTTCCACCACGACCACGGGCAGCCCGAGTTCACGGGCGGCGGTCAGCTTGGGCGCGGTCGCCGCGCCGCCGCTGTCCTTGGTGACGACCACGTCGATCCGGTGCTCGCGCAGCAGTGCCCGCTCGCCGTCGAGGGTGAACGGGCCGCGGTCCAGCAGGACTTCGAGCGAGAGCGGCAGCGGCGGCTCCGGCCGGTCCACCGAGCGGGCCAGGAAGTGCAGCCCGTCCAGGTGGGCGAAGGCGGCGATGCCCTGGCGGCCGGAGCTGAGGAAGACCCGGCGGCCGAGACCGGGCAGCAGCGCGGCGGCGGCCGTCAGGGAGGGGGCGAGGTGCCAGCGGTCCCCGGCGACGGGTGCGAAACCGGGGCGGCGCAGCACCAGCAGCGGCACGCCGGTGGCGGCGGCCGCGAGGGCGGCGTTGTGCGACATTCCTGCGGCGAACGGGTGGGTGGCGTCGACCACGGCGTCCACCGCCTCGGCCCGCAGCCAGTCGGCCAGCCCGTCCGGGCCGCCGAAGCCGCCGATCCGCACCTCGCCGACGGGCAGCCGGGGTTGGGCGACCCGCCCGGCCAGCGAACTGGTGACCCGCAGGCCCGGTCGGCCGTCCAGTGCGGCGGCCAGCGCCCGCCCCTCGGTCGTCCCGCCGAGGACCAGCACGTGGGCGGGGGTGCGAGTACGGTCGTCGGGACTCATGCGCCGCAGGGCTCGTGCGGCCGCTCGCGGTCCGCCGAGTAGAGGTGGCTGTCGCGGAACTGCTCGGCGGCGAGGGTGCGGCCGACCAGGATGACGGCGGTGCGCACCACGCCCGCCGCCTTGACCTGCCCGGCGATGTCGGCCAGCGTGCCGCGCAGCACCAGCTCGTCGGGGCGGCTGGCCATCGCGACCACGGCGGCCGGGCAGTCGGCGCCGTAGTGCGGGAGCAGCTGCTCGACCACGTCGTCCACGTAGCCGGCCGCCAGGTGCAGCACCAGCAGGGCGCCGCTGCGGCCGAGGGTGGCGAGGTCCTCGCCCTCGGGCATCGGGGTGGCGCGCTTGGCGATCCGGGTGAGGATGACGGTCTGGCCGACGGTCGGCACCGTCAACTCCCGCTTCAACGC
Organism: Kitasatospora sp. NPDC056076; assembly: GCF_042266305.1. Taxonomy (NCBI): domain Bacteria; kingdom Bacillati; phylum Actinomycetota; class Actinomycetes; order Kitasatosporales; family Streptomycetaceae; genus Kitasatospora; species Kitasatospora sp. NPDC056076. The sequence goes on from NZ_JBHJWG010000007.1 coordinate 89,152, forward strand.
GGCCGCGGCGGCGGCGAAGGCGGGAACGCCGGGGACCACCTCGTACGGCACCCCGGCCGCGTCCAGCCGGCGCATCTGCTCGGCGACGGCGGAGAAGACGGAGGGGTCGCCGGAGTGCAGCCGGGCCACGTCCCGGCCGGCCTCGTGCGCGGCGACCAGCTCGGCGACGATCTGGTCCAGGTTGAGCTGGGCGGTGTCGACCAGCCGGGCGCCGGGCGGGCACTCGTCCAGCAGCTCGCGCGGGACGAGGCTGCCGGCGTAGAGGCAGACCTCGGCGCGGGCCAGGAGGCGCTGGCCGCGCAGGGTGATCAGGTCGGCGGCGCCCGGGCCGGCTCCGATGAAGTAGACGGTCACGAGGCGTCCTCCTGGGGGGTGTTGGGCTTGACGGCGGACCACTGGGTGACCGGCATGGCCTGCCGCCACCCGGTGAAACCACCGACCGGGACGGCGTGGGCGACGGCCAGTTTGACCAACTCCCCGCCGTGGCGCCGGTACCACTCGGTGAGCAGCGCCTCGGACTCCAGCGTCACGGTGTTGGCGACCAGCCGTCCGCCGGGGCGCAGCGCGGCCCAGCAACCGTCCAGCAGGCCGGGGGCGGTGAGGCCGCCGCCGATGAACACGGCGTCGGGGGTGGGGAGTTCGGCGAGCGCTTCGGGGGCGCGGCCGGTCACCACCCGGAGTCGGGGCACGCCCAGCGCGGCGGCGTTGCGGGCGATCCGGTCGGCCCGGGCCGGATCGCGCTCGACGCTGACGGCCCGGCAGTCCCGGTGGGCGCGCAGCCACTCGACGGCGATCGAGCCGGAGCCGCCGCCGACGTCCCAGAGCAGTTCTCCGGGGGAGGGGGCGAGGGTGGCCAGGGTGGCGGCGCGGACGTGCCGCTTGGTGAGCTGTCCGTCGCTCTCGTACGCCTCGTCGGGCAGACCGGGGACGAGCGAGCCGCGCCGGCCGTCGCCGAGTTCGACGGCGATCAGGTTCAGCGGATCGCCGGGCGGGTGCGGCCAGTCGTCGGCGCGGCCGTCGAGCTCCCGCTCGCGAGCCTCGTCGCCGAGCTGCTCCAGCACGCGCAGCCGGGCGGTGCCGAAGCCGTGCTCGGTGAGCAGGGCGGCGACGGTGGCGGGGGTGCCGGCGTCGGCGCTGAGCACCAGCAGCCGGCGGCCGGGGTGGAGGGCGAGGGCGAGCGTGGCCGGCGGTCGGCCGACCAGGCTGACCACCTCGGTCGCCTCCAGCGGCCAGCCGAGCCGGGCGCAGGCGTAGGAGACGGAGGAGGGGTGCGGCAGGACGCGCAACCGCTCGGCGCCGACGGTCTCGGCGAGGGTGCGGCCGATGCCGAAGAACATCGGGTCGCCGCTGGCCAGTACGGCGATGCGGCGCCCGGCGTGCTCGGCGAGCAGCCCCGGGACGGCCGGGCGCAGCGGGGACGGCCAGGCGAGGCGCTCGGCGGGGACGGTGTCGCGGGGGAGCAGTTCCAGCTGCCGGGGGCCGCCGATGACCACCTCGGCGGACTGCAGTGCGGCCCGGGATCCGGCGGCGAGGCCGGGCCAGCCGTCGGCCCCGATCCCGACGACGGTGATCGGAGGGGGCAGCTCGGGCACCGGGTGGCTCCTCGTGGTTCGTTCCTGCTGGCCGGGGCAGCCTACCTGGCGGTCCGCGGGCGGCAGCCCGGTGGGCTGACAGGGTTCAACTTTCAGCTTTCAACTTTCAGATGTTGAAATCTGAAATCTGAAAGTTGAACTCTGTCATCTGTCAGTTGTCACCCGCCGGCCGTCGGCCCTACCGGTCGGCCCAGTCCCCCGAGGCGATCAGCGCGGGCCGGGCGCGCAGCCGTGCCTCGGCCGCCGGCCCGGCGAGGTACACCCAGGCCTCGCACGGCTCGCCCGCCGCGGTCCGGACCATCAGCCGGCGCCGTACGTACAGCCCCGTGCCGTCCGCCCGGCACTCCTCCAGCCGGTCCAGCGCCGCGAGCGCTCCGGGGTACGCGCCGGGGCGTACGGTGACCAGTTCGCCGACGACCCGGCGGCCGGGCGTCGGGTCCGGCACCGCGTACGGGAACCCCGGCCCTTCGTGCAGGGCGGCGCCCTCCAGCACCGCCGGGCGGACCGCGGCGCAGCGTCCGGCCAGGTGGACGGCGTGGTTGCGGCCGCCGCTGCGCAGGGTGCCGTACACGAAGAACGGCAGCGCCGCTTCCGCCGGTGGGGCCTGCTCGGGCGCGGACACGGGTTCGACCTCCTCGCTGGGGGAGCGCCCACGGTACGTGCCGCCAACCGATCCGTGGAACCCACTGGCGCTCCGGGCCGCCGATGCGCTGTCATATCGGATGTTCAGCCAGCACCGTCCTAGGGGGACACACATGACATCGCCCGCCTCCCCGCCACCGGCGGCGACCCCCGGCAGCACCCCGCCCGGTCCCACCGATGCCGCGCCCGCCGCAGCCCCCGCCACCGAGCCCGCGTCCGCCGCCGCGACCGCCGCCGCCCCCGCCCGGCTCTCCGGCGCGGTCTGGGCGGCCCTCGCCGTGGTCTACGTGGTCTGGGGTTCGACCTACCTCGGGATCCGGATCGTCGTCGAGACGATGCCCTCCTTCTTCTCCGCCTCCGCCCGCTTCCTCACCGCCGGTCTGCTGCTGGTCGGCTTCCTGCTGGTCCGCCAGGGCCCGGCGGCCCTGCGGGTGAGCGGTCGCCAGCTGGCCTCCTCGGCACTGGTCGGCCTGCTGCTGCTGACCGGCGGCAACGGCCTGGTGGTGCTGGGCGAGACCTCCGTCCCCTCCGGGCTGGCCGCCCTGCTGGTGGCGGCGGTGCCGCTCTGGATGGTGCTGCTGACGGCCTTCGGCGGCGGGGAGCGCCCGAAGCGCGCCGAGCTGGCCGGGGTGCTGCTCGGCCTGGTGGGCCTCGGCGTGCTGTCCGCCCCCGCGATCGGCGGGTCGATCGAGCCGCTGGGCGTGGTCCTGATCATCAGCGCCACGCTCTGCTGGGCGGCCGGCTCCTTCGCGAGCAAGAAGATCCCGATGCCGGGCAACGTGCTCGCGGCGAGCGCGTACCAGATGCTGGCCGGCGGCCTGTGCGACCTGCTGGTCGGGCTGGCCCGCGGTGAGCAGCACGGGTTCGACCCGGCGGCCGTCTCCGGCCGGTCCTGGCTGGCCCTCGCCTACCTGGTGGTGTTCGGCTCGCTGCTCGCCTTCACCGCGTACGCCTGGCTGCTGCGCTCGGCCCCGCTCACCCTGGTGGCGACCTACGCGTACGTGAACCCGGTGGTCGCGGTGCTGCTGGGCTGGCTGATCCTGGCCGAGCCGTTGACCGGCCCGACCCTGGCGGGCGGGGCGATCGTGGTGGCCGGGGTCTGCCTGGTGGTGAGCGTCAGTCGGCGTCCCTCGAAGGCGGGTCGGCGCTGATCGGCACCGCGATCGGGCGGATCGTCCCGGCCGACCGACCGGGACGATCCGCCCGCGCTTACGTCCGCGTCCGTCTACGCCCGCGTCCGCGCGGTCAGAGCGAGGCGGGCGGCTTCCCCGTCCACCAGTTGCCCGGCGCCTCCGGGTCGCGGCTGGTCCAGTACTCGACGATCGCGCTGGTGAACTCGGCGGCCGACAGTGTCCCGTCCCCGTCGAGGTCGAGCCGGCGGAAGGCCTCGTCCGCGTCGTCGCGGCAGAGCCCCGCGAAGTGGCCGCGCTGGAACACGAAGAACTCACCGGCGTCCACGGTGCCGCTGCGGTCGGCGTCGGCGACGGCGAGGAAGGCCTCGGCCAGGGCGCCGAGGATCTCCCGGGCGGCCTCCGGGTCGTCGGCGAGCGCGCCGGTCGAGGCGACGAACTGCTCGCGGGTGATGGCCTCCGTTCCGGCGGGCCTTCCGGCGAGGTGCAGGTCGTGCCAGACCGTCAGATAGGCGCGGACGATCACGGCCTCCGCCTCCGAACCCTCCTGGTGGCCGAGCGAGCGGGCCACCGAGTGGCCCATCAGCACGTGGTCCCGCTCGGTGAGCAGACCGTCCCCGTCGGCGTCGAGGTGGTCGAAACCGTGATTGATCTTCGCGATGAGCAGGTCGTCCGACAATGTGCCCCCTTCGGTGGCCGGCGCTGCGGCTCCACGTCCGCGGCGCGGTGAGCGACGTCACGTCGCCAGCACGCTAACGCCTGGAGCCGTGCTCGCGCAGCAGAACGAAAGCCGAACGACGGTGCCCGGCCGCCCGCTCAGCCCTCCTGGTGGTCGGCCCAGACGTACGACTCCGGCAACAGCTCCGGCACCGGCACGGTGCGCAGCCCGGAACCCCGTCCGACGATGATCCGCACCTGCGGGAAGTAGTCCAGCAGTACCTGGCGGCAGCGCCCGCAGGGCGGGATCACCCCCCGTTCGCGCCAACCCACCCCGCGCCGTCATGACCGCCGCTCAGTGCGCCGCCGCCAGCAGCTCCCGGGTGTACTCGGTGTGCGGCGCCTGGAACAGCCGCTCCCGGTCGGCCGACTCCACCAGCCGCCCCCGGTGCATCACCGCGACCCGGTCGCAGAAGTGCCGCACCACCGCGAGGTCGTGCGAGACGAACAGGAAGGCGACGCCGAGCCGTTCGCGCAGCTCCATCAGCAGGTTGAGCACCTGCGCCTGCACCGACACGTCGAGCGCCGAGACCGGCTCGTCCGCGATGATCAGCCGCGGTTCGGGCGCCAGGGCCCGGGCGATGCCGATCCGCTGCCGCTGCCCGCCGGAGAACTCGTGCGGGTAGCGGTCCAGGTGCCTGGCGGGCAGCCCGACCTGCTCCAGCAGTTCGGCCGCGCGCTCGCGCCGCTGCGCCGCGTCCAGCGGGGTGTGCAGCCGCAGCGGGGTGTCGAGGGTCTGGGCGACGGTGCGGCGCGGGTTGAGCGAGGCGTACGGGTCCTGGAAGACCAGCTGGATCTCCCGGCTGAGCCGGCGGCGCAGCTCCCGGTCCGGCCGGGTGACGTCCTGGCCGTCGTAGCGGACGCGTCCGCCGGTGGGGCGTTGCAGCCCGGCCAGCACCCGGGAGGTGGTGGACTTGCCGGAGCCGGACTCGCCGACCAGCCCGAGCGTCTCGCCCGGGGCGATCCGCAGGCTCACCCCCTCCACGGCCCGGACCGGTTCGGCCCGGAGCGAGGGCAGGCGCCGCCGCCCGGGGAAGTGCACGGAGAGCTCCTCCACCTCCACCAGCCACCGCTCGGGGCGCTCAGGGCGCTCGGGGCGCCCGGTCGCCGTCGGCCTGGGCGTGAACGTCCTGGTGGGTGAGGGATCGTCGACCGTCGGAAGTGCGCTGCCCGGTACCGAGTCCAGCCGCAGCGCCGCGCCCACCAGGGCGCGGGTGTACGGGCGGCGCGGCGCGGCGAGCAGTTCGCCGGTCGGCGCGGACTCGACCTCGGCGCCGTCGCGCAGGACCAGGGTGCGGTCCGTCGTCCCGGCGACCACGCCGAGGTCGTGGCTGACCAGCAGCACCGCCGTGCCGTGCTCGCGCTGCAACTCGCCCAGCAGGTCGAGGACCTGGCGCTGGACCCGGGCGTCCAGCGCGGTGGTCGGCTCGTCCGCGACCAGCAGCTTCGGGTCGTTCATCAGCGCCATCGCGATCATCACCCGCTGTCGCATCCCGCCGGAGAACTGGTGCGGGTAGTCGCGCAGGCGGGCGGCGGGGATGCCGACCCGGTCGAGCATCGCGGCCGCCCGTCGCCTGGCCTCGGCCCGCCCGGCCGCCGGGTGGTGCAGCCGGTACATCTCGGCGAGTTGGGCGCCGACGCCGTGGAAGGGGCTGAGCGAGGTGAGCGCGTCCTGGAAGACCAGTGCGGCCCGGGCGCCCCGCACTCCGCGCAGCACGGACTCCCGGGCGCCCACCAACTCCGTTCCGTCCAGCCGGACCGAGCCGGTGACGGTGGTGGTCCGCGGGTCGTGCAGGCCGAGCAGGGCCAGTCCGACGGTGGACTTCCCGGAGCCCGACTCGCCGACCAGGCCGAGGACTTCACCCGCTGCGAGGTCGAAGGACAGGCCCCGGACGGCGGTCACCGGGGCGCCGCCGCGCGGATCGGCGAACTGGACCGTCAAGTCCCTGACGCTGAGCACCGGTTCGGCATCCACCGTACGACCGCCTTGGGATTCGGGAGACTTCATCGTTGCGGTTCCTCTCAGCCCAGTCGGATGCGCGGGTCGAGCCAGGCCACCGCCAGGTCCGCCAGTGCGACGAACAGCACCACGAAGCAGGCGGCCAGCAGCACCGCGCCGACCACGGCCGGCAGGTCCTGCCCGGACACGGCCTGGGCGGCGAACCGCCCGACCCCGTTCAGCCCGAACACCGTCTCGGTGATCACCGCCCCGCCGAGCAGCACCCCGGCCTCCAGTCCGAGCAGCTGCACCAGCGGCCCGGCGGCCCCGCGCGAGGTGTACTTGAGGTGGGCGCGCAGCCGGCCCAGCCCCTTGCCGCGGGCGGTGCGGACGTACTCCTCGTTCATGGTCTCCAGCAGCTGGGAGCGCGAGAGCCGGGCGAACACGGCCGAGTTGACGAAGCCGAGGACGAGCCAGGGGAGCAGCATCCCGCCCGCCCAGGCCGCCGGGTCCTCGCCGGGCGGGGTGTAGGAGGGCAGCGGCAGCAGGCCCGTGGAGTACACCAGCGCCCACTGCGCGAGGTAGCCGAGGAAGTAGATCTGCACGCTCGCGCCGACCAGGGTGAAGGCGGACAGCAGCCGGTCGGTGCGGCGGCCGTGCCGCAGCGCGGAGACGAACCCGGTGCCGAGGCCGAGGACCAGCAGGACGGCGAGCGCCCCGGCGGTCAGCGAGAAGGTGACGGGCAGGTGCTCGGCCAGCGCCTCGGTGACGGGCTGGTGCAGTCGGTAGGAGTAGCCGAGGCAGGGGGCCGCGCAGTGGATGACCGAGCCGTCCACGTCGTTGATGTCCCGCCCGGCGACCACGCCGACCAGGTAGTCGGTGTACTGGGCGAGCAGTGGTTGGTCCAGGCCCATGCTCTGGCGCACCGCCGCGATCTGTCCGCTGTCGCAGCGCGGGCCGCAGGCGGCGCGGGCGGGGTCGGCGGGCGCGGCGTAGAAGAGGGCGAAGGCGGCGGCGGAGACCGCGAGCAGGACGCCGAGCGCCTGGAGGGTCCGCCGCAGGGCGAAGGAGAGCATGGCCGGTCCGGGGTCGACGGGACGGAAACGGAAACGGGGACGGGGGTGGGGGCGGGGGCGGGAGCCGGGAGCCGGGGGCCTCGGAGTGTCAGCCTCAGAGGCCCCCGAGCCGTCACGACTTCAGGTACAGCCAGGTCAGCCCGACCGCCCCGTAGATCGGGTGGATGAACGTCCCGCCGACGTTGCTGCCGCGCAGCTGGTTGACCGTCGGGTAGGTGAGCGGCAGCACCGGCAGGTCCTTCATCACGGTCTGCTCCAGCGCGTACAGCTCCTTGGCCTTGGCGCGCGGTTCGCCGATCTGGTTGATCCGGTCGATCTCCTTGTCGACCGCGGGGTTGCGGTAGCGCGCGGAGTTGATGTCGCTGCCGGCCCGGCCGTCGAAGGAGAACGGGATCAGCGTGGACGGGGTCGGCCAGTCGACGGAGCTGGTCTCCTCGAACAGGTCGTACGGCGAGTCCGCCCGGTGCACCTCGTCCAGGAAGGCCTTGGGGTCGATCGGCTTGGGCACCACGGTGATGCCCGCCTTGCCGAAGCCGTCCACCAGCACCTGGGCGACGCGCTGCCCGTCCGGGGTGTTCTTGTATGCGTACGTCAGGCTGGCCGGCGCCTGCTTGGCCTTGGCGAGCGCGGCCTTGGCGGCCTCCGGGTCGCCCTCGGGACTGGCCGGGGCGAGGTCGTACTTCTGCCAGTCGATCAGCGCGGGCGAGCTGAGCGTGGTGGCGAGCTCGCCGGTCCGGGAGCCGCCCTGGACCTGCCGGGCCTGCTGGCGCGGGTAGGCGAGGTTGAGGGCCCTGCGCACCTCGACGTCCGGCACCCGCTCGTTGTTGATCACCAGCTGGGTGACGAAGGCACCCCGGCGGCCGGAGACGACCAGGTCCTTGGCCTTGGGGTCGGTGTCGGCGGACTGGTACAGCTCGGGGGAGAGCTCGTCGGAGGCGGTGGTGGCGTTGGCGCCGCCGTCCCGCCCGGAGAGGATCTCCTGGTTGCCGTTGAGCGCCTCCTTGCCGTACGTGAACACGAACTTGTCCGGGTACTGGTTGCGGATCGGGTCGGTCTCCGCCTTCCAGGCCGGGTTGCGCTCCAGCACCATGCGGGTGTTCTGGACGTGCTCGACGATCCGGTACGGGCCGCTGGCGAACGGCAGCCGGTCGTAGTCCGTCCCGGTGTCCTTGTCCCGGCGCACCGGCGAGGAGGAGGACTGCGCGGCCATGTACGGCACGTCGGCCTGCGGCTGCGGGAAGTGGAAGACCAGGGTGCGTTCGTCCGGGGTCCCGATCGCGTCCAGGTCACCGGCCTGCGGTCCGGCGTACTTGGCGCGCGCGGCCTCGTAGCTGGCCTCGCCGGTGAGCCACTGCGGCCAGTACGGCGGGCCGACCTCGTAGCCCTTGCCGAAGGTGCGCTCGATGCCGTACTTGACGTCCTGGGCGGTGATCGGCTTGCCGTCCTCCCAGGCCACGCCCTCCTTGAGCCGGTACGTCCAGGTGCGCCCGCCGTCGGTCGGGGTGCCGGTGTCGGTGGCCAGGTCGCCGACCAGCTTGGCCTTGCCGTCGACGACCTGGTACTGCGTCAGCTGGCGGCCCCAGAGCAGCGAGGCGTTGTACGAGGCGCCCGCGTAGACCTTCTGCGGGTCCAGGTGGCGGAACTCGACGCTGTTGTACACGTTGACCGTGCCGCCCGGGCGGGCGCCGGGGACGGCCGGGGCGGGGCCCGCGCTGTCCTTCTCGGTGCCGAGCGCCGCGGTCAGCGGCGAGGTCTCCTTGGCCGGGGCCCCGCCGGCGGCGGGGCCGGTGCTGCCGGCGCCTGCCGAGCAGGAGGTCGCCAGCAGGGCGGTGGCGATGACGGCGAGCGACGGTTTGGTCCAGCGCATGGCGAATCCCTCCTTGCCCCGACACGTCCGGTCGGGGCGGGCTCGGATGGTTGATCAGGGGAAGCGGAACGGGAAGCGGAAGCGGACGGGGCGGGGAAGCGGAAGGGGGGCTCAGCGGGCGCGGCGCGGGTCCAGCGCGTCCCGGAGGGCGTCGCCGAGCAGGTTGAAGGCGAGCACGAACACCAGCAGGGCCACGCCCGGGAAGACCAGGTAGGTCGGGTCGGCCTGGAAGACCTCCGAGCCGCGCGAGATCATCCGCCCCCAGTCGGGGACGGGCTCGGTGATGCCGACGCCGAGGAAGGACAGCGCGGCCTCGGAGGCGACGAAGGTCGGTACGGCCATGGTGGCGTGCACGATCAGCTGGGAGCGGACGTTCGGCAGCAGTTCGTGGACGACGATGTGGAGGCGGCTCGCCCCCTGCGCCCGGGCGGACTGCACGAAATCCCTTTCCCGGAGTGAGCGGACGGTGGCCCGGAGGGAAAGCGCGAGCGGAATCCAGCCGAACGCGGAGAAGACCAGGATCAGCACCAGGAACTGCATCCACTCCGGTTCCGCGGCGCCCGGATCGACCAGTCGGGACTGGATCACCGGGCTGAGTGCGAGCAGCAGGAGCAGGGTCGGAAAGGCCAGCAGCACATTGGCGAGGAACCCGAACAGCCGGTCCGCGATCCCGCCGAGGTAGCCGACCGCGACCCCGGCCAGCACGCCGAGCGTGGTGGTCACGGCGGCCGCGGCGAAGGCGATCAGCAGCGAGGTGCGGATGCCGTACAGCAGCTGGGTCAGCACGTCCCGGCCGAGGCCGGGCTCCAGGCCGAACCAGAACTCGCCGGAGATCCCGCCGTTCGGCAGCATCGGCAGGCCGCCGTCGCTGAGCAGGCCGGGAGTGTTCTGGCCGTAGTGCTCGACCGGGTTCTTCCCGTACAGGGCGGCGACCAGCGGCGCGGCCAGGGCGAGCAGCAGGAACAGCAGGACGACGGCGGAGGCAGCGGCGCCGACCCGGTCGCGCAGCACGCGGCGCAGCAGGCTCGGTGCGGCCGGTCCGGGGGTCGGTCCCGGGGTCGGCCCGGGGGTCGGGCCGGTAACTGCGACTGTGTCGACCGCTGCCATGAGAGGCGTACTCCCCGAATTCTCCGCCGCCCCATGGGTGAGGGTGCGCTGGTGGGCATTTCCGAACCGGCCCCCGGGGGTTTCCCGGCGGCCGTTCGAGCGACATCAGATCGGATGCGTTCGGCCTTCCGCAAATCACCGGAAGGCGCCCTTACGGAATTCCTTCCGGACTGTTTCGGGAATTGTGGCGGCTTCATTTCCCCGCAACACGGCCGTTGCAGGAGAACGGACATACCGCACCGAAGCGGACGGCCTGTTCCGCATTCTGAGACCTCCGCCACAGTCCCCGGGGTATTGGTACGATCCCGGAGGACCGCGACTGGCGCGTAGGGATGGAATCGACCATCGGGAAGCGGTCCCGTGGATCCTCACGTCGTTGCCGAGCGCCTGGGCCGCCCCGCATCCCCACCAGGAGACCGCCATGGCCCAGCCCGAGCAGACGCCCCACACCACCGCGAGCCCCGCCGCCGACACCTCCTTCCGCAGCGCCCTGGACGTGGTGGCCGGCGTGGAGCCCCGGATCGCCGCCGCCATCGGCCGGGAGCTGGAGGACCAGCGCGCCTCGCTCAAGCTGATCGCCAGCGAGAACTACGCCTCCCCGGCCGTCCTGCTCACCATGGGCAACTGGCTCAGCGACAAGTACGCCGAGGGCACCGTCGGCCGCCGCTTCTACGCGGGCTGCCGCAACGTCGACACCGTCGAGGCGATCGCCGCCGAGCACGCCCGCGAGCTGTTCGGCGCCGAACACGCCTACGTCCAGCCGCATTCGGGCATCGACGCCAACCTCACCGCCTTCTGGGCGGTGCTCTCCCAGCGGGTCGAGAGCCCGGCCCTGGAGCGGGCCGAGGTGCGCAACGTCAACGACCTCACCGAGCAGGACTGGGCCGAGCTGCGCCAGGACCTCGGCAACCAGCGGATGCTCGGCATGTCGCTGGACACCGGCGGCCACCTCACCCACGGCTTCCGGCCCAACATCTCGGGCAAGATGTTCGAGCAGCGCAGCTACGGCACCGACCCGGTCACCGGCCTGATCGACTACGACGCGCTGCGCGAGACCGCCCGCGAGTTCCGCCCGCTGATCCTGGTGGCGGGTTACTCCGCCTACCCGCGGCTGGTGGACTTCCGCAGGATGCGCGAGATCGCGGACGAGGTCGGCGCGACCCTCATGGTCGACATGGCGCACTTCGCCGGGCTGGTCGCGGGCAAGGTGCTGACCGGCGACCACGACCCGGTGCCGTTCGCCCACATCGTCACCACGACCACCCACAAGTCCCTGCGCGGCCCGCGCGGCGGCATGGTGCTCAGCACCGCCGCCCTGGCCGAACACGTGGACCGCGGCTGCCCGTTGGTGCTCGGCGGCCCGCTCTCGCACGTGATGGCCGCCAAGGCCGTCGCCCTCGCCGAGGCCCGCCGTCCCGAGTTCCGCACCTACGCCCGCGCCGTGGTCGACAACGCCCGGGCGCTCGCCGAGGGCCTGCTGCGCCGCGGCGGCAAGCTGGTCACCGGCGGCACCGACAACCACCTGGTGCTCGCCGACGTCTCCGGCTACGGCCTGACGGGCCGTCAGGCCGAGGCGGCGCTGCTGGACTCGGGCATCGTCACCAACCGCAACTCCGTCCCGCAGGACCCGAACGGCGCCTGGTACACCTCGGGCGTGCGGCTCGGCACCCCGGCGCTCACCACCCGCGGCCTGGGCACCGCCGAGATGGACGAGATCGCCGCCCTGATTGATACCGTCCTGCGCGGCACCACCCCCACCACCGCGGCCAACGGCGCTCCCTCCAAGGCGAACTACGCCCTCGACGAGGCCCTCCGCGACGGCATCGCCAAGCGCGCCGCCGACCTGCTGGCACCGTTCCCGCTCTACCCGGGCGTCGACCTGGCCTGACCGGCCGCTGGCCCGACCGGTCCCTGGCCCGACCGGCCCCTGCTCCGACCGGGCCGGAGGAGCCCGCCGTGACACCGGGCCGCCGAACCTTCCGTTCGGCGGCCCGGTGGTCGAGCGCCCCGCCCCGGCCGTCAAGTCTCCTAGTACTGGAGCGACTTGCACTGCAGGAACTCATCCAGCCCGTGCCGCCCCAGCTCGCGGCCGAGCCCGGAGTCCTTGTAACCGCCGAACGGGGCCAGCGGGTTGAACCGGCCGCCGTTGAGGTCCACCTGTCCGGTGTCCAGCCGGCGGGCGAAGGCGGCGGCGGTGTCGGTGGTCGCCGCCCAGACGCCGCCGGCCAGCCCGTAGGCGGTGCCGTTGGCGATCTCGACGGCGTGGTCCTCGTCGTCGTAGCGCAGGACCACCAGGACGGGGCCGAACACCTCCTCCTGGGCCACCGTCATCTCCGGGGTGACGTCGGCGAGGACGGTCGGCCGGACGTAGTGGCCGGTGGGCAGTTCGGCCAGTGGCTCCGGACCGCCGGCCACCAGCCGGGCGCCCTGGGCGAGCGCGTCCGCCAGGTAGCCGCGCACCCGCTCCAGCTGCCGGGCGTTGACCAGCGGGCCGATCCGGGTCCGCGGGTCGGCCGGGTCGCCCGGGACGTACTTCTCGGCGGCCTTGGCAGCGAGCGCGACCGCCTCCTCGTACTGGTCCGCGTGCACCAGCAGCCGGGTCCAGGCGCTGCACGTCTGGCCGGAGTTGGCGAAGACGTTGGCGACGTTCACGTTCACCGCCCGGGCCAGGTCGGCGCCCGGCAGCACCACGTTGGCGGACTTGCCGCCCAGCTCCAGCGCGACCCGCTTGAGCCCGCGCCCGGCCGCCTCGGCGACCTGCCGGCCGACGGCGGTGGAGCCGGTGAAGGACACCACGTCCACCTCCGGATGGGCGGCGAGCGCCGCGCCCGCGACCGCCCCGGTGCCGGTCACCAGGTTGAACACCCCGGCCGGGAAGCCGGCTTCGTCCACCAGCCGGGCGAACAGCCGGGCCACCAGCGGGGTGTCCTCGGCCGGCTTGAGGACCACCGGGCAACCGGCCGCCAGCGCCGGGACGACCTTGGCCACGATCTGGTGCAGCGGGTAGTTCCACGGCGTGATCGCCGCGACCACCCCGGCCGGCTCGGCGAACACCACCGAGTTGCCGATCCGCTCCTCGAAGGGGTAGCCGGCCAGCAGGCTCAGGTACGAGGTCGCCACGGTCAGCGGCAGCCCGGCGTGCACGGCCCCGGCGAAGCCGACCGGGGCGCCCAGCTCGGCGACCACGGTCGAGGTGATCTCGGCCTGGGCATCGGCCAGTCCGTCCCGCAGCCGGGTGAGCGGCGCCAGCCGCTCCTCGCGGGTGGCGGCGGCCCAGCCCCGGGCCGCCCGGCGGGCCGCCGCGACCGCGGCGTCGACGTCGGCCGCCGCACCGGCCGGTACGGTGGCGAGCACCCGCTCGGTGGCGGGGTTGAGCACGGTGATCGTGCCGGAGTCCCGGGAGGGCCGCCAGGCGCCGTCGATGTACTGGTCGCCGTACTCCGCGTACTCCTGTTCCACGGATCGTCCTTTCCACTGGTCAGCCGCCGTTCGGCCGACAGGGCGAGTCGGAAGGTCAGTCAAGAGGTCAGTCAAGGCGGCCGGACGGCCGCGCACAAGAGCCGATCCCGCCTCGGCCGGACAGGTACCTGCCGCGGTGGGCGGCGGACTCCGCGGCGGGGGCCTACTGTCGATGGGGGGCGCCTCGTGCACGAGCGGTGATCCGGTCCGTGCCCGGGGCCGGGCAGGCCGCCACCGCGCCGAGGTGCGGCTCGGAACCCGCAGGTCATCCGCACTGCTAAGGAGCATCCCGTGACCGACACCGCGTTGAAGGGCGAACCGCAGCAGCCCGTCGGGCCGGCCGTGTTGGAGGACGTACCGGGATGGTTCTGGGACCACGACCGGCACTCCTTCGAGTGGTTCCTCGGGCGTCAGGCGGAGCGGGGCGTCACCGGCCACCTCATGGAGATGGGCGCCTACCTCGGCCGCAGCGCGATCGTGATCGGGGAGCACCTCCGGCCCGGGGAGACGTTCACCGTCTGTGACCTGTTCGACTCGGACGCGCCGGACGACGAGAACTCCAGCGAGATGGACCACTCCTACCGGAAGACGCTGACCCGCTCGGCCTTCGAGGCCAACTACCTGTCCTTCCACGACCGGCTGCCGGACATCGTCCAGGCCCCGACCTCGGCGCTCGCGGGCGGACGGGTCCCGGCGGGGGCCTACCGCTTCGTCCACATCGACGCCTCGCACCTGTACGAGCACGTGGTGGGCGACCTCCAGGTGGCCCGGACCGCGCTGCAGGACCAGGGCGTCGTGGTCCTGGACGACTACCGGTCCCAGCACACCCCCGGCGTCGCCGCGGCGACCTGGGAGGCGGTGTTCAACCACGGCCTCAGGCCGATCGTGCTCACCGAGTGCAAGTTCTACGGCACCTGGGGCGACCCGGAGCCGTTCCAGCGCGACCTGCTCGACCGGGTGGACCTCGCCGTCGGCTGCGAGCTCAGCGCCGAGACCCTCAACCACCGCCAGGTGCTGCGGATGACCGGCAGTACGGAGGGCATCCGGCCGTTCCGCCCCTCCCGGCACCGGCCGGGGGCGGCCGGGGCGCCGGCGCCCGAGGACGCGTACCGGACGGCCCGGGACGAGGCCGCGCTGGACCTCGCCGCCCGCCGCGCCCGCGCCGCCGAGGCGCGCCGCCCGGTCAACGTCGCCAAGTGCGCCGCCAAGGACCTGCTGCCCCCGCTGCTCACCTCGGCGCTCCGCCGCGCCCGCCGGGGCTGACCTGGCTTCCCGCCCCGGCGACGCCGAAGGGCCGGTCGGAAACCCGACCGGCCCTTCCTTGCCACGTACCCGCTCAGGCCCCGCTCAGACCCGCGAAGGCTCCGCGGCCCCGGCGGACGCCTCAGCCTCAGCCTCCGCCTCGGCCGCCAGCTCGCGGCGCACCTCGGCCAGCGAGGGGTTGGCCCAGGCGCTGGCGACGCCCCAGTAGTAGAAGGCCAGGCCGATCGCGGCCACGATCAGCAGGTCCCAGCCCTCCGGCAGGTAGCCGTGCCCGCCGAAGTCGGAGCTGCCGGCCCAGGAGACCCCGGCCATCACGAACAGGTAGGCGATCATCCAGGCGCCCGCCTTGAGGTGCGGCTTCAACTGCTCGAAGGGCTTGCGCAGCTCGTACCAGGCCCAGATCGGCAGACCGGCGGCCATCAGCAGGATGACCTTGCCGGTGAGCGGCCAGCGGGCCCAGTACAGCACCAGCGAGCCGAAGACCATCGCGACCGGCGCGATCACCGGCATGGCCTTGAGCTTCACCGGGCGCTGGAGGTCCGGCGCGAGGCGGCGCAGCGCCATCACGGCGACCGGGCCGGTGATGTACGAGATCACGGTGGCGACGGAGACGATCTCGGCCAGCGAGCCCCAGCCGCGGAAGACCGCGAGGAACAGGAAGGCGACCACCAGGTTGAGCAGCAGCGCCGGGCGCGGGATGCCGGTCTTGGCGTCGACCTTGCCGAAGAGCTTCGGCAGGTGGCCGTTCTCCTGCACGCCGTGGATCATGCGCGAGGTGGTGGCGGCGTAGATCATGCCGGTGCCGGACGGCGAGACGAAGGCGTCCGCGTAGAGCAGCAGCGCGAGCCAGTTGATGCCCCAGGCGATCGCGAGGTCCGCGAGCGGCGAGGTGTAGGAGAGGCTGCTCCAGCCGTTCGACAGGTCGGCGGCCGGGATGGCGCCGATGAACGCGATCTGCAGCGCGACGTAGATCACCAGGGCGATCAGGATCGAGCCGATGACGGCCTTGGGCAGCGACTTGCCGGGGTTGCGGGCCTCGCCGGCCAGGTTGAGCGGCGACTGGAAGCCGTTGAAGGCCCAGACGATGCCGGAGACGGCGACGGCGGTGAACACCGCGCTCCAGCCGTTCGGGGCGAAGCCGCCCGGCTGGGTGAAGTGCGAGGTGTCGAAGTGCGCGAGGAGCAGCGCGCCGGCGGTCAGCGTCGGCACGACGACCTTGAACACGGTGATCGCCGTGTTGGTCTTGGCGAACAGCGTGATCGCGAACCAGTTGAGGACGAAGTACACGACCAGCAGCACGCTGGCCAGTGCCACCCCGCTGAGGGTGAGTTCCTTGCCGTCGTACAGGCCCTTGGCCCAGTCGAAGTGCCAGGAGCTCATGTACTGGACGGACGCGGTGGCCTCACCCGGGATGACCGAGACGATGGCGATCCAGTTGGCCCAGGCGGCCAGGTAGCCGGCCAGCGAGCCGTGCGAGTACTGGCCGTACCGGACCATGCCGCCGGCCTTGGGGAACATCGACCCGAGCTCGCTGTAGGTGAGCGCGATGGTGAGCGCCACGGCGGCGCCGATCACCCAGGCGAGGATCGAGGCGGGGCCGGCCAGCCTGGCGGCCCGCTCGGCGCCGAACAGCCAGCCGGAGCCGATGATCGAGCCGAGCCCGACCGCGGTCAGGCTGATCGTGCCGAGCGATCGGCGGTAGTTCTGGTGTGATGCCTTGGGCGAATCGGGCTCACTCAACGTATCGGTCCTCTCGCTCGGGGTTCAGCGGATGGTGTCGGCGCTTTTACGGTTTTGGGTCGGTATTCCGGACAAACCCCAGCAGCCTATGGTTCCAAATGGGGCGAATACCTCAGAGGAAGCTCAAACCGCCCGATCGTTGCCATCTCGTGTCCGGTTTCCGGACGGCCGGGACCGCTCAACGAGACTGGCGCCACACCGCCGTCGGCGGTGGATCGCGAGGGGGAGTCGGCCGTGGGCCGGAAAAAAGAAATTCCCCGCGGGATCCTTTCGGATCCCACGGGGAATTTCTGTTGTGTCCGAGGGGGGACTTGAACTCTCCTCTCGGGCACCGCCCCGTAAGGCTCTGACCTGCGGGGATGACCCTAACACGCCCACGCTTGACGGTGCGCCGTGCCGGTGCGTCCTGCCTGTTTCTGGCTGCTCGGGGCTGCTGTTGGTCATGCGTTGGTCACGCAGTCTCGCTGTCCCTCGGGGTCTGATCGGCCTCCGGGGCCGGGCGGTCGGCGGGCGGGACAACCGCCGACCCCTGGCCCCAGCGGGTAGTGATCAGCCCCTCTTCCTCGCGCAGAACTTCGAGGGCCCGTCGGATGGTCATGGTCGCCATGTTGAACCGAGCGCACAGGGCCGACTGCGAAGGGAACGGCTCGCCCTGGTCGTAGGTGCCGCTCCGGATCTCGGCAGCCAGTTCGGCAGCAGCGAGTCGGTAGGGCGGTGTGCGCTTCGGGCGATCAGACATGGCAGCAGCCTAGAGAGATCGCTCGGCCTCCTCTACTTAGGTAAGTAGATGGGTAGATAACTTAGATGAGTTGCCCTACGTTGGAGCCCAACGAAAAACCCCCGCAGGCCTGGCCGGGCCTCCGGGGGGTGCCGAACAGCTTTCGAGGAGCTGCCAGCAATGCGACACCTTATCGCCCGCACAATCCGGACCGTTCTGCGCTTGGCTGTGCCGGCTCGGGGTAGGCACCGACGCCCTTGCCCCAAGGTTGTGCTGGGCGGGCCCGTGGAGCCCGTACAGCCCACCGCGCCCGCGCACGTCATTTGCGCCCCAGTGCGGCCCATCTCGGTGTTCGACCTGCGTGAGACGGCCTGCACCGCACCTACGACCCTGGTGCCGCGCTACATGGTCGCCTTCGAGGGAATGGCCAGTAACGAACAGGAGGCTCTTCGCCAGCGGTTCGCTGCTGAGGCAGACCGCCGATGGTCCCTGACCCTGGCGGCAGAACTCGACAACGAGGACGACCGACGCAGGCGACGGGCCGCAGCGTTCGCCGCGGCGCTCGATCTCCCTGACCCGGTCCACTGGTTGGACAACATCGCCACCGGCATCCCACATGCCCTCGCGGGGACAGCAGCTTGATGTCAGGCGAAGGATGAGCTGAACGTAGAAGGCCCCTCGGCAGAACCCGGGGGGCCTTCTGGCGCGGCACTCCTACGGCCACACGGCAAGGGTCGTTACTCGTTGCCTCGGCGAGCCTATCGAACCGGCGGGGAGGAGCTGACTTCCTCGTGCTTCTCGCCGCTCCCGCCCGGCGGTACGTGGAGGTCTGGGCTCCGCTTGATTGACGTCATGGCCTTGCGGTGCTCCCACCACTCGCGCCACCAGCTGAGGCGGTGGTCGGACTGCCGGGGCAGGATGGCGTTGGCCACGATCCGGACCGCGTACGCGAGCACCAGGACGAAGGCGAGTAGCCCGACGACCCACCACGGGGTGTTCTCGGGCAGGTTGATCTTTGGCATTGGAGGTTTCCCGAGTACGGGAGCACCTCGGCTAGGCGGCCAGGCTCCAGCCGAAACGGTGCCCCTGCTGACTGGTGGCCGGCAGGGACGTCAGCCCCGGCCCCCGGGGGACAAGGGGGCCCGCTAGTCGCTCTGATCCGCAGACACAGACCCACGTACGGGGCTCTTCAACAAGCGGGAGGCTCACAGGCACTGGCAGTACTTCCCAGAGCACAGCCAGCAGCAGTTGAAGCGCCAGCTGTTCCGCCTGGGCTAGCAGCCAGTCTCGGTGAAGGAGTGCCGCGAAGTCGAGTCCGGTCAGGCGAGACTTGAGAGCTGGACCGCCCGGCACAAGGGCAGATGCAAGGAACCTTTTGGACAAAACACTGAACTGGCGCGCAAGGACGCTTACGCCCTCTCGCCGGGAATGCGAGGTACCCATCTGAGAGACGAGAGACGGTAGCTCCAAGCGCGGAAGCTGCCGTCGGGCAGGACGGAACCCCGCCTTGCTGAGCGCCTGTGCCAACCAGTTCAGAGGCTGCACGTCAGCGTATGCCGCGCCAAGGAAAGCTGACTCAAGATGAGTTAGGTCACTTTGGGCACTGGCTAGCAGTCCGCGGCTAGGCCCCCTAAGCCACCGGTTGGCGTTCACATGCGGATGCCAGCGCCCGTGATGCCCGGAGGCAACCCTGATCCTTCGACGAGGCCCCAACTGGTAGGTTCCAGGGCTCAACCAGGCCCTGGAGTGAAGCAGGGTCACAGGTTCAGGTGGCAACGTATCCACGAACTCAGACTAGCGAAGCGAGATGACAAGCAGTCACATGGTCTGCCGGAAACCTGCCATCTGCACAGGAGGATGCGCCTCGCCTCCGGGAGCTCAATCCCAGAGGCGAGGTACCTGTTCCCACAGGACAGTCGACAGCTGCCGCGTGGGAGCGGTGCACCTGGGCAGTCTATCCGTGGCAGTAGGGTGCGGCTATGGAGACCATGTTGGCGCCTGTGAGGCTGGCCAGGACCGGGGAAGGGGCTCAGGTCTCGGACCTCGCAAGGCTTGCCCTTCACGGCGCCGAACCGCGTTCCAACGGAAGGAGCCTAGAGTCTGCCGTCGAAGAGTACGGCGGCCGATTCCGCCTACCGCACGGCCAGGCCGCCGTTCTGGTAGTGGACGGGCCAGGCGGCCAGCTGTCAGGCCTCACGTACTTCGGCTCACCCGTTCGGTTGATTCAGGAGTATGCCGAACTGGGAGCAAAGGGGCAACGGATCCTCGCTGACCGGTTGGTGGAGGTAGAGCTCCTGGCCGTTCAACCGGAATCGCAGAACCGGGGCCTTGGAACGGCCCTGCTGGCAGCCGGAGAGCGGTTGGTGGCCGCTTGGGGTGCTCGAATCACTCTTGCCAAGGTGCGATCCGGCGACCTGGCGGTGATGAAGTGGTATCGACGTCGCGGATACACGATCGCAGGCCGCGGCGAGTCGATCATCCTCAGTGCGGCTGGTACGAACATCAGCTTCGATGATGGTGGAGACGGCTACCAACTCGCGATCAAGGATCTGACAGGTACTGGCGGGTTCCACCGTCAGAGGACACGTCTCGGAACGCATCTGTTCTACGGGCCGACAGCCAGAACCTGACGGCGCCCGCTTGAAGAACCCATTCCTTCAAACCCCGGACGCTCAGACTCGCCTCAGAACGTCCTCACAGGCCGGACAGCGTCGGTTCCGCAGGTAGAACGGATACCAGGTCTCGCCAGGCCTCTCAGGCCGGTAATGCGAGTGCTCCATGGACCCGGTGTCCCTACCACAGAGGGTCCGCGGAAGCGGGTCCTCGGGGGCATCGGGGTCCTGGCCCGCGGCGTGCACCAGGAGCACGGCCGGCTCGTCGCCCTCCGGGCTCTCTGCCTGGGCCTGGTCCAGCTCGAAGAGGACAATGATCCCTGCCATGAGAGCAGACTGAGCTACATCCAGGCCCTCAGCATCTCCAATGCGGCCATCTTGGGGCCGCCTGCCGACTTGAAGGAGGAACTCGGGTGGATCAGACCGAAATTCGTGATCTTGCACGCGAGACTGCCGTGGCCAAGCTGGATTCGATCTACAGTGGGCAGGTGCCGGCCAGTGTGGCAGTCGAGATTGCCGATGCGGTTCTGGAGGTCGTCCTGAGGAACCACTTGACTGGCCAAGAAGAGCTGACCTGAGGTTCAACAGGAGGCCCCCTCTGTCGAGAGGGGGCCTAGTCGTGTTTCCAAGAGCCCAGCCCTCCGGGCTCTCTGCCTGGGCCTGGTCCGACTCGAAGCGCACGATGATCCCTGCCATGCCTTGACTCTGCGGCACTTTGACCGTCGCTGCATGCCATCGAGGGCCCAAACGGGCGACTACAGGTGGCATAGCTCAGAAACGAGCCTTCGACTGGGGGGACTCAACGTGAAGGGTCTTGTCGTGGGAATCAGGCGTCCAGCCTTACTGGCAGCAACATGCGGAGTCGGTTTGCTCCTTGCTGCAACCCCAGCTCATGCAAATACCTATCATCAACATCACTACAAGTGTCCGAAGGGGCAGTTATATGATATGGCCCAGGAGATGTGTCTTCTAGAAAGGGAGGCAATCAGCCAGGCAATGAACGAGTTCGAGTCGGCTATGCACGATGAGTTACCGGCGGGTTGACCTCGCAGATTCGCCTTGCAGCGTCCAGGCGCCGGCCAACGTGGCAACCGAAATTGCCGATGCGGTCCTGGAGGTCGTCCTGAGGAGCGACCTGGCCGGCCAACAAGAACTGACCTGAGGTTCATCAGTAGGCCCCCTCTTTTGGGAGGGGGCCTACTTGTGTCTCCAGCCAGAGAGAGCGGTAGAGCGACGGCCTCAGCTGCACCACTCGAATGGGCCGATAGGGGCCCGGGTCGGTTGGGAACAGCTGTTCACAGGTTCCCAACTCTCCCAAGGAGTCCTCATGAAGCGCCTGCTACAGGTTGCTGGCGTCGTCGCTTCAACCACAGCCCTGACCCTGACTGCTGCCACGAACGCCGCCGCCGCAGTTTCAGTACAGATCGACGGCGTTAAGCTTACCAGAAATACGGTCCCCGGCGTTGCGGCCGATTTTACCTGCAAATGCGACCCTCCGGACACACTTCCTACTTCCTACCTCGTCAGAGTGGTGGACAAGAACACCGGATCCGACGAGTACACGCAGGGTGTTTTTGAGTGCTCTACGAACGTCAAGGAGCAAGTGACCGTCTTCTCGGGCACTGCCTATAGCGTCGGAGACACTGTGGAGGTGACCGTTGCCATCGATTCCATCTTCGACGAGAAAGTGGTAGTTACCAAGACTCTGACTATCGCGGCACCCTCCTAGAGAAGTGTGTTGGCCTGTTTCGAGGCCACCTGCAACGCTTCCTCCGGACCAATGAGAGGCCCCCTCCCTGAGGAGGGGGCTTACTTGCGCCTCCAGTCAGGGAAGACCGAAGGAACTCACTCTGACGGGGGTATATAACCCCCCTACAAAATAGATGTATGTGTCGGTAGAACCCAGCTGAGGATACCTTGGCTGGAAAAGTGGCCGGCATCACGTTCTGAGGCCTCATTTCATTCATTCAAGGCCTTCCCCGAGGCCGCGGAGCGGCATCTTCACCCCCGAGAGGCCCCAGAAGGGCCCCAGGAGGGCCGAAAACGGGCTCTGAGCAGCCCTCGAAGCCCCGCTGGCCGCCAGGGCGGCCTAGCCAGTCTCCAGCCCCGCGGAACGATTCAAACCCGTACAGAGGGTGAGGACGGTGCCCCCGGCGGGTCCTCTCTGAACGCATGCATGTGTTACCCCCGGTTGACACAGGGATGAATGAATGCACTCGGAGGGACGGGGATGGATTCATTCAGTGGGAGCACTGGGAAGCAGCAGGTGAGGGGCACTGTCTGATGACCTGTCAGGACTGGGCCGGAGGGGTGTCCGGAGAGGTGTCTGAGCCCCTCTGATGCACCATCAGATGTGTTGAATGTGTGTAGTTCGGCCGGACTTCTAGTGAATCTGGTAACGCCAAGATAACGATCTGAACGTAACTTTGAGTAGCCAAAAGCCCATATGACGACCAGTCACATGTCCGCTTTGGTCTTATATGCGCACTAAGCCTCTCCCTTTATCCCTTTAAGGGCCTTGGAGTGAGCACTCTCGGTGCATCCAGGGAAGATGTCACTCAAAGACAAACTTGATTCGAGGATGGTGCCGCCCTAACGTTCTGGTCGTCGGAGCAAGCAACACCGAAACGCCGGGCCAGGAAGTACCGCCCACCGCAACAGCGGGGGATCGGGAAGAGGCCATCAGGCAAGTAGGGAAGCCGGACCGGCGGGGCGTGAGGAA
Source organism: Kitasatospora sp. NPDC056076 (assembly GCF_042266305.1). NCBI lineage: Bacteria > Bacillati > Actinomycetota > Actinomycetes > Kitasatosporales > Streptomycetaceae > Kitasatospora > Kitasatospora sp. NPDC056076. The sequence goes on from NZ_JBHJWG010000007.1 coordinate 111,736, forward strand.
GCTGCCCCCAAACCCACCAAGTGAATGACCGGCCCCCAGCAAAGGGGCCACAGGACGGCACACAGAGGCTCCTGGGAGCCACATACAAGCAAGTGACAGGTCCCCTTGTGAGGTTGGCAAGCCGAAGGGGAAACCGGCACTGAACATCACATAGACCACACGGGATGAAGCGAATAGATGCCCGGAGTGACTAGGTGCTTGAGCGGGGAGTAAATCCTGCGAGGACTGGCCTGGTACGTGGTGGATAACCGGACTTGATCACCCGGCATGGATAGATCACCTGCGTTACAAGCCGACACCATTGCGTCCGGCAGTGCGAAGGTTGGGTGACTGATACTCACCCACCGGGATGACTGACCTTAAGCGTGTGAGGCCAAGCGCGGCCGGGAGCGCCAAAACTACCCGGCAGGGCCGTATTGGGTCACACCTCTGCGGCTCTCGATGGACCTGCCTGTAGTGGGTCCAGATTCAGGCTGGCATCAGACCTAGGGAGAGATATGTCCACTGACACGCTGGTGAAGAAGAAATGCGGTTGCACGGTTCGAGGCGGATTCCATACCTGGGAGTACCGCGTCTACACGGTTGAGGTAATAGGCAATGGCGGAGGGCTGGTTGATACGGTTGACGTCAGGGCCGACGGTCCGGAATGCGCGGTCGGCGCCGTCCGGGCGGAGCTTTCTAAGCGCGGCGTGAAGTGGGAGCGCTACAACTGGTTCTTCCAGCCCATTGGCTACAGCACCGCCCGTGCTAGTTGCTGCCCTGCCAGGAATCCGTGCGACGCTTGCCAGAAGCGGACGTTCTAGGGCCAATGGCTGCATTAAAACTTGATTCGAGGATGTGCGGCAATGGCGATTGAGTACCGCGTCTGGAACGAGGTCGGGGACCTGTTCGGGGTCCACCGAAAGCGGGAGCGGGCCGAGGAAACAGCGGAACGGGCACGCAAGGGATGCGCCAAGTACTGCGAGACGGACGGCGAGGAAGAGAACCCCGGGAGGGGTGATTTCCGCTGTGGCGTCCTGAGTCCTCACGGAATCAGCATTCAGGTAGTCGACGGCGCATACGACGTCACCAGCCACCACTGGTAGAGAGGGAATGAATCATGTCTGGAACGCGTGCACGTCGTATCGCCAGAATCCGGGCCGCAATACCTTTCGTGGCGAAGCTGGAGGAGTTCTCTAAGGAAGCACACAAGGGGGTTTCGCTTCACGTCGACCGGGACGACTTCGCCCGCATGTGGCTCGCCACCCCATTTATACAGACCCGGGACGCAGACGCCCTTGAAGAGAGCAACTGGGAGGTCATATCCGGCGACCTTGAGAAGCGTTTCCCCGAAGGGGTGTCCGTTCATTCATTCGGGCACTTCGTCCACGGATACTACGAACGGCTCTATGTCCGAGCCGATGACGCGCTGGCGATCCGGGCCATCCAGGAATGGGTGGAACGCCTGGAGGAATACGCGGTAGCAGATGAGATGCACTACTCGGAGGTTGAGTGGAAGCGCAATCACCCCGAGGAGGGGACGTGCTACTCGGACGACCCGGATTGCTGCAAGGCCGTCCGGGAGTGGTGGGAGTTCACCCGGGACGACTTCTCCCCCGGGGCCGAGAAGCGCCACGCAAAGGTCCAGGAGCGCCACCGAAAGGCGGCCGAGGAATGGGCAGAGGTCGGACAGCTGAGCCTCTTTCCGGCCGTAGATGAGCTGATCGCCCTTATGGGACTGGAGAACTGAATGAACAAGACCATGCGCAATGTGCTTGCCCAGGTGTTCCTGGTGGCCGCTATGGCGGCCTCTTACTGGGCAGGGGTCGAGGTGGCGGATCACCGGGCCCCGGAACCCAATGTGTTCAGCTTCAACGACGGTTTCCGGGATGCCAAATGGGATGACTGCCAGCAGGGATATGCGGCCGCCTGTGACTGGCTGCACGACCGTCGGTGAGTGACGCGCTTTGGTGTGGCCGGGGCTTCCCGGCCTATCCATGGCTTGTCAGTCGACAACCCTTTTCTTCCCCTTACTGCCTATGGAGGCGCAATGTACGTCGCTCACATCGGACCCGCTTGGCACAGCGTCTTTAACGACTACGCGGAAGCGGTCGCGTACGCGGCCTCTTACGGTCTTCCGTCCGTATTCGTGGAGCTGAACCTCTACAAGGACCGGTATCGCAACCGTGCCCGCTAATTGTTCCCGCCGTAACCCATTCCATTGAAAGGGAAATCATGAACCTGCGAGAAAAGATCGAGAGCATAGTCAAGGACCACGAGGAGGCTCAGGAGGGATGGAGGGTGACCTTTCGGGAGGAATTGAAGACGTATGACCCCGAGGATGAGGAACAGGAGTGTGAAGACTGGGAATTGGATCGATTCAATGAGCTGGCCACTGAGCGCGCGTTCTCTCGGTCGAATGACCTCGATGTGTTCATAGATGAACTGAGGTACTGGCTTATGCAGAACAAGTCAGGGGTGGGAGAAGCCGCCAACGCCTGACTCGCTTTGCTCTAGGCCGTCCCTCGGGACGGCCTTTTGCATGGCCTGTCAGTTGACAGTCAACACATATGTAGTTGGAGAGGGGTTGCTGAGATGTTCTATTCCGAAGTTGAAATGAATGAGAAGCGCGCTCATTGGGCAAGGGTTGCGGTGAAGTTTGCGGCGCAGACCGGACAGCACGGAGAAGCCAAGTATCTCCATGAAGAGGACTGTTTCCGTGAGGTAGTTGGAGACCTCATCTGCGATCTGGCACATCTCGCCGCATCGTATGGTCACGACCTTGAGAAGGTCATCGTTGGCGGAATACACATGTATGAGATGGAGCGTCGGGACGCTGAGGAAGAGGAGATGGAAGCGTAATGCACGGACTGACCTTTATGGGAGGACGACCGTCGGATTGTGAATACGTCTGACCCGCCTTGCTTGAGGCCACCCTGAGGGGTGGTCTTTTGCATGGCCTGTCAGCCGACGGTCAACACCTAGCCGAGAGGCGAGAAGTTGAGTAGCTGGACCGATGCCCGCAAGGGATTCGCACGTCTCGGGGCCGAATACACCCCCGACTACCAGGGGTACGTGATCAACATCCGAGATGAGGGGGAGGATTGGTACGTCTACGCGTGGGATGAGCGGAACGGAGTGACTGCCTACCTGGCCCGTGCGGTCACGGAGAATTCGGCCCGGGAGATTCTGGAGATCCACGCCGGTCTCAGGCGGTCCGGGTACCTGTGCGAGGTGTTCGCCAGTGACTCGGTCGGGCACTGCCCGGAGGATGCAACTGGGGTCCGGTGGACCGACTCCAAGCGGACCGGTGAACGGGTCCATGTGCTGTTGTGCCCGCATCACGGCGGAGTGTTCGACGACTGGGCGTGGACGCCGATCTCGGCCTACCTCACCGAGTGGGGCATCGACCCGGAGGACACCGGGATTATCGGGGGGCGCCTGGGGCCGCTTCGGGACGGTGACCAGACGTGGGTGGTGCTGGTCGACAACACGTGCCAGGCCCCGTTCATCCGGAACACCCTCCGGCGGGCGCTGGCGGCCTCTGAGCCGGTGTGGGCAGGCACGGAGTACGTGAACGCGGCCGTACGGCTCTCCCACAACCTGCCGGACGAGGGCCCTTGGTACCTGACCCGGGAGGAGCTCCACGCCACCCGGATTGCTGTTGAGCGGCGTTCCCGGTGGGCCCGGGGAACGTGGTGCCCGGGGACCGGTACGGACGAGAACCACGCCGTCATTGCTCAGCGGGTGATCGAGGCAAGCGAGCATGCGATCCGGCACCGGCAGCAGGGCCTCAGCTGAGAGACACGCGCTAGTCGCCAGCGTGACCACCAGGACCCGAGCCGGCCACCGTCCCGGGGAGAAGTCTGCCCCGCGGCCGGCTGCGGGGGTCCTGGTGGTGGCGCTGGCCACTAGACGAGAGGAACGGTCAATGTCCTACCCCGACAACTACCAGGGCGGTTGCTCTAACAACTGCGGTCGAGAGGCAACCCATTGGGTCGGAATCGAGCGGTTTAGAGAACCCTGGTTCGCCCGTTTTCCGAAGTGCGGGCCATGTACGGAGAAGACGGTTTCCGATCCGGATATGCATGCTCGGTCGAAGCCGATTCGGAGGAAGTAGATCAATGCTTGAGGAAATGATTAGGCATGCGCTGGATGAGTATGAGGGGGAGGTGTCACAGTCAGCTCTCCGCCGGTACATCGGGCCAAATGTCAGAGCGGCTGACATTCAGGCTGTCGTGGACTCCATGCCGGACGTGGTCTCGTACCTCGGGGAGCCGGAAGGTGGAGGCAGGTGTCCGCTCATTCACCGGCGCTTGAACAAGGATGACGTGATCTCGTTCATCATTGCCAAGGGCTTTCGACACCGTGAGGACAGCTCGGTACCTCACTCAAATGAGGTGCGGTACTACCTTGTGGAAAAGCCGAAGGAAGACGCCCGCAAGGCTAAGGCGGAGGCGGAACGAAAGCGCTGGGATGAACTCTGGGCGGACGCTGAGGAGTCCAGGAAACGAGCGGAGCATCACGCCCGCCACATGAAGATGTGCCGTGAGTGGGGAAATGCAAATGGTTTCGTCGTAGGGGCGCGCGGGGCTATTCCCAAGGCTGTTCGCGAGGCATACAAGGAAGAGACAGGAGTAGAGCTGTGAGCATGATCAAGCGGTACATGGATGAGTCTGAGATTGTTCGGGAGACTGCCGAGTGGATCGCAGAAATGTCGGACGACGTTGAGCGAGGTGCGGCATTGACGGTCCTCTTCGAGGAGTGCGGCCGAATGGCCGAGGCATACGCGGATCCGTTCGGGGTGGCCAAGCTTTTGGTGAACGGGGCAGTGGAGTCCTATCACTCTGCACGTGGGTATAAGGCGGTCTTGTCGTACCTGGGGGTTGCGGCGTGAGCAGTCGACACCACCCGATGTTCGGTCGGGTAGTCAGTGATCCGGATACAAAGACGTCCGTGCCGGAGTCGTGGCAGGTATTCCTTCTGGGATTCCTGCCACTTTGCATTTCGGACCTGCGTGGAAGGCCTGAAAGTGAGGTGGAGGCGCTGCGACTGGTGGCGCTTGAACAGATCGCCTCGCACGGTGACGTCGCACTGTTCGGGGGCAAGGGTCGGGCCAAGGCCCGGGTGGGCATTGCCCAGGGACTCGCCGTCCTTGCTTTCGCCGAGGGCGGGGTTACGGCCCTTGGCATACATGCCTGCGTCGAACCGCATGAAGGGTGCCCTGAAATTTGAGCAGCGTGAGTCAGGACATTCGGCAGCATGACTACGTGATCGTTTATGGCTCGGACGGCCTGATAAGGGGCGCGGGCAAGGTGTCCGGTGGGCCTCAGGCCGGTCTGTTCTCAGTCTGGTTCAACGGCCAGCTTGTCTGGGCTCCAATTGAGCTTGTTGAACTTCATCCGATGAATGGCCTGTACAGGGAGATGGGAGTTGGCAAGTGATGACCGGATACTACGCTAGCGTCGAGATAGAGAACGCCCTCGGGAACGCTCGGGACCTAATAGAGGCGGAGCTGACCGACAACGAGAAAGACACGGATTTGATCGGCCTCTTCATGGCCGCATTCAAAGAGGCGCTAAAGGACCCTGACCTCACGCTTGAAGCAGTGGTGAAGGAAGAGCACGGAACGCGATACACGGCGGACGATGTTCGCCGATGGTGGGACGGTTGGTCATAACTGCGGTTGCTTTTGGTGAGGCCGGGCTTCTTCGGGAGTCCGGCCTTTGCCATGAACACCCGTACGCGAGGAGGAACGAGAGATGGCTACGAAGCGGGTCGTGCAGGTTTTCTGTAACGCTTGCTGGAACAAGTCGGGGACGGTGGTTGAGGCCGTGGAACGGCTCACGCTCGGGAGTCTGGAGTGGGACCTGTGTGGGGAACACCGGGACCGCTTCGGCGGAATGCTGAGCGAGGCTTTGGACATCACCGAGTCCATAGCGATCAGTGCTTAACGAGAAGGAGAGCGGGAAATGAGCGCATTCGAGAGTATGAAGTTCGGTCCGCTCGGGGATGCCGTTGAGGCCGCAATGCCTACGAGTGAGGCTGATCCGATCGGGGTGTGGGCAGGCTGTCTGTCGCTGTTTTCGTCGGCGATCAGCCGTGCGGTGCGTCTTGAGAGCGGACGGCCGGTGGTGGTGTGGACGGTTCTTGCTGGCCGATCCAGCGCGGGGGGCAAGGGCACCGCGCTGGCGACCACCATGCGGCTTCTCCAGCCCGCCATCGGGGGCTTCCTCTCAACCCGAACCCGGGAGGGCGTGTCGTCCGGCCCTTCCCTGGTCGACATGCTGAACAAGTTCGAGTTGGAGACGGCGGGCCAGCCGGACGGGATCGACGGTCGGGCACTGCTGCTGGAAGAGGAATGGGCGGAGGTGCTCAAGCTCCAACGGCGCTGCCCGAGGTTCTCCACGCTCTTCCGCAAGGCCTGGGACGGCAAGACCATTTCCAACCGGACGAAGAAGGAGGGGCTCCAGGCGGTTGCCCGCCCGTTGTTGGGGTTCCACGCCCACATCACCCCGGGGGAGTGGGCCGCCTACGTGTCGGCGAAGGAAGCCCTCGGCGGGTCGCTCAACCGCCTTCTGCCGGTCCTGGTGGAGCGGTCGAAGATGCTGGCCCACAACCAGAAGCCGGGGTCGGTGGATGTGCGGGTCCTGCGTGACGCGTACGAATGGGCGGTTCGCGAGACCCGGATCATGGAGTTCGAGCGGCCGGCTGGCGAGCGGTATGACGAGATCCGGGCGTTGGTTGAGGACCGCATGGCGGAACTCCCGGAGCTGCTGGCCAGCTACATGGAGCGGGCGGCCGAGCAGGTGTACCGGATTGCGGCTGTCCTGACAGCGACCACGAAGCGGACGAAGATCACCAGGAAGGCGGTCGATGCTGCGTGGGCCTTCGTCCAATACTCGATGCACAGCGTAGAGAAGCTGGTGAAGGAGGCCACAGACCAGGGCGGTCGGCAGCTGATGAAGTCGACGGAGGACCTGGTGCGAGAGGTCTTGGCCCGCTACGACGGGGAGGCCACCAGCACGATGATTCTCCGGACGCTCGGCACGAAGGTCACGGCCGCCTCCCTCAAGGAGACGACCGACGCTATGCCCGACGTTGAGGTGGTCAAGCGGCGCCTTCACGCCCGCGGTGCCCCGGCCACGGTCTACCGCCTCGTAGAGCCGGAACCGGTCGAGGTCGAGCAGCCTGATTCGGTTCTTACCCCGATCGTGGCTCAGGGGGTCAAACCGCCCGTACCGGTGCCGATCAAGGCGAAGAAGGTGGAGTCGAAGAAGGCCGGGAAGTCGAAGAAGGCGGTCGAGGCCAAGTTCTCCGTGGTCCCCGGGGGGCGGCCGGTCGGGGGCCCGGCGCCTACCAGGAAGGTCCCGCCGAAGCCCAAGACGGCGGCGACGAAGTCGGTCAACCCCTTCCTCTCCCTGCTGTGAACCACCAACTCCGCAGACGCCCTCAAGGGCATCTGCAATGCATTAAGTGCCGGGCCGGCTTCCTCGATCGGGAGTCGGCCCGGTGTGTTCAGCAGCCCTGCTATGAACAGCGGTTGCCCCACGGTCACCGGTTTGACCGCGAGCACATCCTCTACCCGATCTCGTACGACCGGGGCACCGGGTACGGTCCGGACCGGCTCTGCGACGACTCCGGGTGCATCTGCGTCCGGCACACCTGCGATTGCGACGTGTGCCGCGACGAGCTCAACATCCCAGGCCTCAAGCGCCTGTTGGACAGCCAAGAATTTGAAAGGGAAGCCACCATGGCCGCTCACCTGATCCCCGTCGAGATGCCCGCCCAGCTCCGTAAGTGGGCGGTGTACAAGCTGACGCCCGAGACGGACGGGCAGCACGAGCTTGTCACCCTGTGCAAGGCGGTGGACGAGGGACGGTCGAACTGCGCCAGCGTCATCGGGTTGACCAATGTTGCCCTGGGCGCCGCCGTGGAGATCGCCCGCGAGTGGCGGCACAGCAAGAACGGCAACGAGGTCCAGGCCGGGCGGACCCTGCTCAAGGGCTACGAGATGACTTACGTCCCCGAGGATCCGCGCGAACGCCGGCACGAGTTCAAGATGCCCGGTTCGATCTCCAACGGAGTCCCCGGTCAGCTCTGGCAGTTGAAGGACCGGCCGGAGGTCGTGGCCGATCTCAAGGGGTGCTCCTGGACCATGAGCGGTGCCAGTGGGCGGGTCACCCACGAGACACTGGGGTGGCTGTTGGAATGGGCCGAGGGCCACGTGCGGGCCGATTCCTCGGCCGGGCAGCGGGCGGGGAGGAAGTTCATCGCGACTTTCCGGCCTGCGTGGGAGGAGACCGGGCACCTCATCGCCGAGCACCTGGGCGAGGGGCAGCAGGAGCCGGAGAAGCCGGTGGTCGAACAGGCGACGGTCAAGGCGGAGAAGACGGGGCGGGACTGGCAGAAGGCCAAGTTGAGCCGCTACGTGCGATGGGACGCCGAGCCCTCCTGCTTCTGGTTCGGTGGGACGGCGAAGGCCGGGGCCGCGGACCCGGTTGGCACGCTGGTCTCGTTGAACTGGAGCGAGTCGGTCAAGGGACAGAACATCCTGCGCGACATCGACTCCGGGGAGATCGTGGCCACCGTGCACAGCATGTCGCAGGTCTGGGCCGCTCCTGTTGATCAGGAGGAGAGGGCGGTCCACCAGGACCAGGACCAGGACCAGGAGCCGGTGGTCGAGGTCGAGTCGACCCCCGAGCCGGCCGAGAAGGTCCCCGCGGCCGAGCTGGGGCCGGTCCCGGAGAACTGGGTGTTGATGGCCGAGGAAGCGCACACCGAGACGGCTCGGGCCTGGTGGCGCCGGAAGGTCGAGTCGTGGGGTCGGTGACGCCAAACCTGATGCCGCAGCGACAGCGCCCCCGGACCGGAGTCCGGGGGCGCTTCGCCTACCTGGTCGCTCGCTGGCGGGACGGGGTTTGGCGTGAAGAGCTACCTGCACTCGTACGGCTCGGTACGGTCGGTGAGGAATACCCCGGTGCAGGGGAAGACAGGGAGCAGCGGTGAATGAAGATGTCGGTACGGTGGTGATCCCGGCCAACCTGTCGGACGGTCGCAGGTTGGTCCGGATCCACGATCGCCTTGAGGCAGCTGGCGAAGCCCTGGTGCTCGTCGAAGAGGAGGGCGTCGTCCTGCGTGAGGATCTGTGCTGGTTCGAGGAGGGTCAGTGAGCGACCACGTTTGCCCGCGGTGCTGTGGTCCGCTTGGGGATTTCCCGGGCCTGTCCCGGGTTACCGAGGAGGACACTGCCATCTGTGCCTTGTGTTGCAGGGATGAGGTCGTTCGCCTGGTGAACGGTGTGCCCGTGACGCAGTGGCCGGTGAGCGGTGTCCTGGAGGCGGAGGATCTGGCCCTTCCCGAGGGGTACGAGCTGGTCACCCCGGAGGGCAGCGCGGAGTAGGGCGTCGAAGGCCCCCACCCGAGCGGGTGGGGGCCTCCCAGATGCCATCAGACCTCGCCGAAGTCACCACTGCGGATGGCGGTGACGAACGACTCCCACGCCGCCGTGGGGAAGACCAGGGCGGGGCCCTGCGGGTCCTTGGAGTCACGGACGGGAACAACATCTACGGCAACAAGGTTCCCTGCAACTTCGACGCAGTTCCCACCGTTGCTGCTGTACGAAGACTTGAACCACACGGCTTCGGTGGCGGTCACGGCAGTTCCTTTCTTAGCTGGCTGAGCCGGGCAACGGACTCCGCCTGCGAGAGTGCGAGGCCCTGTAGTTGATAGTAGGACGTGAGCAGGGGCAGTACGGCGTCGGAGTCCCGTTCAAGGTGTCCCTGTTGCGCCGACTCGGCATACGACATGAGCGCGCGATTCGGGAGTGTCAGGATGTTGATCGGCAGGTCGAACGCCCGATCTTCGCCTATGGCCAACGGGGCAATTTGTAGCAGCGTATGAGGCAGTGCTGCAAAGGCGTCCAGCGCGTCCAGCTGATCAGCCATGACGCGCGGCCCGCCAACCGGCCTTTGCAGGCAACTCTCATCTAGGACTACATGGATCAGGGGCGGGGGTACCCGGCGTAGGTTCGCCTGACGGCGGGCTAGGACGGCTACCCGGTCGTCGGCTCCTTCTTGCGTGATGCTCCCACGTCGTACCGCGCCAGCCGCGATCGCGCGTGCGTAGTCCTCAGTCTGGAGCAACCCCGGCACGATCCCGAGGTCAAACAGTCGAAGCTCCCGAGCCTTCGATTCCTTCTCTACGTACTGCCCGAAACCTTCGAGAAGCACAGTGGATCGGGCATCGATGGCCTTGTTCAGAAAGACTCGGTCCAACCCAAATGCTCTGTCAAGTTTCCGTGCAGTTTTGGGAGTTGGGGGGCGGTGACCGTTTTCAAGCGCCGAGATGTGGGTTGGGGAACAGCCAGCGGCATTTGCCAGATCTTCTTGTCGCCACCCTCGTGCCTCGCGTGAGCTGCGGAGATAGGCTCCGAACTCGGCGGCGGGAGAAGCATCGGGGTCAAGCTCTGCCTTGTTCATGGCCGCTTCCCATCCACTTTCAGCAAGTTGAGAACTAGACCAGGGTAGAGGACAGTTGGCGCCCCCGGGTAGTCGTAGCACTACGGATCGGAGCCCCCCATGTCCGAAGAGCAGAGTCCCCCGTTCATCCCCCAGCTCCACGAAGTGCTCCACGACCTGGGGCACATGGAAGACGGTCAGCCCCGCGAAGGCGTGTACGTGGGACCGGGCTTGTGCGGTAGCACGGTCGAACTGCGGCCGCTGGGTGACAGCGACAGCCTGTGGGAGACCCCGCGAGACAGGATCCAGCCGCTCGACCCCCGGGAGATCGCGCCCGGGACCGGTGGTAACCCGCATCGCCGACCGTTGGGCGGGTGGTCGGCGTGAGCCCCGCCGGAGTGCTGGCGCTGGCTGGCCTGGAACTGGGCACGGTGGTGGCCGGCGGGTTTGCCGCGGTGGAGAGTTCGACGTGGAACCGGTGGAAGACCGACGCTCGGCCTGAGTGCTGCGGGTTGGTCGAGTGGACCGGTGCCCGGCCGTACGGTCAGCGGGCCGCCGACGACTCGTGGTGGTCCTGCGGCGGCTGTGGCGACTACGGGTTCATGGAGGACGGCAGAAAGGTCCGCATCGGCCGGTTCAGCCCGTTCGTGCAGGCCTCCAAGATCGGGAGGCTGCGGTGATGATCGGCATCCAGACCGCCCTTCATCGGCCGGGCGAGGCGATGGCGGGTGAGATGCCCGCCCGCCACCAGTACCGGTGGGGCCGGTGCCTCCTCTGCAACGACGGGGAGCCGACTCCGGTTGCCCCCGGACTCTTCTACGCCTGGGGTGATGGGATGGCCAGCATCCCGGCCTGCCAGAGCCACCACGAGTCCCTGGTGCGGTTCTCCCGCCAGCAGGCCATGAGGGCCAGCCTGCACCAGGGTCAGGAGGACCGGTCGTGACGGGTGATCGAGCCGCGGACGACCTGGATGCCGAGTTCGCCCTGATGGTGGCCGCCAGTGGTGGGCCCGACGGGTTCGTACGGAGCGGCCGCCCGGAGTTGCGGGACAACTCGAACTGCCGCAGGCGGCGGCGGCTTCCGCCCAGGTGCTACGACCCCTGGGAAGGGGACGCGGGGACCGGCCTCCAGCGGTCGGACTGAAATGCTCCCGTCGCCGCAGAGGAACGGCGTCTTGCTGCGACGGCGGGGTTCAACGCCTACCCGTGACTCGGGTGCCACGGGTAGGTGCACGGCGGGTGAAAGGGCCCGCCACTTCGCTCCGAGGCCAAGGCGGAGGCCTTGTTGAGCGGCCTGCCGTCTCCTGCCAGCACCTCCCTCTGGCAGGAGACGGCCTGACTTCAACTTCGCTGACGGAAAGGCACGTTGATGAGCATCAGGACGACCCCGCCCGGGAGACGCTCGGGCCAGCAGATTTTCGTCCTCCGCAAGGACCCGGACGGCTCGGAGGACTTCCAGGTTCTCCTGGTCGATCCCGAGTACAGGGACGGTCTGACGCTGCCCGGCGGGCACGCCGAGGCGAACGAGCTGCCGCACTACGCCGCGCGCCGGCACCTGGAGACGGAAACCGGTCTCGTCCTGGAGCTGCGGGTGGTTCTCACGGTGGACTACGTAAATGCGGCGGAGGTTCCCGAGGGGCTCAACCTCGTTTGGGCCGGTGGTGTGATTCGGCCGGGCCAGATGGGGGCGGTGCTCGCCCACGAGCTGCCGAGGGGTATCCGGAGCCTGCGCTGGGCGGCCCGTTCCAGGCTCCACGCGTTGATGGAGCCCGACCAGAAGCGCCGCGTCGAGGACGCGTGGGACGCGTGGGAGAGCGGAGCCGGGCGACCGATGCTCCTGCGGGGTGTACCGATCCCGGTCAGTTGATCAAGACCACCGGCCCAGAAGTCCTGACCTCCTGGGCCGGAACCCCCGCCCCGGTTCGGCCGCGCGATCCGCGGAGCACCGGGGCGGGCAACTCGAATCACGAGACATCGAAGCAGGGGCATGAACGAGCAGTGTTGGTGCGGTTGCGGGTCTCCCAAGGGGCAGTGTTCCAGGTGGATCCACCCGACGTGATGAACCATTCAACTCGACTGATTTCATTCAGAGTTAGGAGAAGTCAGTGAAGATCAACTCCGCCGTACTGGTGGTGGCGGGCGCTGTCGCCGGTCACGCGGCACTCGGGTACCTCCAGCACCGTCAGCGCGTCACGCTCGACCTCGGGCTCGGACATCAGCGGTTGATCGCTGACGGGCTGGAAGCCCTGAGGGAGGACGCCCGCAACCTGGCCGGCCGGGAACTCAGCAAGGTCCGCGAGAAGTACGACGACTACCGCACAAACCGGGTGCTGGCCTTCATCAGCCTGAAGTTCCGGCTCGGGGCCATGAGTCGGAGCGAGGTGGCGGTGAACGTACGCGAGATGGCCGAGGACTCCGTCCAGCGGGCCTACTGGCAGCGGAACGAACGCTTCCGGAGGCAGGAGGCACTTGCTTCGGGAGACCGGCGCCTGAGGACCTTCGTGGCCGAGGTGGGGCGGACGTTCGCGATGGAGAGGGCCCGGCGGCTGGAGGACCTTGAGACCTGCCTGGCCGCGAACGTGAGCTCCCAGTTCTCGGAGGGCCTTCCCCGGCTCCGGAAGACGTTGCGGGAGCCCGAGGATTTCCGGCCTGGGGCGCCCGAGCGAATCGTCAATGTCCGATTGACATCCGCCGACGACTGCTACCAGCTCGACATCGAGGGCGTGGGCGTTCATCCCGTGGTGGCCAAGGAGGACGTTGCGGCGGACTGCGAAGAAGTGGTGGAAACCGCTGTCCGCAAGGCCCTCAAGACCCCCTATGCGCCCCTCAAGATCAACATCCTGTCCGTCACCGAGGGTGACTGACGGCAGGGTGGTGCTCGGGGCTGTAACGAGGCGCTGAATGCAGTTCGAGCGTCTCCGGCTACGAGCTGGCTGAGACTCCCTCACTTCCGAAGCTAAGCCGATAGCCTGCCGGCTTAGCTTCCCCAAGTCCCCTCCCAGGAGGTTACGTTGACCTGGGAGGTCGCAAGATCCGCTGCACCATCAACGGAAGGGATACACAGTGACCACGATGACTGAGGAGTCCACGACGGTGCCGTTCGGCGCCCGCGGAGCCCAGCAGCCGTACACGGTGACGATCAACCCGGCGGAGTTCCACTTCGACGCCGACCGGCAGATGAACGTGATGAACGCCGACGGCTCCCTGTGGGCCAGCACCCCGGTCGCGGCCTCCAGCACGGCCACGAACAACGACTCGACCACCGGGGCCGACGAGACGTCCGACCCGTACGCTTTCCCCGGCGACCAGGTGGCGTAGTCGATGCCCGCACAGCGCACTGTTCTGGTGGTAGCTGAAAACCTCGATCCGTCCGCCGATCTGGTAGTACACGCCCTCAGCGAGCGGCGTGTGCCGGTGATGCGGTTCGATCTTGCCGAGTTCCCCCAGCGCCTTGATCTGGCTGCCCACCATGACGGGCAGAAGTCCGGGTGGTACGGGGAACTGACCACCAGCACGCGGGCTGTGCGACTGGAAGAGGTCCGGGCCGTCTACTACCGGCGGCCCGGACTGCCGGAGATCAGTCGCACAGTGGATCCCGCCTACCGGGAGTGGGCGCAAGGTCAGGCGCTGGTTGGCATGGTGCAGGTCCTTAGCACCCTGCCCGTTGCATGGATGCACCATCCCGACGTCTACCGGGCCGCCGCACACAAGCCCGGTCAGCTTGCGGCCGCCACAGCTGCGGGACTCCGTGTTCCACGGACTCTGGTTACCAACAGCCTTTCGCGGGCGCGCGAGTGGGCGGCCACGATCAACGGCCCGCTTATTGTGAAACCGGTTACGGCTGGCGCGATCACGCTGGGGAATCGGAACATGATGCTCCCTACCCGCCGCATTGCGGTGACCGACCTCGATGAGTCGTTGGAACTCACGGCACACCTGTTGCAGGAGTGGGTTCACAAACGAAATGAGGTGCGGCTCACGGTGGTAGGCGAGGAGATGTTCCCCGTCGCCATCCACGCCGGAAGCCCGGCCGCAACGGTGGACTGGCGCGCCGACTACGACGCCTTGGAGTACGAGCCGACCGGCATCCCGGAGGAAACGGCCGCCGGTGTACGCCGGTTCATGGCCAGGTACGGGCTCAACTACGGTGCGTTCGATTTCGTTGTGACGCCCTCGGGTAACTGGGTGTTCCTGGAGTGTAACCCCGCCGGTCAGTGGCAATTCATCGCAGCAGCAACCCAATTGCCGATCGCTGAGGCACATGCCTCTCTTCTGCAAGGAGCAGTATGAACGCCGACGACCAGCAGCTCAGGCAGTCGCTCGCCCGTCTTCTGTCGGAGGCCGGCCACGGGAAGCAGTGGACCGACGCCGTGGCGCAGGTGCCCCGGCACACGTTCGTTCCCACCTACTTCTACCAGGACGGAGGGCAGTGGGCTGAGGTGACGTCGGCCTCACCCGGCTATCTGGAGGCGGTCTACGCCAACCGGGCCCTTACGACGCAGATCAAGGAGGACGAGCCCACGTCGTCCTCCAGTGAGCCGGGACTCATGCTCACGATGTTGGACGCCCTGGACGCGGAACCGGGGCACCGCGTGCTGGAAGTCGGCACTGGAACCGGCTACAACGCGGCGCTGCTGTCGCAGGTACTCGGTGACACCCAAGTCACGACCGTGGACGTCGACCCCGAGTTGACTACCGATGCTGAACGGAGGCTCAACCAGGCCGGCTTCCGCCCCTCCGTTCTGACGGGGGACGGGGCGCTCGGGGCACCCCAGCGTGCGCCATTCGATCGGATCATCGCCACGTGCGGCATGCAGTCCGTTCCGCCTGCCTGGGTCGAGCAGGCGGCCGATGGCGCGGTAATGATCATTCCGATCGGATGGGGGCTGGCCCGGGTCACGGTCGATGGCGGCAAGGCCACCGGTCGGTTCCTGGACAACGGCGCCTACTTCATGGCCCGCCGTACGGGCCGGGTCCGACCTCGGTTCGACGAGCTTGACGAGCAGTCCTCAACCACGACGGACCTTGATGGTCCCGAGGCGCTTGTTCGACTCGAATTCCCGCTCGGACTCGCCCTTCCCGGGAGCCGGACCTGCTCCTGGACCGGCTCCGACGGCAGCGTTTCAGCGGTCGGCATCTGGACGCCCGACGGGTCGACGGCTACTGCTGGCCGAGACGGATCCGTACGGCAGGTGGGGCCGCGCAGGCTCTGGGACGTTGTGGAGAAGCTGAACGAACAGTTCACGACGGCGCCGATCCGTGAGGACTTCGGCCTCACGGTCACGCCGGAACGTCAGTGGACCTGGTGGAAGAGCGAGGAAACGGGCTGGGACGTTCCCAACGACTACTTCGCCGAGTAGGCCTTGGCGGCGGGTCGTCGAAAACGAAAGTGCCCCTCCCCGAAATGGGGAGGGGCTTCTTTGCGTTAGGACACCTGCTCGGCCTCCAGCTTGGTCAGTGCAGCCTGGAGGTCGGCCGCCCGGTCGCGCGGCGCCGGCTCGTTCAGGGCCGCAAGGGTCTTGCCGTCCTCGTGCCGCTGGGCGATCTCACCCACGCCGAACAGTGCGGCCGCGGCCGCCACCAGGGCCTCCCAGGGGATGGCCGGGTACCAGGCGGTGAGGAGCGGGATCAGGGCTGCGACGGCGGCCACAACGCGGACAGCGTGAGTGCTGATGAGAGAAGTCATCTATTTCCCTTGGTAGTTGATTCATTCAGTGCGGCGTGATGTGCCGCTGGATTGGCGTTGATCATGCGTGGTTCACGTTCCCGCCGGCTGCGTGGGCTGAGGTGCGATGGCCGCCACCGGGTGTTCGCGGACACGGCCGATGGCGCGAAGTACAGTCAAATGACTGATGTCACGGGGTGTGGCCATGCAACAGGGTGGTATCGCCGTGCGCGCCTACCTTGGCTGACCGGCATCCCGCGGGCCGGTGCCCGATGGCCCTTGCCGCGGGCCCTGGAATGTAATGGCCGAGAAGATCGGCCGCTAGGAGCTCCCTTGAATCCCTTGGCAAAGCGATGGAAGATGTGGGTCATCGCTCTAATTACTTCATTCTCTACACTCGTTCTCGTGAACTCGCCGGCATACGCCAGTCAGCCGGGCGAGAGCAGCTCATGGCAGTTTGAGACTGCTGGGGGATCGCGCATTCAATCGGCCGATTCAATATCAGAGTCCCGCTCTCAGGCCAACGTTTTGGTTCAGGTTTGGCGGACTTTCAACAACGCCATCATGATTTCGGTCAATCATGGCCCGGCAACGGAAATGCCAGGAGCCACCACGTACGCCGAGCCCCAGGTCGTATTCAGTAGCCAGAATGGCCCGACATCCCTATTCTGGGTATTCCACACGGGCACTAACGGGTATGTCTTCTATACGCCGGTGTCAGCTACTCCAAACAGTCAGACCTACACCCCTCAGGGCCTGTGGAACCAGGTTCCCAACGGGGTGGCAACTCCCAATGAGCTCCGCGTCTCTGTAATTCCGCTCCCTCGCCAGAACCTATTCCTTTCGTTCCGTGGTGCCAGTAGTAATGAAATCTGGACAATCTTTTTCGATGGGTCGCGATGGGCCAACCCGACGATAGTCCCGGGCGCGAGAAGCCCTCGCACTGGAATGGTCGCAATCGGGGGAGAGATTGGCCTCGGTGGCGACTCGTTCCGAAATGTCATAATCCTCGCCTGGACCGGCACGGATCGTCGGGCAAACGTTATCCGACAGACCTACGGCCAGAGCACGTGGCGTAATCATGAAATTCTTGGTGATATGCTCGGAGACGATACGATCGTCGCGATGTCGGGCACCGGTCGTGGTCAGATCGGACTGTCGCACAACAATCGGGTTAGCCTGGCCACGATCAATGAGGACTCCGGTTGGGATGGGACCTGGAGCCAGGAGTCAACTGCACACGTCGCCTACCATTTCAACCTGTTCGCCTATGCCGCTGCCGTCTATTTGGTGACGGCATACGGCAACGGCTACGTGGACTGGAAGCAGTCCCGACAGTTCTGAGAGAGCTGCCTTGGCCGCAGGGCCGCGCACCCGACCAGGTGCGCGGCCCTGGGCCGTGCAAGGAGGGCAGGAGGCGGGTAGCGGCTGCCTGATGATGTTCGTCTTGCTGGCTCTCGGGAGCGTCGCGGGGACACTGGGTCCCATGCCACGTTCTAGCGGGTGAGGCGAGACCAGGTCTGCGGACCCGGGTAGCCATCCGCGGAACTGCCCCGCCAACCCTGGTTGCGCTGGAAGGCCTGGACCGCGCGGCGGTCCGCTTCCGTCCACCGGGGGCCGGGGCCAACCCGGTAGTACTGGCCGTAGCCACGACGGACCAGCTGCTTGCCCAGCAGGGTGACGTTCGGATTGCTGGCACCCGGCCGGAAGGCCTGTCGGCCCGGGAAGCCGGAGGAGCTGGAAGCCGTCTTGACCGCCGGGGAGGCGGGCGAGCCGATGTTCCGGCCCTTGCCGTTGATCAGGTAGTCCCAGGTCTGCGGGCCGGGAATGCCGTCCGCAGCAGCACCACCCCAGCCCTGAGCGAGCTGGAAGGCCTGCACCGCACGACGGTCGGCCTCACCCCAGCGGGGGCCGGGGCCCTCGGAGTAGAAGCGCGCGCCGCCGCGCTGGACCAGGAGCTGCCCAAGCTTGGTGACGTACCCGTTGTTGGCGCCCGGCCCGAACTGGCCGGCGCCGGGGAAGTCGCTTCCGGTCGAGGACGGGGGAGTGATCGGAGTGGGCTCCGGGTCGGGCTGCTGCTGGACCTCACCGGGGGTGGTCGGCACGGTGATGGTGTCGCCCGGGTGGATCCGGTCCGGGTGGTCCTTCACGCCGGGGTTGAGGGACAGCAGGGTGGCCAGGCTGATCCCGGCGGCCGCAGCGATCGCAGCCAGCGTCTGGCCCGCCCGCACGGTGACGGTGCGGGTCGAAGAGCCCGAGTTTCCGGCCGGGCCGGAGGCCGCCGCGTGGTAGGTGAAGCCGGGGCGGCCCCTGAGATCGGGGTCCGCGGTGACGATGCCCTCGGCGAACTGGGGCAGGCCGTACCCGTAGACGTAGGAGTCCCGGCGACGCCGAGTTCGCTTCATGACCTTGTTGCCGTTGGCGTCATTCACGAGCGAGGTGTTGCCCTCGATGGTGTCGATGGTGCCCTCGTCGTACCCGACGACGATCCCGGTGTGGGTGCCACCACCAGGACCGTAGAGAACCTGAGCGCCAATCGCGGGGTAGGTGCTCCACCGGTCACGGGACTGCCACCAGTCAACCGCGTTCGAACACGAAGCCGTGCGCGGGTAGAGGCTGGCGAGACCAGCTTTCATGGCGACCCAGGAAACCCAAGTAGCGCACCACGGTTGGTAGTTGGACCACTCAAGGCCCGGGACCTGGTTGGAGTACTTCTGGTGGCCTGACGGACGCTCCCCGGGTGCGCGTTCGGCCTGATAGCCGACCTCGGCGGATGCGACGCGGAGAACTTCGGAAACCTGACTCAGGGAACCCTCCTAGGGCATGAGAAAGGGGCCGACCTCTTGGCCAGCCCCTCGGGATGAATGAATTGATCAGATGCCGGAACGGATCCGGGAGGGGTCGAGCGTTGTGATCAGCTCGACCAGTCGGCGGTTTTCCGCCTCGATGCGGGTCAGGCGCTCCTTGATTTCGTTCATGTCCTCCTGGAGGCGGTCCGCCCGGGTTTTCTGGGCCTCGGCCTCACCTCGCCAGACCTCGGCGGTATTGATCTGCCAGGCGGCCCGGACCATCACGAATGCGGCTGTGACGGAGGCTGCTGTACCGGCATAGCCGAAAATGTCAGTAGGGGTCATTCTCCTCCTAGCCGGAGATCTTCTCTACGGTCAGATTCCAGGCGGAACGCTCGTTCGCGTTCCCGCCGTCGCTCTGGAATCCCTGCCACCAGGCGACGACGTAGGCGGCGAAGGTCCCACCAGCGGGCACCTGCATGGCGGCCGTGAAGCTGTTGCTTGAGGCGTCGCCGCCGGTCGGAGGGTAGAGGAAGCCGGACACATTGAAGTCGCGGGTGCCGACCCATGCCCGGCATTTGGCGGTGGAACCGCCGGTCGACCAGCCGCCCCAGCTCATCGTGAACTTGTATACGCCGGCCTCGGGGACCTGAAACGATCCGTTGTCGGACGTGGCCCAAGTTCCGACCCGCGCGAGTGGCTGGGAAGTATTCCAGTAGACCATGGTGGAGCTGTTCGCCCCGAGGGTGATGGAGTTCTGGAGGGCCAGGGAAAGAACAGGGTTTCCCTTGAGCTTGTTGATCGACGCGTCGTGGTCATTGGCCACGGTGTAAAGAGCGTTGTGTACGTCGTAGATCTGGCCGTTGAGATCGGCCGGACCGATCACCTGGCGGGAAGTCCAGGGCTTGAGAGAAGGGAGTGAGATCAGGTTACAGCTCCAGAATTGTGGTGTCCCCGAGAACGGAGCCAACAGGGTCACCGAGAATCCAGGTGGCCTTGCCGTCGGACCGCCCGGGGACGGAGATCAGGACGACGGCCGCGGACGGGACCGTGGTGTCCAGCTGGATGGCGCCAGGCGAACCGCCGGCTCCCGGGGTGTCCCCGGCCATCAGGCTGATCTGGTTCGTGCCGAACTGGCCGAGCTGCTGGGTCCGAGGCGTGACGCCGGACGGCCAGGCAAGGCCCGTCAGGGCGTTGGAGACCGTCACGGCGGCGTAGAGGTTGCGGTAGCTCGTCGAGGCCATCAGGGGCACGGAGTTGGTGTTGGCGTACTCCTTGATTCCGACAACCGGGGTCAGCCCGATGTTCGAAATATCGCCAAGTCGATAGACGAGATTCATGACGGCAGCGTGAGCACCGCCGACGTCCCAGACGACGGAGGAGCCTCGGGAAGGTTCCCACGGCCAGACGGCAGAGGCCATCAACAGGCCGCTGCTCAGGCGGTACTGGGTGGGGATAGCCCCGGCAGGGGTGAGTAAACGGGGTGCCGGTGCGGACCCGTCGGAGACGCAGAGCGAGACGATCCAGTCGTTCGCGCGGGTCGCTGGGAGCGGGAGCTCCACGAGGGCCTGGTCCTGGACGAGCTGCTGTGTGCTGGCGACGTAGGCCGGAAACTCCCGGGGCGTCGGGGCGCCGGTCATCCAGGCGGCACCGTCCCAGTACAGGGGAGGCCGCGGGGCCCACGCTGCACCGTTCCAGGCCTGCGGTGTCCGGTCGGCCCAGGCGCTGCCGGACCAGACCTTGAGCTGGTTAGCCATACTGCACCCACACGTCGCCCGGCCGTGGGCTGGCCGGGGCGTTCGGGCCGGAGAACAGGCGGGCGGAGCCGACGTTCGTCGCCGTGACCGAACCTGCGGATATCACCGAGCCGTCACCCTGCACTCGGAGGACGGAAGCCGCCGTTGAGGTGGTCGACCGGGAGTTTGTGACGTTGATGACGACCTGGCCGGCGCCGTATGCCGGGGCGCCGATGCAGAGTGCGGGGCGAGGGCCGTTGGTGTCGATCAACACGGTGCCGGAGTTCAGAACCCGGGTGTACTCCGTGCCGTCCGCCGTCTTCAACTTCCAGGCGGAACCGGTGTTGTCGGGGATGGTCGGCACCACCCACCGGGCCCAGTCGGCACCGGCCGGGACCGGGAGGTCGGCCCCGGAGCGGGGCAGGTAGTTGAGGAGCCTCTCGTCCGCGTAAGCCCGGTCCTGGTGAGGGTCCGCGGCTCCCTGGTGCTGGACCAGGCGCTCGCCGACGTTGGTCGCCAGAAGGCCGATTCGCCCGGCCCCGAAGTCCACCCACAGCCGCTCGGAACCGGTCGGAGGGCCGTAGAACGGGGGCACCATCCCCCGGTTGTCCGCCACGAGTTGAAGAACCGGCGCGCCGGAGGAGTCGGTCAGGTCAGTGAGCTGGCGGGCGCCGTCGCTCGGGCCATCCCACACGGTTCCGACGGCCCCGGGGATCCGGGCACCGGAGACGGACTCGGCGACATCGGAGCTGGTCCCGCCAAATAGGTTTCGTGCCAAAGGAGTTGCTCCTTACTCGGCGAATACATCGCTCTCATAGGTGCCGGACAGGTAGAGGGTGGAACGGGCCGGGATTCCGGGCAGCACGACGAGCGAATCTCCGGAGGGGCAGAACAGGTTCACCGCGCTGGTGGAATTTCCCTCCCAGCTGATCCCGCGGACCTGGCTCAGCCACGGGCGCCCGCCGTTCCCACCGGGGTTGTCGATGTAGCCCTCGAAGGTCTGGGCGGTCCGGCCGTTGGCCGGCTGAGGCAGGGAGGCCTGCATGTACCACCCCGTGGTGGTGATGTCGGGCCCGGGGTTCTTGATCTTCATGTTGAAGTGAACCGTGTTCGGTGCGATCCACCTCCAGCGGCATACCCGGTCGACCTCGGCCGGTTGGGTATTGGTGCCCCAGAGGCCGGGCGTCGAGGTCCGGACCCGGCCGAGGTGGCGAGTCACCACGTAGCCGTCCCGGCCAGCGAAGGCTTCGTACTGGGTGTCCCCGCCGTCGACGTCGAGGTCATAGACGAGGCTGCCCCGGGGCAGGAAGTCGGCAGTGCTGCGGGTGTTCCACGGGGTGGCCACGATCCGCGGCATGTCGAACTGGCCTCGGGAGTAGACCACGAGGGCACCGTTGGTGGCCGGTACGTCAACTTCCAGGAGGACCATCTCCCAGCGCTGGCCCGGTGCCCGCTGGGGCTGAGGAGCGATGGGGGAAATGGAGGGCTGGCCCTTGACGACGGCCAGATTGACCGAGCCCTTGGTGACATCAGCCCGGACCACGATCGTGTCCTTACGGGGCTTATCCGTGGGGTTGGGGTCGATATCCAGAGAAGCGGTCGCGGTGAGCTGGTAGTAGAAACCGCCGACCCACGCATTCCCGGGGTCGATGGTGACGGTTCGACCGTTGATGACCTTCCAGGCGAAAGGGAGGGCAGCGGCGTCGTAGGTGCTGCTGGTGAGCTGGTAATCGATCCTGTCTCCGCCCCACAGGTGGGCCATCTGCTGCCACTGGACCTGGGAGACCATCTCAGATCCGCCGGAGGCATTCGCCTGGGCGAAGGGATAGCTTATTTCCGCCAACTGATCACATCCTAGCTTCGAGTTTTTTCAGCTTCTCTCGAAGCTCATTCACGGTCTTGTAGAGATTCAGTGGGTCCCCGGTGCCCTGCTCGCCGATCTTCGGACGAATAGTGAGCTGCTTTCCGCCGTCCTCCACGGTGATGTTTACCTCGCGGACGATATCCACGTAGTCAACCCCGTCGACCGAAATCGTCACTAGGTCCCCGACGAAATAGTCCCGCCCGAACTGGACCTGTTCCGTATCGATCGGGTAGACCTGGAAGTTGCCGTTCTTCTCGCCCAGCTTGAGAGCGGCCGAGGCCGCGTCAAGAACAGCCTTCTTGGCGTTTGCGAACTCCTCGTCGGTGGTTTCCGGCCGGGCCTTCATAGGCAGGCCGGTAGCCGGGTCGGTCTTGAGCGGGAGGTCCCGCCGGTCTACCAACTGCTCGATCTGGAGGCCCCACTCCGCCTCTGCCTCGGTGTCGATCTGCTGGTACAGGTATCGTTCCTCGCCCTCGCCCTGGCAGGCCACGATGGCCCGAGTTACCCGGGGAGCGGTGAGTGTCCACACGACCTCGCGGAGATTTCCCAGCTCGGGACTCAGCCTGACTTCCCGGGACCGGTCACGGGGCTTGAAGATGTCCAGGACGATTCGCTTGACATCCGGATCGTAGACCATCCGGTAGCCGACCGAATTGGAGTCGGTCCATTTCTCCAGGACTGTGCCGAGCACATCGAATCGGAGAGAGTCATTGACCTGGTCTCCGAATTCTGCCGTAGCCGGGAGAACCAGGCCTGAAACCCGGCGGTCGGGGATAGCCGAGGCGCCGATGGCGTGCTCCAACTCCCACAGCATCGCACGGCCAGCGGGCCCGTAGGCGGGACGGTTCGACTTGGCCTTGTACTGCTGAGGGACAGCACTGCCAGGATCTGGGAAGGCGAGGCGAGAATAGGCAATCTTGTTGTCGCACTTTCCGCCCACGAAAATCGATCCCTCGCCCGTGTGCTGAACGGTGGTCCAGTACTTTTGGAAGAACTCGATCTGCCCGGTAAGAAGCGGGCGGGCAACCCCGTCCTGATAGATGGCGATACCGCCGCCCTTTTGCAGGAGGTTCGCCTGATCGGTTCCAGCCTTCACCAGGATTTGCCAAGAGCCTTGCTGGCAGAACCGGACGATGAAATCCAGCTTGATCCAGGTGTCGATCACGCCTATTCGGTTGAGGTTCCGGTCCCGGACCTCGATGCGGTATCCCATCAGTAGCTCTCGTATCGGGGGCGGAAGGTGAGGCGGAGGCTGGCAGCTGGGCCGCCCGCCGCCAGGTTTACGGAGGCCTTCGAGTTCCCGGCCGGGACCGGCCAGAGGGCGGGGGAGCCGTCCAGCCGGGGCCAGAGGTTGACGCCCTGGTCGTCCCGGATCGACTTCACTCCGGGACGGGTGTCGATGGTGAGCACCCGGCCTGCTGGTACAGCGTCAGGCGTCCCGGTGGCGCCAGCGGAGATCCCGAACGACCCGCCGTCCGGGCCGGTGAGCTGGAAGCCGCGAACGGGTCCCTTGAGTTGCCACACGGGCCAGGCCTCGACGTCACCGGGGTTCACGATGGGAACGCTGCTGTTACTCAGGACGCCCTGCGAGAGGGAGAGGGGGAACAGCCCCTTGCCGCTCGTGAGGAACGGCTTCCCGCCGCCGAACGACCACTCGGCCACCTGGAGATCGGGGCCGTACCACCACGGGTCGTAGGCCGTGAACTGGAGCCCGTACCGAGTCCAGCGGAACCCCGCGCTGTCCACGCCCTCATCGCCCTGCAAGCCGTCCTTGTAGAAGACTGTGAGGGTCCGGGTCTGGGCGTCGCCTTCGGTGATCCGGATCAGGCAAGGCCCGTTCTTCGGGTTGACGGCCCGGATCAAGCGGCGCTTGAGCTCCCGGAGCGAACGACGGTCAACTCCGTGGAGGTACACAGGAATCATGACCTGCCGGGCGGCGACCCGGGACCCGCGGTAGATCGATCCGTCCAAGTTGGGGGAGTCGTCTGCGTACAGCTCGACGGGTGGCATGTCGAGGCCGGTCGCCCCGGCCTGAATCAGGACGGCCGGCCACTCCCGGCTGGCAAATGCGGTCAGGGGGATCTCCTCCCCCTGACCGCCGGACCCTGTGAGCGTGACGTGGGTGTGGCCCCATTCCACCGGCTGTGGGGGCAGCGGCAGGGGTGCCGGCTGCTGGTCCCGGATTGTTGGGGTAGTCGCCGGAATCGGCAATAGGGCCTCCCTTGGGTATTACGCTGCCAACATCACCTCCGCGTATTGCATGGCCCGGAGAACGGCCTGAGTCGTGTCTTCGGCCTTGGCCTCGTGAATGTGAATCTCGTAATGCTTGCCCTGGAGCATTCGCCGGGTGTCTCCGGAATTGTGGACTCGCTCACCTCCTCGGAAATTGACCAACTCCGGACCCTGCTCGCCAACGAGTTTCAGGCCAGGACTCGCCGAAAGAGTCCCGGACCAGTAGCCCTTGTTCCCGGCGAGAGCCTGCGGCCACCCAGCGCCGTATCGGTGGATGGCGTAGTTCAGGCCCGCATAGATGCTTGCAAGGCCGTTCTGCATCCCGAGGTACTGGTACGGACCCGCATATGCGGCGAACGTCCCGGGTACGGTCTGCATGAGGCCTTGCGAGGCACCAATATTCGGATTCAGGGCATTCGAATCCCATAGATTGACGGCGGTCGGGTCACCGCCGGATTCCACCTTGATCCGGGACAAGACCAGATCCGTGTAATCCTGGGATAGGCCTAGCTCGCCAAGGACTCGCTGAACCACCGGCCGCCAACGGGTAACCTGGTCACCGGTCGGGTCGAGCTTTCCGCCCAGCATGTCCCGGAAATCCAAGTCGCTGATCGGGATGGTCGCCTCGACCTTGGATCCGGAGCTGAAATCAAAAAGTCCGTCCAGATTCGGCAGGGCCTCTTCGGCTGTGCTGAGGACGTCCTCCAGGACCGACGAGGCATAATCGCCAGGAGCATCATAGATGTCCTTGATGGCCTGAACCATGTCGGTGATCTGGTCGACTTCTGCCGAGGCCATGTCCCAGATCCCTGAGATTCCCTCCTTCACTGTCCCGACGGGGTCGGTGACCAGGTCTTTTGCTGTTCCTGCGATGGACTTGACGGACTCCCAGAGGCCGCCGCCGAGGTTGGATATCACCGCTTTCAGGGTGTCGGTCGAGAAGGTGTCGCTGAGGAAGCTCTTCCCCCGTTGGAGAATGTTCCCTTCGCCCTTCCACACGTCGTTCCAGAAATACTCACCAAGAACTGGCGAGATGGAACCGCCGAGGATTCCGGCGATCTGGCCGATACCTGTAGGCACCCGTCGAAGCAGGCTCCAGGAATCCGTGGTCACGAAGTTGAACATATTTCGGAACCGGTCTGCTACCCCGCTGCCGATCCACTTCGAGACATTGGATCCGACCCGCAGCATTCCGCCCTGAGTCTCACCGCCGACATCGTCCGACGCCTTGGCATAGGTCATGACCTGAGCGGCAGTGGAGGCAAAGGGAAACACATTGCTGAGCTGAATCGCCTCGCGGATCTGGTCGAAACCCAACCGGCCCGCGATACCGCCGCCAGCGTAGCGGGAGAGCTGGCCCTTTCGGGCAGCCGCATTCCACTGGTGGATCAGTGCCGGCCCGAGGGCCGCGGTGACCTCCGGCCGAAGGATCGCCTCGCCCGGAGAGAGCATCGCCGGAATGGAGTCCACCCCGGGCGCATAACCTGGGAGAACACCGCCGGTCGCATATTTCTTCTTCGGGGTCTCGGGCTTACTCGGACTGTTCCCCGAAGGCTTCCCACCCGGCGCCTTCTTCGCGATGTTGTCGATCGAGTTGTCGAGGCTGTTGGCGTGGCCGTGAGCCGCCATGAGGGCGGCACTCAGCTTCTCGATCTTCTCCGTGATGTCCTTGAGCGAGCGGTTGTTCAAAAGGCCGATTCGGCCCGCGAGGGAGCCCTCTCCGGTGCCCTGGCCGATCTTGAGGTAGGCGCTCTCAGCGGCCCCGTGGACCTGTTCGAACTCGATCTTCAAGCCGGACAGCGACCGCTGATTCAGGAGCCCGATCCGACCGGCCACCGACAGGGCGCCGGTGCCTTGGCCCACCTTCTCGTGGACCAGGTCGACGGAACCGTGCAGCTGGGTGAACTCGGCCCGGAGGCTGGACAGGGACCTCTGGTCGAGGAGGCCGATCCGACCGGCCACCGACAGGGCGCCGGTGCCCTGGCCGATCCGCTCGTAGACCGAGTTGACCCCGGCGTGGAGCTGGGTGAACTCCGCCCGGAGAGCACCGAGGCTCTTCGCATCGAGCTGGGTCACTTCGCGGGCAGCGGACTGGAGCTCGGCGGTCAGGAGGACGGCCTTCTGCCGGGAATCGCCCAACTCTCGCTGGAGGCCTCCGAGGGTGGCCCGGTTCAGGGCCTCGACGCCCTGAGTGCGTGCCTGGCCCAGCTCGGTGTGGGCCGACTGAGCGGCACCCTCGACGCTACGGGGGCTACCGGACAACTCGCTTATGAGAGAACGGAGTTGGGTGCTGTTGAGCTGTTGGAGGTCCCGTCGCAGCTCCGCTGTCCGGGCGTCCGCCTGGCGGATCTGCTGCTCAAGCTCCCGGATCTCGTTGCGGACTCGACGGTCGTCTCCACCGGTCCCGCCGGTCAGCTCGATGCGGCGCTGGCGGTAGCCGCTCAGGAAGCCGTCGCCCTCGCTCCGACTCTCCAGGCCAGCGCGGGTCTGCCGGGCAATCCGGGTAGCTCCCCGGACTCCGCGGCCTGCGGCCATCACAGGAGCGGCCACGACGCTGCCGACCGTGCCGACCAGCTTCCCGGCCTTGCCGACCAGCTTGAGCAGGATGCCGGCCCCGATCGCCAACGGGCCGAGCACGGCCCCGAGTTCGGCGGCCTTGATCACCAGGTCCCGGAGAGCGGGGTGCGACTCCAGGAACTCGGCCGCCTGCTTGATCCACTTCGTGAACCTGGACAGCGAGTCGATGAACTTCTCGACCATCAGCTTAAGGGTCGGAAAAACATCCTTACCGATAACCTGGGCATCATTGAGGAGCCCGCCCTCAAAGCGGGTGCCCTTTTCGTCCGTGACCTTATGGCCCATGATCTTCTGGCCGAGTCCGGTGTAGTTGTAACTACCGTCCTCGCCCTCGGAGTAGAAAAGCTGGCCCAGCTTGAACTGGGCCTGTTCCTTCATATTCTCGATACGACTGCCGACCGTGGCGCCACCCATGCGGGCCGCAGCGCCCTCGATTTGGAGCTTCGGGTCCTTCCAGTGAGCGAGAAGCTTTTCAATCAGCTGCTCGCCGGTGATTCCGCCCGTATGCTTGGCATCCGCCATGAAGGCGTAGAGCTGAGCCGAGGCTTCGTTCGTGGTGGGGATTTCCCGGTCGACGCCGTTCTCTTTGTCCATCTTCTTGAAGTTCGCGATCTCGTCCTTGGTGAGGGCGCGATCCTTGAACCCGAGAAGCTTGGCAATCTGCTGGCCGGGAATGCCCGTTGCTCGTTCCAGCTGCTTGAGGTTCCTGAGCGGCGTACGGCCCATGTCCTGGATGACCTCAAGGGCGTACATGCCGTCGCTGACCATCTTGGGGTCGAGAACACCGCCGTAGGCCGCTGAGTCGCCGATCATTTTGACCATGTCGACGGAACGCTGAGCAACTTCCCGGGAGCCCTCGGCGTGTTCGACGGGATCGGTGGAAGCGAACTTGTGGTTGTGGGCGGAGTTGGCGCGCGCATATCGCGTGCCGTACTTCAACATGTCGTTGACTGAGTACGGCGTCTCGATTCCGTACTCGCTCATCTGCGTCAGGAGGGAATTGATGTCCTTGAGTTCAATTCCCATTCCGCGGAGACCGGTCTGAGCCGAAATCATGGCGTCGGCGGACTTAACGCCGAACGTGGTGGCGGCGGCAGCCGCGAGGCCCAACGGAGCAACCAGGTTATTCGTGACGATATGGCCGGACTCTGAAAGGCCAGTTCCGAATTTCTCGATGCCCTCGAACGTCCTCTTGTAGCCCCTGCTGAGGCTCGTCATCAACGAGGTGTGCGAGGTCTCGATCTGGGACAGCGTGGTTCGGGTCGCGGCGAGCTGCTGACGGAGGCTGTCACGGACCGCGGCGACCTGGGCCAACTCCCCGCGAATAGCCTCCTGCTGGGCCTGCTGACGGACCCGTGCAGTCTCCCGGATGGCGGCCTGGGACTCGCGCTCCATCCGAAGGCGGGTGGCCTCGATCTGCTGATCGACTCGGGCCTCGTCCTCCAGGGCCCGCTGTCGCTCGGCCCGCTCCGTACGGGCGGTTCGAGCAGCCTCCTCGGCAACTCGGCGAAGGCTCGCAACCCGCTCCCGCTCAGTCGCCTGGGTGGCCCTGGAGCGGGCCGCGGCAGCCTCGGTTTCCTGCTGCACGGTGGCACGGAGGGCCCGCTGAGTGACGGTCGACGTCTCCTCGGCAAGGGCCTGCTTCCGGGCTTCCAGGTCCCGGATCTCCCTGAATCGGCGAGCTGCCTCGGTGCCGTACTGCCGGGTGAGATCCCGTTCGATGGCGGTCAGGACCTTGGCCGAGTCCTTGCCCTCCGCCTCAACAGCCTGCTTGGCCTTCCGGGCCGCCGTTGCAGCTGCCTTCGGGAGGCCTTCGAAGCCCTTGGTAACGGCTGTGCCGAAGACCTGACCGGCCTGGGTGCCGGCCTTCTCCATCTCCTTGACCAGCTCGGCCCGGAACTTCTGTGAGGCCTCGGAGCTGACCTTGGGGATGATGTCGATGTAGCCGCTGCCGACCTTGATCGGGCCGCGAGAGGATGGAGCCATGCAGCCCTCCTAGGTCAGAGTGAGTTCATTCGTGAGAAGAAGGCCGACAATTCCGCGCCGTCGGCGAACTCAACTGCTGGCACTTCGAGTTGAGGTGTGGCCGCACCTGGCCGGGGAATCGGATCGGGAATCGGGAGATCCGAATCTTCTGAATTAGCCTTGATGAAAAGGTAGTTGGAGAGTTCGAGGGCATCACTCACCCGTGCCAGCAGGTGTTCCGTACTGCCCCACTGGGTGGACTCGTCCAGCTCGGCCAGGAGGACGGACCTGCCTGGCTTCCGCAGCAGGGAGTTGATCAACACGCCGACCCGGCGAAGCGAGAGCCGCCCGCGCCACAGGTCGAGGAGGTCAACCCCGAAGTGCTCCAGGAGATCGGCCTCCAGGGCCTCGCTGTGCTCCCGGATGACGCGGACGGTCCCGACTAGTTTCCCGAGCCGGCCACCTCGTTGACGCGGCTGGCGAGGGCCTGGAAGTCCCGGATGGTCGGACGGCCGGCTCGGTAGGCGTTCCAGGCCTCATCGCCCACGATCAGGCGGACTGCTTCCATCTCGGTGTCGGCCTCCAGAAGGTCGAGGGGCATGTCCAGCGGCGGCGGGACAACGAAGGTGATCCCGGCATGCTCGAAGGTGGTCGGGCTCTCGGTGGCCTCCGCTTCGGCGGCGGTCGCGGGGGTGGTCTTGGCAGCAGGCATAGGGGCTCCAGCGTCTGGGAGAAGAAGAATGGGGCCGGAGACTACAAGCCCTCCCCGGCAGGGGAGTTGGTTCAGCCGGCCACGACGGTGCAGGCCTTCGAGACGCCGATCTGCTGCTTATCGGTCACCGAGTAGCAGTAGTCCACGCCAGCGTGCGAAACCTTGATCTCGGCAGTTGCCTGCCCCTTGGGAACGGTCACGTCGAAGGTGCCGTCAGTCGAAAGGGTGGTCTGGAGCTGGAAGGCCGCACCGGCGGTGTTCAGCAGCTTCACGGTAGCCGGGCTGGTAACCCCGGTAGCTGTCACGCGGGCAGTCCAGGCGTTGGCTGCGGAATCGTTCGAGGTGTAACCGGGAACCATGACCGCAGCCGCGAACGGGGCCGACGGAGTAACACCGCCGCTGGTGCCCTTGAGGTTGTCGTTGGTGAGCACGTAGCCGAGGCTTCCGGCCGTGTCGAGCGCCGAAATGGTCAGCTCGTACTTCTGGCTCTCCTTGCGCTGGAGAGTAATGGCCCCTCGGTCGTTGATCATCGCCCGAGGGATTACGCAGCGGTAAAAGGTGTTGCGCTGGGACCAATCGATTACCAGCGAGAGTTCCTGGAGATCAGGAGTACTGGAGAGGTCGAGGCGATAGACGCCGGTTTCCTTACCTGTTGAGTCCTTGAGCGCGATCCAGGAAGCTCCCCAAAAGAGCTCTGTGGTAAGCGCGTTGCTCTCAATCAGCGTCGCCTTGATCTGCACCGACGCAGACTTCACCGCGTAGAGAACGGGCGTCGCGGACTGCCAGGCGTTAACCGGGTCGGTCTCGATGCTCGGGGTGATCGTCACCCCGCCCTCGTCCACGTAGCCGAGCGACTTGTAGCCGGTCGGTGCGGTCCTGCCGTCGCCGACATCGGCGGGCAGCTCGGTGCCGCCCGGTCGGCCGGTCGGGGCCGGTGCAACATGGAGGCCACCGTTGGGGGCAAATCGAATTCGCTGGGCATCAGTCAAAAGGGCTGCCTCCGGGCATAAGAGAGCCCCGGGGCCGCATGGCCACGAGGCGTGAGGAGAATGATGAATTCCCCAGTGTCTTGGGGAAGATGGCGATAGGCTGCCCGCTGTGAAATCCGCGTATCTGAACCACCAGGGCAGGGCCTACGCGTCCTTGCGGTACGAGCCCGAAACGCCAAGCGTCGTGATCCTCGCCGAGATTCGGGTCGATCCCGACTTTCAGGGCCGGGGCTGGGGTAGCGAGCTCCTAAGTGAGATCGCCGCGGCGGCCGACCGGGAGGGCGTGGCGCTGATGCTGTCCGTTGAACCGGGGCCTTTCGGCCTGGACCGCCAGCAGCTGGTGGCCTGGTACTCCCGGTACGGCTGGGATCCCGTGACCTCTGCTGAGACAGGGAAGGTCGAACCCGACGTGCTGTGCCGGCTCCCTCAGGTCTCGACGTAGAAGAGCGAGGCCTCGCCGCCGTACATGTGCTCGCGGCTGGTGGAGTCGGGGTAGTACCGGGGGCTGGAGATCTCGGCGACGTCGAGCACCAGGGTCCCAGCGACTTCCCGGCCGGGCAGGTGCTCAAGGAGGTGCTGGCGGACGACGAGGGCCAGGCGGGAGGCCTCGGCCCTGCTGTCGGCGTAGACGTCGTACTCGATATCGGCACGGTCCATCCGGTCCCGGACCATGCGGTGGCCGCCGGACTGGGCCAGGTAGATCGTGGTGTCCCCGGCCTGCCGACCGACCATGTCGCCGGTGACGCCGCCCTTGGGCAGGTCAGGGAGCGAACTCAGGTAGGACCAGGTGACGTTGACGGGGTCGATCATTCAATCCTCGCCTTCTCCAGGGCCTCCTTTAGGTAGAAGCGGCCGGGGTGCCGGCGCCCCTTGCGGTCCCGGTAGCCCAGCTCCTGGAGCATCGCGTGTCGAACCTCGTGATCGAACTCCACCACCACCTGGCCGTACCAGGTGTCGTACAGGGTGATCATCGCCTCGATGTTCCGCTTGATGCTGTTCCAGTTGGACCGGTACGTGGCCTTCGGGGCGCCCTTGATGGCCAGCTCCGCGATTCGGGCCACGTGGTACTCCACGAGGGCCTGGGCCTGCGGGGCGGAGAGAACCTCTCGCTCCCACCCGGAGATCATCCGCAGGGTGAACCTGGTCATCGCCTCACCCTCACGGCCTTGATCGTGATGTGGGCCAGGCGGCTGCCGGTCCACCGGGCGGGTTCATCCTCGACCTGGTACCGGATTCCGCGGACCGTGATGCGGTCGGCGGAGTCGACATCGGCATGGGCAGGCAGGTAGATCAACAGCCGGTCCACCGTGGTCTCCCGCTCGGGAGAACGGACCGTATACGGCTTGCCGGGTTGAACGCTGGCCGTGCCCGTCCAGACGCGGCTGGGGCGGTCCCAGTCGCGCCGGGTGGTGTAGGCGTCCGCCACAAGGGCGGCGCGCCAGATCTCTACGGGCTCGGAGTAGTGGGGCAGGGCGGCACCTCCCGGGTAAGGGGGATCGAGGAGAGCGCCCGCCGGTAGCGACGAAGGCCGGTCTTGGCCGCCTCGGAGAGGCCGGCGACGGACGCCCCGGCCTGAAACTGGACTTCCAGCTCGCCGGTTCGTTCCGAGATCACCCCGGGCGTCACCGACAGCCAGCGGATGACCTCGTGGCAGGCCACCGCACGGAACGTCGCTGGAGGAGCCTGCCGGTCCCAACTTCCGGTGCAGTACTCGGTGATGAATGCCGAGACGTCGTCCAGGAGTGCGTTGACCCGGGCCTGTTCGTCGGTCAGGACGGGCCGCCCGAGACGGGCGGCCACGTCGGCAGGTGTTGCGAAGGCCAATGCGACCTCCTTCGTAGCGGACAGGTAACGAGACGGTTAGAGGATGGTGGACTGGGCACGATGCGCAAAACCTGACCGTTGGTCAGGTAAAGTCCCCGCCTCTGGCTAAGGCGCCTGATCTGGAGTGAACACACTTGGCACGTGGGCCGCCGCAGTAGGCACGGCCACGCTTGAGAGACAGCGGGCCAAAGACAGCCGGAGCAAGTAAGGCCGGCTGGTATCTAGTTAAAGGATGTGGTTCATATGACTTACGACTAAGGAGAACTGAAATGGCAGCAGCAAAGCCCCGACGACCCTGGGTTGCCGCAACCCTCTTGTTGACGTCCGTCGTCGTCGGATTCGTCGCGGGAAACACCGTTTATGCCCTCGGCGCCACCGCACTCGTTGCGTTCGGCACCGGCGGAGCTGCGGTGGTTGGGGTAGGCGGGCTACTGCTCGGCCTGGCAAACCTCGCTGGACTCACAAGCTGAGTCGTGGGCCCCGGAGCAAGCTCCGGGGCCACTTGGTCACTTCCAGCTCGAAGAGCCGGCGAACCGACTCATTACTTGGGAGCCGGAGGCGGGGTGATGGTCGAGTTGTGGACCTTGATCTCCGCCTCGACGCCCTGAGCGACCAGGAGCTGTTCCGGGCGGCACACCTTCGCGTCGTACAGAATGCGGCTCTTGATCGCCCCGGTGAACTTCTTCTCGGGGCGGTAGGCCTCCATCTCCGCGAACGGGACGACGACGGAAACGGCGCTGGTGGAGCCCATGAAGAGATCGACGGGCTTGAACTTCTCGTTGCCCTTACGGATTACCGGGGAGTTCGGTCGGATGTGGGAGCCGAGGGCGTTGGCGACGATCACGGGCAGGCCGAGGATGGTGCCGATCTGGCCCGAGGCCACGACGGAACCGGAACCGCCGTGCTGGGAGGCGTCGATGAACTTGGGGTCGCGCAGGAGCATGGAGCGCATCCGCGGGCTGATGAAGAGCCAACGGTCCTGGGGGGCGGAGCGGGTGTCGAGGGTCTCCAGCATGCTGACGACGTAGTCGTAGACGCTGAGCCACTCCTTGGCGTCCCGGCCGGTGTCGGGGGCCTGGACGGCGGAGATCGGGCCGAGTTCGAGGTTCGGCAGGTTGGCGACCGCGGCATTGCGGTCCTCCGCTCCGTTGAGGTCCTTGCCCTGGAGGCCGGCAAGCAGGGTGAGGGCGACCAGTTCATCGATGGCGAGGGCCGAGGCGCGGGCGCGCTGGGCCACCAGGTTGGACATCAGGTCGATGCCGGCCTTGGTCTGGAGCTGATGGAGGCCGTCCAGTTCGAGGTGGAAACTGGAACCCTTGGCCACGACCATCTTCATGTACTCAAGGGCCGCGTGGTCGGCGGTGCCGATCTCGCCGTAGGCCTTCACGATGCCCTTGTCGGTGACGGTGCCGTCCACGAAGTGCGGGATCCGAACAACGTCTCCCTCGCGCCGGAACTCGCCCTCGTAGTTGCGGTTCGTGAAAGGCGAGGCGCTGAGCACCAGGTGCTCTTCGAGGTCGGCCAGAAGCTGAGCGGTCCAGACCTCGGGAATGAAATGACCGGTGGTGGTCTGGTACTTACCGGCACCCGGGTTGTTCCCAGGCTGGGAGTAGAAAGTCAAGCGGTTACCTTACGTCTCAGAGGGCGCCGCGCATGAGCGCGTCGAGCAGGCCCGCCTTGCGGGCTTCCTGGATTTCCTTGGGGGTCATGCGGGCGAGGTCGCCCCGGGACAGCTGGCCGGCGGTCGTGCCGCCCTGGCGGCCGAGGCCGAGGTTCTGGGCGTAAACCGGCTTGCCCTCACCGCGGCTCTGAACGAACTTGATGACCAGCTCGCGGTTGACCGTGCCGTCCTCGCCGATGAACTGCTCCAGCGGCGTGAACTGGAGGTCGCCGACCTCGATGCCCGACTTCGCGGCCTCGGAGGCGATAGCGGCCTCAACAAGCTGAGGGGCGATCTCGGCGAGCACGGCGGATCGGGTGGCGGCCCGAACCTTCTCGGTGGCCTTCTCGGCTTCGGTCATGCGCTCCTGGCGGAGGGTCTCCAGTTCGCCGGACGCATCGTTCCAACGCTTCTCATTGGTACGGGAAAGGGACTTCCACTTGTCGATCTCGGCTTGGAGCTGTTCAACGGTCGGCGGCGTCTGGCCGGTGGCTGGCGGCTGGTTCTCGGAATTCGGGGGAAAAGTGGTGTCAGTCATGGGCTACTCCATTCGTCAGAAACAGAAGAGACCCCATTGCGGGACCGGAACGTTCAAGGCGGTCAGGCCTTCGAGGGATTGAGCTTTCGGGAGCTGTTCCCTGAATTCCCCTGCGGGGGCTTCGAAGCCGCCTTCTTGGCGTCTAGAGCAGCCGTATCATGCTGGGGCTGGAGATCCGGGCGAGGGTACTTCTGGGCCAGTTCCATTTCGGCCTTGGCCTCGTCCTCGCGCATCCTTCGGAACCGGTCGATCTGCTGCGGCGTGTATCCGGCATCCGAAAGGAGCTGGTCCATCGGAACGCCGATCATCTTCAATTTCAGAAGGGCGTCCATGTGCTGGGCTTCCGTCCGGTTCTCCGGATCGCGCCAAATGACCTCGGCTCCCCAGGCTTCCGCTCGCTTGTCCCCGAGGATCTTGAAACAGAGGCGCATGACGCGCTCCCAGGATTCCCCGAAGTGCAGCATTCGCTCACGGGTCTTGGCGATGAGCCCTGCCTCGGCCGCGGTGATGCTCTCACCGCTCGGGACCGTTCCACCGTTGAGGAAGTAGTGGAAGGGAATTCGGCTGGTGCTGGCCATATGCTGGACCAGCATCTCCGCGAGTTTCACGTAGTTACCGAGATCGGCGGCGTCGAATTGGCCGAACTTGGCCTGCGGGTCCTCGGCCTGGAGAAGCTTGTCCACGGCGATCTTGAAAGGCTCCACAGGGTTACCCGCGGCATCTTCCACGATCTCAAGGCCCGTGACATACTTTTGCGGCCAGGCCGCAAACTCGGAGGCAAGCAGGGCATCCGAAACGACCTTATTCGTGGCGTCCTGGAGAGGAATGACCGAGGCCAGGTCCGAAAATGGGTCACCGGTAAGCCGGGACCGGTTGTTGAGCGGCACCACGGGAACTTCGCCAAGCGGGTTCCGCTCCGAGGTAGCGTCGCCCTCGGCCCAACCGAAACGGCCGGCCTGCCAGGTGTAGACCTGGTCAGGGAGCCAGAGCGTTGCCCACTCACGGCCCCAGTCGTCCCGGTAGATTTTGGCAGCCGCGTCAATCTCCCGGCGGGATCCGGGCTTGTACTGGACGACCAGGTTCTCGGCCGACTCCATGGTGATGGCCGGGCGGCCGTCCTTGCCCGCCCAGACCACCGCGTAGGCGGCGCCCTGGACCATGGCATCGAGGTGGCCGGCATTGGACTCGGCATCCATGAAATTCCGCTGCCAGATGTCCCGGGCGTCCTTGTCGGCGTCCGGTTCATCGGTCATGCGGAATCCGTCGATGGCCAGCCGCTCATTGACCGAGTCGACGATCAGCCCACAGAAGTTGTCCCGCCACTTGTCGAAGACGTGGCCGAACTCGCTGATGTGCCGGGCCTGTGCGAATGCGAGCCGCTGATGGTTGCCGTCGTAGTAGTCCGAGTAAAGGCGGAACTTCGGACGGTCACGGACCAGCTTGCTCTGGAGATAGTCAATCCACTCGCGAGGAGTGGATGGAGAGAAGCCGATCCCAGGTATCGAGAGTTCCGTCAGATGGACCCCTTTCTATGCGGGGTCGTCAGAACCCGACTACGCGTTTGCGCTTAATCTGCAACCGGCCGTCGGCGATGGCGTCCGCTCGGGCTTCGAAGGCCAGCACGGCGCACACGGCAAGGTCAATCTTCCGTTTCGATCGCGGGGAGTCCTTGGTGATGAGAGTCCCTTGCGGGACCTCTCGGGTAGCGGCATTCAGAACGTGACGGGTCAGGTCTTCGTCCCCGTCGTGGCGGAGATCCCGGACCATGACGGCCGTACGGAATCGCTCGATGGCTTGAACCATCCTGGTGGGCTTGTTGGTCCAGAACTCGAAGACGTGGTCCTGGCCGCGCTCGTTGTGCTGGAGCGCCCATCGGCCGATGTTCTCCTGCCAGTACGGCGGATCGGCGTACATCCACTCAACCCGGTAGGTGGAGAAAGCTTTCTGCACGGCCGCTTCGACCGCGAGAACATCCACTTCCCAATCGGGCTGCTTGGGGTCGCGGGGGTTCTCCCACAGCCCCAGGACGAAGAGCTTGCCGTCCCGCAGCCGGCACCCGATCAGGCCGGTTGCGTCGCCGCGGATGGAGCCGTCGAATCCCAGGGCGATCTGGTCGCCCGGCCTGATCGGATCGTCGTCGTCCTGGCAGGCCGCCCACTCCGCCTTGCTCATCCAGCCGTCGGAGGATTCCGCGATGGCGTTGAAGAAGAACCGGAGGTAGGTACTGTCCGGGGTCGTACGGTCGAAGAGGATCGTTCGGGTCAGGCCGTCGATATCGGCCCACGTGGCGTCTCCGTAAGCCTGGGCCAGGGCAATTCGGACCTTGGCCTCATCCCGGAGTTCCTCGGGCTGGATATCGCCCTCGATGCAGTCGTACAGCCAGAACGCCTGGCGGACCATGTCGCTTTCGTGGATCCGCTGGGCAACCGAGTCCTCGTTCGGGTTGTAGGCGTTGGTCGTGGTGACCCACCGGGAGCCCGCGGAGGTGGTCTTCTCGATATTCCGCTTGAGGGTCTGGAAGAAGTCTGGGCCGCCGTTCGAGCCCACCCAGTGGTGGACCTCGTCCATCAGGGCGAAGGTCGGCCGATTTCCTTCATTCGTTCGGCCTGCGGTTGCCTTCGGCCGGATCGTCCCGGGCTTGCCCGACTTGAACTGGATGACGGCCTTGCCGATGTCCAGACCGAATTCCTTCTCGGCCGGGGACTCCGAGAGCATCCCACGGATCATCTCCATGGTCTGATCGGTCTGGTCCAGGGCCGTGGCACCGATCTGCACCGTCGGCAGTGGAACCCTCTTGGCTACCGGAAGGCCGAATGCGTCCCAGTGGGAGAATCGCGCCGGTCCGATGAACTCGACGATCGCCAGGGCCGCCAGGAGCGGGGTCTAACTTGCCCCAGCCCTTCGCACGCCGCAGCGTGCCGGCTGAGTAAACCCACCCCCCGTCCGGCTTGATCCGGTAGAGGTTGAGGACGAACCGCAGCTGCTCGGGAGTGAACTGCCAGGGCTCACCGGCGTGTTCGCCGTCCGGCTGGACGATGTACTTCTGACACCAGCGGATGACCTGGTACCCGAGCGTCTCGTTCGGGGCGGGTACCCCTGCGGGCAGGTTCCCTGTTTGCAGGAGCGATCACCTCATCTACGGTCCGTTCAGCAGCTGGTACAGCTCCTCGTCAAGGTCTGTGGTTGTGAGCTCGGCCGACGCCTGGTCGGCGTCCCCGCCCTGGTCCTCGTCGTTGATCGACATCCGCAGGCGGTTCCTGTCCTCGACCGTGGCACCCCACTTGGCCGTCCGCTGCCGGATCTCCCCGGCATGCCGGAGGTCCCCCTGATACAGGGCATCCACGAGCTTCGTGGTGATCTCCAACTCGGCCCAGTCGGTCTCAGCCCACTGGGAGGACTGCGGAGAGCTGGCCCAGATCCTCCAGAACCGCTTGGCGCCCGCGGTGGTGATCCCAAGGCCGCGAGGGAGTTCCCGGCCGGGCAGAGCACCGGCCTTGAGCTCCTGGGCGTGCGGGTGGGCGTTCCGCCTGACGGCGTTGCTCTTCGGCTGCGGCCCTCGGGTCATCGAGCCACCTCCGAACATGACGAAGCCCGCCACCAGGGCGGGCAGTTGATGTGTGTGCTGGACCGGATTCGAACCGGTGTCGCCTCCCTGCACGGGAGGGGTCCTAGCCGCTGGACGACCAGCACCGTTCCCTCCGTCCCCTGGCCGGGGGAGTTTCAGGAACCTACGGGCGCGACCCGTATGGCAAGGGCGAGAGGACTCGAACCTCCGACACGCGGCTTTGGAGACCGCTGCTCTACCAACTGAGCTACACCCCTATGTCCCGTGATTCGGCACGGGAACCTCGTCCGGATGGCAGGGCTCGAACCTACGACCTCTCCACCAATGGGAGTGCTCTCTATCCATCTGAGCTACATCCGGCTGGACCGCCTCAGCGGTCCCGGTAGGTCTTCATCCTGTGGCATGCCCGGCAGAGGGTCCACAGGTTTTCGATTCCCCAGGAACCACCCTTGGCCACCGGGACCAGGTGGTCTACCTCCAACTCCTCACGGGAACCACAACTCTGGCACCGCCAGCGGTCCCGGGTGAGCACCCGGACCCGACGGGAGGACCAGTCGCCCGGTCGCTGCTGGTTGCGGGCCGAGGTCCGAGACCAAGGCCGGCGAAGCTGGTGGCCGGCACACCGACCGTCCTGGGCTGTCCGGGAGGTACACCCGCTCACCAGGCAGATAGATGCGGCTCTGGGCATGGTCACCTCCCGGTGGTCTGTGGCCCCGGCCGGATGCTGGTCTGGCAGCCGGGGCCGATCCCTGGACTCCTCCTGGAGATTGAAATCTCAACAGGAAGGTCTAAAACAGGGCGCTTAGTTCGTTTTGTATCCTGGTACAAGCTAAGGAAGATTTTCAGAGATTTTAGTACTCTCTTGAGACCTCTTCTCTTGTTTGTTCTCTCACTAAAGACGTATGTGTCCCCGGAGGGCGGCCCAGGACACAATCCGTTGAAGTGAGACCCAGGTCACATTGAGCCGTCGAACAGGCTTTCGATGCTCGTTCCACTTGATTCGAGGTTGCCTCTGAGCTATGGTGAGCTGGACTTCGCGGGATATATCAACCTCGACTGGCAAGGGAAACCAAGAATGGCGAAACTGCCAGACAACTTGGAGCTTTCAAAGCTCTTCGCCCTCGGATATAGCAACAAGAAGATCGCTCAGATGTATGGTGCAACTGCGGCGGCTGTCGATTACAGGCTTCATCAAATTGGCTTGTGGAGAATGCCCACAATCAACCAAGTGAATACCCTGATCGGGCAGGTTTGGAAGGTGAAGGCAACTACGGGGGCGGGGTCGCATCACAATCAGGGGCCGATTCAGTATCTGAAATACTGGCTGAGAGTGCGGCTTGGGGATTCCCAGATGAGCGATCAGCAAATAGCAAAGGCGATGAGGTTCGAGCAGCGACTCAGGAAGGAGCTGGTGGTCGTGGCCTACGACCCTGAGACGGTAGCCGGCTTCTCGTATGTGTCGCGGTTGCCGAGTGACGAGCAGCTGGTAATTCGCTGGCCCGAAGACGTGCCATACCTGGATCCGGAAGAGATGAACTTGCTGCGTCTTTCCGAGAGCCAGTCCTAGGCAGCGATCTAACCTCATCCTGGCAGGTCCCACAAGTGTGGGACCTGTTCTGTTTCTGACGGTACGTCGGTTTAGGCGCTCCGAGGAGAGGTGCTAACGATTACATAACGTACAGGCTCGGTGACTATCCCCACACTTGATTCGAGGTTGGTGTCAGTGTGATGTGAGATAAGTTGTGGACGTCCCGCACAGGGCGTGTCACCCTGTGTGGTCGAACGAGGAGGGGCAGTGCTCGCTACGGCAGGCAAGGGTTCGGATACCAATTTTGAGCGCGTCACGCCAAACCGGCTCCGTGTAACGCGGTCGGATGGTCTCGTCGTGATTTACCATGCCGAGACTCCGATGGGCGAGGTGTGGGATATCTGCTACGCCGATAATCTCGGGGAGGAAGATATCGATGAACTGATCGGCCTGGAGGGGAAGTTGATCACTCGGTACGGTCGGCGGCTCGATGAACTTGCGGTCCAGCGGCTGGAAAATCCATGGCCACACCCAGACTTCCTAGGGAGTCAGATGCACACCTTTGTCCGAATCTGCCCGAAAGTTGCGCTAAGTGTCTGATATCCGAAACAAGCCCAGAAGTGTCAGTCAGGTCGAACAGTGGGAGAAGTGCGGGGAGTTGTGCCGCCTGCGCCGCGTGGAGAGGGTGACGCCGCTTCCGGCGGCCTGGTCGATGCACGGCACTGCGTTCCACGGTGCGGCCGAGGCCATCGAGGGCTCGAACCGTGCGATGGGGCTGGAGGAGGCAGTCCAGCTGTACAGCGACGAGTACGCGCGGTTGGTCAATGC
The DNA here is from genome assembly GCF_042266305.1 of Kitasatospora sp. NPDC056076. Taxonomy (NCBI): domain Bacteria; kingdom Bacillati; phylum Actinomycetota; class Actinomycetes; order Kitasatosporales; family Streptomycetaceae; genus Kitasatospora; species Kitasatospora sp. NPDC056076. The sequence goes on from NZ_JBHJWG010000007.1 coordinate 152,646, forward strand.
CGCCCTGGAGCAGGAGCCCGATACTGATCGGTGGCTCTCGGCAAGCGGCACCGGAGGTCAGGACATCGAGCATCGGTACGTGCTTGGTCAGGAGCAGACGCGGCAGTACTGGGAGTGGAGCCAGGTGAACCAGCCGGCCGTCTGGTCTACGAGTACCGGCGAGCCCGGCCTTGAACTCGGCTTCTCTGTCGAGCTAGGCGGGGTGCAGGTCCGCGGGTTCATCGACCAGCTCCTGACGGAGGCTGACGGCACGGTCCGTGTGCGAGACCTCAAAACGGGCTCCACCAAATCGAGGTTCCAGCTGGAGACGTACGGGGTAGCCGTGCGGCTTGCACACGATGTCGAAGTGAAGACGGGCGACTGGTATCTCGCGAAGAAGGGAGGCTTGTCCCGCCCTGTAGATCTGAGCGGCGTAACGGCCGAGCAGGTTGGCAAGCGCTTCGCGGCCATGGATGACGGGGTCAAGGCCGGCAGGTTCGAGCCCAAGCCAGGATTCCTCTGCCGGTTCTGTGACGTGCAGCACAAGTGCTCATTTTCTCGACAATGAACTTGATTCGAGGATGGTTGATTGGCTAACGTGTGACTCTCGAAGGGGCTCGGATGAGCCCTATTTTTGGCGAAGAAGACTTGATTCGAGGAAGGGGGGATTGAATGTACTCTCTGGCACAGTCAGTGGCCATCAGAGGGGCAGCCGGGGAACCGATCCCCCACCCCTTCACGGGGCTCAGTCGCCTTGAAGTCGAGTTCAGGCGAGGAGAGTTCAGCCTCGTGGTTGCAGGCCCTGGCACCGGCAAGAGCCTGTTTGCTCTGAACCTGGCTCTCCATGGCAACATCCCGGTCCTCTATTTCTCCGCCGACTCCGGGGCGGCAACGCAGGTCAGCCGGGCAACGTCCATCATTACGGGCAGCGATGTGCGAGAGGTCAAACGACGACTCCTCGAAGGTGACTTCAACGAGTACGCCGGAGCCCTCGCGCAGCGTTGGTGGGTCCGTTTCGTCTACCACGCCCGGCCCTCGTTGGCGGACCTGGAAGTAACGCTGGCAGCGTACTTTGAAGTCTTTGGCTGCTATCCGCATTTGGTGGTAGTCGACAACATCACGAATATTGATGTGGGCAGCATCGGAGATGCGGAGAGTTTCACGTTCAGCCTGGAAGGGTTGTGTGAGTACTTGTCCGAAATGGCCCGGGAGACCCGGGCTCACGTCCTCGCTCTTCACCACGTCACCGGAGAGCACTCGGACGGCACCAAGCCGATTCCGCTCTCGGGAGTGAAGGGCAAGATTGGACGGGTTCCCTCGTTGATTCTCACCATTTTCAAGGAGATCGACGGGATGGACGGGCGAGTCCTGCACGTGTCGGATGTCAAGAACCGTGAGGGATTTGAGGACTCCTCCGGTCAGACCTACAGCAGCTATGAACTCGACCGCACGAGCCTGCGTCTCGTACCGGCCGACGCCACTTTCTGAGGGGGAAGAATGACCACCTGCGGGTACACCATCGATCGCGAGATCGTCGACGTCCTTCTGAATGCCGAACCGACCATCACCGCCGAGGCGATCCGGGAGGCCGGCGGGGGCCTGGTCGCCGTCGTGCTGACCGTCCAGGATCGCCGACGCCTGCGGCTGCGGCGCCTGGCACAGGACCTCCTTCGCCTGGGTAACTCGTTCCAGGTCGCGGCGATCTCGATCGGCGGCAAGGACGGTGAGCGGGACTGGGCGGTGGTGCCGCTGACCTACCTCCAGGGCCTGGCCCGGGACCTGACCGATCTCCAGCAGCAGCTTCGTCTTGAGGCTGTGCTGCGACGGCGTGGCTGAGCCACGCAAGGGCTACCGGCTGTGCACAGGTTGTGGAAAGAGTCGGGCGGAACGGTTTTTCGTCGGCGCCCGGGGTCGGATCTGCTCGACCTGCAAGAAGGGCCGGCGGAGGACTGCGGCCCGAAACTCGCGCCTGGTGGCCACCTACGGTCTGACCTCCGAGGAGTACAGCCTCCTCCTGGCCGCGCAGGGCGGCCGGTGCGCGATCTGCCAGGAGACCAGGCGCGGAAACCTGGCGGTCGACCACTGTCACCGGACCGAGGCAATCCGCGGTCTGTTGTGCGCCCGGTGCAACGGCCAGCTCCTGGCCCGAGGAGCGCGGGACCGGCCGGAAGTACTCCGCCGGGCCGCTGACTACCTGGAGAGTTTCCCGGCCTGGCAGGTGCTGGGGCCGCGCTACACCTACGACGGGAAGGACGAGGGGGAATGAAGCTGCCGATCGGCGCCGTGCTGGCGCACTTTTACGGGATCCAGGTCGAGGCCGATCGGGCTGGCTGGCAGAAGATCCTTTGCCCTTTGCACACGGAGTCACATCCCAGTGCCTCGGTAAGCGTCGAGAAAGCCAGATGGGGGTGCTTCGTTTGTGACATCTCGGAAGATGGGATCGACGTGATCCGAAGGGAGATGAGTATTGGGTTCGGGGAAGCGTGTGAATTCGCACGTGAGCGGTTCGGTGGAGGCGGCGAGGACGTACTTCCAGCAGTATCAGGAAAGTCCCGCCGAAGCGTATATGGCAGCCCGCGGGCTGGCCGAGGTGGCAACCAAGTTCGGTCTGGGATACGTCCGTTCGGCTCAAATTGGGCATGAGCGGTATCGGGGGATGCTGGCCATCCCGTACCGGCGGCCGGCAGGTGGAGAACACGGTGTGGCCACCATCCGATTTCGCTGTATACGCGACTCCTGCGTGAAGGACGAGAACGGCGAGTACTACGCCCCGCACAGAAAGGAGAAGCACGAGGGGCACGGCAAGTACCAGTCGCTTCCGGGGGACCCTCCGCGCCTCTACAACACGTCGGCCCTGATCGCTCCTAGTCCGTATATGGCCGTTTCCGAGGGCGAGTTCGACACCCAGGCCTCGGAGTTGGCGGGAGTCCCATGTGTTGCCGTCCAGGGAACAGGGGCCTGGGAGCCGCACTTCTCGCTCCCGCTGGTTGGGTACGAGCGCGTTTTCCACGTCGCCGACGGTGACGAGGCCGGAATCAAGGCGGCCGAAAAGCGGGCAGCCCAAATGCCCAATGGGGTCGTGATCCAGCTCGATGACGGTGAGGACATCAATTCATTCATCCACGCCAAGGGTGCGAACGCCTATCGGAAGAAGCTCGGCCTTTGACTCATGTCAATGATCCGGTCAACCATCCGAACCACTACACGTGGCTACCAATTGAGGTCATTGAGATCACGAAGCATCTCGGCTTCGTACTCGGCAACGTCGTCAAGTACGTCCTGCGAGCAGGACGAAAGGGTAGCAAGCTTGAAGACCTCCGGAAGGCTCGGTGGTACCTCGACTATGCAATTCGAGAGCTAGAAAAAGAGGAGGCCGCTTGCGGCGAATCGTAGTAATCTCTGATACCCAGATCCCATTCGAAGACAAGCGGGCCCTTCGGAACGTCATCCAGTTCGTGGGCGAGTACCAGCCGGACGAGGTTCTCCAGATCGGTGACCTCGTGGACTACCCGGCACCGTCCCGATGGAGTGCCGGAACCCGGGCCGAGTTCGAAGGCAACGTCATCCGGGACTCGGAGTACTGCAAGAGGGTTTTCCTGGGCCCGCTCCGGGATGTCTACGACGGTCCGGTCAGGATTCTCGAAGGAAACCATGACGAGAGGCCGCGGAAGTACTTGGCCAGCCGGGCGCCGGCTCTTGCGGCGGAAGATACCTTCTACCGCTTTGAGAGCCTGCTCGACTTCGCGTCCTACGGGATAGAGAAGGCTGAGCCGTACTACCCCGTGGCACCCGGTTGGGTGGCTGTCCACGGGCACGAGTCACCGGGGATGAGTCAGGTGCCCGGAGCGACCGCGAGGCTCAAAGCTGTGAAGGCCGGTACGAGTCTGATCATGGGTCACACCCACCGACTGGCCATTTCGCCTCACACCACCGGACACAACGGCCGGCTGAACACGATCTATGGATTCGAGGTCGGTCACCTGATGGATGTTCGGCAAGCCGGATACCTCAAGAGTGGCCCGGCCAACTGGCAGTCCGGATTCGGCCTTCTCTACGCCGGAAAGTACTCGGCCACCCCACACGCCATTCCCGTGGAGCGGGACGGCTCCTTTGTGGTCGAGGGCCAGCGATACGGGGAGATCAAGCGGTCCGGGGGGAAGTTCGCATCACGAAAGGGGGAGGCTGCCTAGTGGCAGAGATGAACTGGGAGAAGGTCATTGAGATCTCCCGCAAGGTGGCCGGCGAGCTGGCCCGAAAGTGGCCGATCGTGGAGGCTGATGACGTCCACCAGGAAATCATGCTTCACATGATGGAACAGCGGTCCCATCTGGAAAAGAAGGTCGGGGACTACGATTTCCTCCGCCAGGTGGCATGGCGGGCGGCCAAGTCCTACGCGTCCCGTGAGCAAATGCAGAAGGACTTGGCGGATGACCAGTACTTCTACACCCCGGATGAAGTCCGGTCCACGCTCAAGTCCTTTGTCTACACCGATGAGGAAATCGGCGAGATGATCGGCAAGAAGGACGATCTCAGCCGGTGCCGGATCACGGACAACATCACCTCGGCCCGAATTGATGCCGGGGCTGCTCTGCGGAAGCTCAAGCCGGAATACAGGGACGCCGTTACCCGGGCCTACATCTACGGTCTCCCGCCGACCTCGCCGGGTGAGGCGAAGACGGCTCAGCGCGCCGTCGATGCCCTGTCCACGGCCATGAACGCCCACATCCGCAGCAAGGCGAGGGCTGGCCGATGACCGAGACCCGCAAGCAGTACTCCCGGGTGTCCGACGCTGTCAGCTTCGCAGCCACCGTGATCTACGACGACAAGTCCGACAGCCAGACGTACCTGATGATCTCGGCCCCGTCCGGGGTCCTGGAGGTACTACTCGCCGACGAGGACGTTCGGGCCCTGGTCCGAATGCTGTCCGAGGCCGAATACGCCACGCCCGCCCCGTTCTAGGAGGCCATGTGACCTACCCCGACCCGTTTGACGAGCGGTCCCCGTGGGACGAACCGTCCCCGGCCGCAAACTCCATCATCCCCACCGCCCAGGAGGCGCCTGTGACCCAGACCCCGACCAACGCCCAGACCGCCGCTCCCGAGAACGTCACGCTCTCGTTCAAGGGCGGGGCCGGCTACGACGCCTCGCTCCTGGTGCTGCGAGCCGGCAGCCTCACCGAGATGGACACGCTGCTGCGAACCGAGTCCGCGGCGCTCAAGAGCCTGCTGGAGCAGGCCGCCAAGGTGCAGAGCTACAACACCGGGCTCAACTCCCCGGCGGGCGCTGGCTCCGCGGCCCGGGCGAAGTTCGAGAACGGCAAGGTGGTCAGCAAGGGGACGCCCTCCGGCCCGGGTGACGACGACTGCCCGCACGGCCGGAAGCTGGTCGACAAGGGCAACTGGAGCGCGATGTTCTGCCAGGCCCCGCAGAAGCCGGACCAGTGCGCCCCGCTCTGGAAGCAGCCCGACGGCTCGTTCAAGGCGAAGTAGAGGGATTCCCGATGACCTCGGGGGCCGGGTCTCTGCCCGGCCCCCTCTTCTGTCCCCTGGAGGAACCCTGTTGACCACCTGCTGGCCCACCGTCCCCTGGAGCGCCGATGGGCGCTGAGGAGTACGTGGTCGAGGGCCTGGAGGACGGCGGCGTCGCCCTGGTGCACGAGCCTTGTAACGGCTCCGCCGGGGAAGGCGGGTGCAGCTGCTGCACCGGCAACGCCGTGACCCTGGCCGACCTGATCAACGCGAGCGAACAGCACTCCTGCGAGGAGGAGCCAATTTAGGAGACACCCCATTCAGGTCATCACCTACCGAATCAAGCGAGAAACCGTTCAAATCCACGTCTGCGAAGACGTGATGGACCTCTGGGGGTTCATCGACTTCGTAGAGGCCAACCCGGTACTGGGGTACGACACCGAAACCACCGGCCTCAACTGGTGGGATGCGGACCGCGATTTCCGGTGCCGGCTTGCTCAGTTCGGCAACGCCACGGAGTCTTGGGTCCTCCCCGTCGAGGTCGACCCCGAGTTCGCCGAGGCAGCTGCCTGGGCTCTGCGAACTGCCCACCGGGTCATCGCGCACAACGCGAATTTCGATGCACACGTGGCCGAAGTCGCATTCGGGGTGACCCTGGAGGAGCTGGCCCCGCGGCTTCTCTGTACCAAGATTTCCGCCCACTTGGTCGACCCCCGGGCCGTCAAGGAGCAGGGGCCCGGCCTCAGGCTGGAAGAGCTGACCAAGTACTACATCTCTGCGGACTTGGCCTTCGAGGTCAAGGGCTCGATGACTCAAATAGCCAAGCGCTACCGTGTCAAGAAGGAAGAGATATGGTCTCAGGTCTGGACATTCGATAACGAATATCTGCTCTATGCGGGGATGGATCCCGTCCTCGCCTACCGGCTGTTCCACATTCTGTACCCGCTGATCCCGCTCAAGTCCAAGCGAAAGGGGCTGTTCAGTTGGGAACACCGCCTCGCCCACGTCATGGCGCTGGTGGAACGAACCGGTTACCTGGTCGATGAAGGGTATGCCGAGGCTCGGGTAGCTGAGCTGCTGGCCGAAGAAGAGAAGTGGAAGGAGATAGCCAGGAGCTTCGGGGTAGAAAACGTCAACTCGAACCAGCAGCTAATCGACGCCTTCACCGGACTCGGCATCCGGCTGACGAAGCGAACGGCCAAGGGGAATCTGGCCATGGATGCGGAAGTCCTGGACGGGATCGCCCATCCGCTGGCCGAAGCCGTCAAGAAGGCGTCGAGGGCCGGAAAGTGGAGGGTCACATGGTTCGAGAACGCGCTCCGCGGGCGGGATTCTGAGGGCAGGGTTCATGCATCCATAAACTCTGTCGGAGCCAGGACAGCACGTATGACAACCTCCGGCAGTATCGCGGCGCAGACCTACCCGGCCGGAGACGGCTATGTGCGGGGAATGTACCTTGCGGAAGCAGGTCATGTAACGGTGTGCAGCGACTTCGCGAATATGGAGCTTCGGTTTCTTGCTGCGGAATCCGGCGACCCCGTGATGATCGATGCATTCCGACATGACAAGGACTTGCACCAGATCACCGCAGATGCCGCCGGGGTAAGTCGCAAGATCGGCAAAATGGCCAACTTCCTTACCGTATTCGGGGGAGGACCCAAGGCGCTGGCTCAGCAGGCCGGCGTTTCGGCGGAGGTTGCGAAGCGGACTCTCGACGCCTTCAATACGACCTACACCCACGTGGGGAAGCTTGCCGAAAAGCTCATGGGAGAGGCCCGGCGGTACGGGCACATCTATACCGTCACCGGCCGACGGCTTCCCGTCGACCGAGGGCGGATTTACGCAGCCCAGAACTACTTCGTGCAGTCCGGGAGTCGGGACATCACCGTCCGGGCAATCCTGGAACTCCACAAGGCCGGATTCACGTCCTGGATTCGGCTCGTGATCCACGACGAGATAGTTTTCTCATTCCCAAAGGAACGGGCAGAGGAACTGGCAAAGCAGGCTGCCGAAATCATGTCGTTCACGGTCCGCGGCGTCGTGGTGCCCGCCGAAGGCGAGATCGGAGAAAGGAGCTGGGGAAGCGTGCTCGACAAGGAAGGGAGCAAGCACTGATCGAAGACGATATCCAGGACTGCGAATGGTGCGAGAACCACGAGTCGTACGGCCTTTTTGACCTGAACGACGGCGGGGAAGCCGGCCTGTGCTGGCTGTGCGCTGAAAACAACGAAGCGGGGGACTGCGAGTGAACGAGAACAACGAGGGAAGCGAGTACGCCGAGCTGCTGGGGGACATCGAGGACCGATTCGCCGAAGCACTGCGGCTCAAGCGGGCCAAGGAGGTCCTGGAGCTGGCCGAGGTTACGGGAATGATCTACACCCGGGCTGTCAGCAGCGGCGTGCCTCACGAGCTGGCCCAGGCGATGGCAGCTGGCTACTGGGACCTGGAGATGACAGGCGAGGAGGTGTCCCAGGCTGACGCGGAGGAGGGCTGAGTTGGATCCGATGCTGAGCGTTGCAGACGTGGCGGCTTACCTGCGAAAGCCGCGGTCGTGGGTGTATGGCAACTGGCGAGCCGAAGGCATCCCGTTCAAGCGGGTAGGCAACCAGCTCCGATGCCGGCCCGCAGATCTGGAGAAGTGGGTCGACAGCCGCTGAGCGCGAGGGCCACCCTGCGGAGGGGTGGCCCTCTCGGTGCCGGAGCCTGGGCCAGGAGGTGATGTATGTCACATGCCGAACTGGCGGCATCTGGTTCGGAATGATCTACGGTCATGCCATGACCTCAGGAACGAGCGTGCCGCATTTGCGGCGGGGAGCCTGCGGCGAACTGGTGTGGCAGGCCAACTACGGACCGTGGCGCGTTGAAGCCCGGTTCCCGGCCGACGGCATCCCGTTCGTCGGGCCGTCCGAGCTGACCATCAGCCTGTCCGCTGGTGAGGCTCCCGGTCGAGCTGACCAGGCGTTGGCCCAGGCGAGGGAGACGGATGGCATCCCCGCCAGCCTGCTGCGGCAAATCCCACTCGCGGATATCAAAGCTCAGGCTCGTGCTGCGTTGGCTCAGGAGCAACACCGGGCGCGGGATGAACAGTGGCCGGTCCCGGCGCGCTGCCGGACCGAACTGGACTACGCCCTCCTGGTGGCCGAGCTGATTCGGACGAGGGCGACGGGGACCAGGGCAACGCAGCAAGCACTTGCAGCCCGCCTTGGGGTCGGAGAGGCGACCCTGTCGGAGCGGGTGAAGCGGGCCAAGGCGCTCGACCTGTGGGATGGGAGGCAGCTCACGAGCAAGGCCTTGGGGCTGCTTGCCGACTGGGAGAAGGAGCGAGAGGAGTAGTCAAGTAGTGGCGAAGCGCGGCAACGGGCTCGGGGGGACTCCAGTGGAGATCCCGCGCAAGGGCCGACCGAACACCTGGGGCGTCCGTACACCCCTTCACTTCAATCCTGCTGTCGGTCGTAAGGATCGGTACTGGATAGGCCGGGAGTACAAGAACAAGACCGAGGCTGAGAAGGCGCTCAGCAAGTGGATCGCTGACTTTGATGAAGGCGACCTGACTCCTCGGTCGGACATGACCATGGGGCAGCTCATGGACCGGTGGCTGGAGCAGCACCGGGGCGAAGACACCACGAAGCAGGGCTATGAGCCGAAGGTCCGGCTGCACATCAAGCCGCATCTGGGCGAGGAAAAAGTGGTGGAGATCACTGATGATCGGTTGGACGACTTCTACCGGATGCTGGAGACGACTCCCAGTCTGACCAATGGTGGAAAGCCGCTGGGGCCGAAGAGCGTCCGTCACATCCACAACGCGATCTCAGCGGCCCTTGAGACCGTCACCGGTCCTCGGAAGCTGTTGAAGGTCAATCCGGCGCACACTGCGAACCCTCCGACCGAGCGGCAGATCAAGGCTGCGGAACCCGACTTCCCGACCTTGAACGACCAGGAGACGAAAGACTTCCTGGGCGAGATCTGGAAGCCCTGCGGCAATCGGGCCTGTGATGGGGGGCTCACCCATCACTGCTTGCGGGACGCACCGCTCTGGACCTCGTACGCGGCAACGTCGTGCCGGCGAAGTGAGGTGTTGGGGTGGAAGTGGGACCTCATCAACTGGGATGAGGGGTCGATCGAACTGGCGTGGGTGGTGGTCGAAGAAGGCAACGCCTTCCGACTCCGGAAGCTGACGAAGGACGGAGACGACAATGCCGTGATCTACGTGGACCAGGGGCTCTTGAAGGTCCTCAGGTGGCAGTGGGAGCGCCAGCAACAGGAGAAGGCCCGGCTGGGACCGGCGTGGGCGGATCATGGTCTCGTGTTCGCCCGGGACGGCTTCAAGCTCTTCAAGGAAGGCCGGGCTGGAGGTCCACAGGACCCTGAGAAGGTGTCCGCCCGGTGGCGGACGACGCGGAACCGGCTCCGCCTGCCGGAGGACTTCCGGCTGCACGACTGGCGAGGGTCGAAGATCACGAACGATCTCGACAACCATGAGAACCCGGTTGAGGTCTCCGCCAACGCCCGGCACCACTCGCCGGGGTACACGATGGCTCGGTACGGCCGCCGTCGTGCCGAAGGAGCAAAGAAGCTGGCCGCTTCGAGTGCCGGCCGGATTGGTCTCGCGACCCTGGTCTGACCAAGATCAACTCTGTTGGTCACGCAATTGGTCACGCGACTGTCCAGAAAAGCAAAAAACCCTTGATAAACAAGGGTTCCTGCTGGTGTCCGAGGGGGGACTTGAACCCCCACGCCCGATAAAGGGCACTAGCACCTCAAGCTAGCGCGTCTGCCATTCCGCCACCCGGACAGGGTGTGTGCTTCGGGGGCTTTTCTCTCGCCCCCTCGGCGACAGAGAGAACATTACCAGGCTTCCGGAGTGCTTCTCACCTGCGTTTCCTCGGCCCCACCGCGGCCTCCACCTCGGCCCCCACCACCGTCCCCACCACCGTCCCCACCGACGCCCCCCGTCCGAGGGGCCGGGGCCGTGGGACGCCCGGCCCGTCCGGACCGGCCGGGACGGCTCGCGAGGGGGCTCGAACACCGGGCGAAGCGGTGGCGAGGGCGAAGCAAACGATCCGTTAAGCCCCCGCCCGCGATCGATTCCGGTCGGAACCGATCCGACACGGGCAACTTGTCGACGGTGCCACGGAGGCACCGACCGCTCTCCTAGCCTCTGTGGACCGAGGGCGCCATGATGCGGATCGCCTGATTCCCGGGTCGCGGACGAAGGGCGGCTGGACGTGGAGCAGATCAGCGGGGCGGCGAAGGCCGAGCCGAGACGCGGCGCCCGGTCGGGCCGCCGACCGACGGCCGACGGTCCCGTCGAGGGCGTGTGGCGCTTCCGGGTGCCCGCCGTCGAGGCCTCCGTGCCGCGCACCCGCCACGCGGTGCGGGACCGCCTGCTGGCCCAGGGCATGACCGGGGTGCGCTACCAGGAGCTGGTGGACGACGTGCTGCTGATCGTCTCCGAGCTGGTCGGCAACGCGGTGAAGCACGCGGCCGAGCTGTCACCCGAGGTGACCACCGAGCTGTCGGTGCGCCGGGGCTGGGTGCGGGTCTCGGTCGAGGACGGCGACCCGTACCGGCCGAAGGCCCTGGAGAGCGACACCGGCCGTACCGGCGGGCGCGGCCTGCTGCTGGTGAAGAGCGTCACCCTCCAGGCGGGCGGGGTGTGCGACGTCGAGCACACGGGGGAGGGCGGCAAGGTCATCTGGGCCTCGCTGCCCGTCCCCCCGGAGCCCGGGTCCTGACGGGCGCCCTCCCGCACGGGGACGGCGCGACCCCGCACGAGGGCGGCCGCCCCCGGCCGGGGACGGCCACCCCCACGGACTCCTGTCCGCTACCAGTCCCGACCGGCGATCTCCCGGATCCCCGGCAGCGCGGCCTCGAAGACGGTCTCGAACCAGACCGAGAACGGCCGCTCGGCCCGCAGCTCGCGCAGCTCCTGCGCGGTCACGAAGGCGAAGTCCTCGACCTCCTCCGGGTCCGGCCGCACCGGCGCGGTGACCAGCCCGACGAACAGGTGGTTCCACTCCCGCTCGATCAGCCCGGTGGCCTCGTCCGGCAGGTCGTAGCGGACGGTGCCGGCCTCGCAGAGCAGCGCCGGCGCGAGGCCCAGCTCCTCGGCGGTGCGCCGGGCGGCGGCCACGAACGGCGGCTCGTCCGGGTAGGGGTGCCCGCAGCAGGTGTTCGACCAGACGCCGGGGGAGTGGTACTTGCCGAGCGCCCGGCGCTGCAGCAGCATCCGGCCCTGGCGGTCGAACAGGAAGACCGAGAAGGCCCGGTGCAGCCGGCCCGGCTGCTGGTGGGCCCAGAGCTTCTCGCCGGTGCCGATGGTGACGCCCTCGTCGTCGACCAGTTCCAGCAGGATCCCGGTGCTCGCGGGGGCGGTGGCCCGGGGGTCGACCGTCACGTCTGTCTCCACGTCCAGGCCGCTGTCGATCTCGGCGGCGAAGTGGGTCGGGTCGGTCGGCGGACTCTGGGGCATGGGGCCTCTTTCGGAAGGGGGGAGCGGGAGCAACGGGAGCGTCGAGCGCGTCGTGGGCACCCGTCGGGGGGCTCGGGACGCGGCGCGGGCACCGGCGCCGGCGTCGGGCTCCAGTCTGCCGTATGGGTGGCGGTCCGGACGGGTCCCACGCACAACCGGGCGGATCATGACGCGGGGCGGTCCGGATCCGTACCGGAAACGGTCCGGGACGCCCCGGAAGGGTCATTCGTCCCGAAGACCAGTTCGGTATCCGTTCCCATCCTGTTCGATCACCGCACCTCCACCGTGTCGTCACCCCGGCGCCTCCGGCCGCGTTCGGGTGCGTCGCCCGGGTCGCCTACCATCGCTTACGACACGCTGCCCGGATCTGTGCCGGTCCGGCGCGCCGCCGCCGGGCCCGGCCGTACGCCGGGCCGACCGGCGACAGCGCCGCCGGGCCCGTCGGCACATCCCCGCGCGGACCGCACGACGCACCACGGATCAGGAGACCCCGCATGATCGGCCTCGTTCTGGCAGCCGGCGCCGGCCGCCGGCTGCGCCCGTACACCGACACCCTGCCCAAGGCGCTGGTGCCGGTCGACGGGGAGCGGACCGTCCTGGACCTCACCCTGGGCAACTTCGCCGAGGTCGGACTGCGCGACGCGGCGATCGTCGTCGGCTACCGCAAGGAGGCGGTGTACGACCGCAAGGACGCCCTGGAGAGCAAGTACGGGGTCAAGCTCCACCTGGTCGAGAACGACAGGGCCGAGGAGTGGAACAACGCCTACTCGCTCTGGTGCGCCCGCGAGCTGTTCGCCGAGGGCCTGCTGCTGGCCAACGGCGACACCGTCCACCCGGCCTCCGTCCAGCGCACCATGCTGGAGGGCAACCAGCGCCTCGTCGAGGAGGGCCGGGCCCCCGGCATCCTGCTCGCCCTCGACACGGTGAAGAAGCTCGCCGACGAGGAGATGAAGGTCGTCGTCGACCCGGCCGCCGGCATGCGCCGCATCACCAAGCTGATGGACCCGGCCGAGGCGACCGGCGAGTACATCGGCGTCACGGTGATCAACCCGGCCGCCGCCGCCGACCTGACCGACGCGCTGCGCGCCACCTACGAGCGCGACCCCCAGCTGTACTACGAGGACGGCTACCAGGAGATGGTCGACCGGGGCCTGCGGATCGACGTCCAGCCGATCGGCGAGGTCTCCTGGGTCGAGGTCGACAACCACGACGACCTGGCGAAGGCCCGGGAGATCGCGTGCCAGTACTGACCCGACTGGTCCCGTCGCCGCTGTTCGCGGAGATCCGCCCGGGCGCGCTGGACGCGCTCGGCGGCATCCTCGCGGACCAGAGGCTGTCGGCCTCGGGCCGGATCGCGGTGGCGATCAGCAACGGCTCCGGCGCCGCGATGCGCGCGCGCCTGGAGCCGGCCCTGCCCGGCGCCGACTGGTACAACGTGGACGACGGCAGCCTCGACAGCGCGGTGCGCTTCGCCGAGGAGATGCGCGGCAAGCACTACGACGCGGTCGTCGGCCTCGGCGGCGGCAAGATCATCGACGCCGCCAAGTACGCCGCCGCCCGGGTCGGCCTGCCGGTGGTCGCGGTGGCCACCAACCTCGCCCACGACGGCATCTGCTCCCCGGTCTCCACCCTCGACAACGACGCCGGCCGGGGCTCCTACGGGGTCCCCGGCCCGATCGGCATCATCGTCGACCTGGACGTGATCCGGCAGGCCCCGCAGCGCTTCGTGGCGGCCGGGATCGGGGACGTCGTCTCCAACATCTCGGCCTGCGCGGACTGGGAGTTGTCGCACACCGTCACCGGCGAACCGGTGGACGGGCTGGCCGTCGCGATGGCCCGCTCGGCCGGTGAGAACCTGCTCCGGCACCCAGGGAACATTCAGGACCAGGACCTCCTGACGGCCCTCGCGGAAGCCCTGGTACTGTCCGGCATCGCGATGAACATCGCGGGCAGCACCCGACCCTCGTCGGGCGCCTGCCACGAGATCTCGCATGCCCTGGACGTGCTGTACCCCAAGCGTTCCGCCCAGCACGGCGAACAGGTCGGCCTCGGCGCGGCGTTCGCCAGCTTCCTGCGGGGCGAGCGCGAGCTGACCGGTCTGATCGTGGAGCGCCTGGCGAGCCACGGGCTTCCGGTGACCGCGGCTCAGATGGGTTTCACCGAAGCGGAGTTCACCGAGGCGGTGCACTACGCTCCGAACACCCGCCCGGGCCGCTACACCATCCTGGAACACCTCGACCTCTCCCCTTCCGCAATCAGGGACGCGTACGCCGACTATGTCCAAGCCGTCAACAGCTGACCCCTCCACCGCGGGCGCCGAGCGGCCCCCGGTGGACCTGACCCGCCGGCCCTCGATCGAGGAACTGCGGGCGGTGATCCACCCGGAGGGCATGCTCCAGCGCCGCAGCGCCGAGCACTGGGCCGGGCGCCTCTACATGCGGAAGATCTCCTTGCGGATCACCCGTGTGCTGTCCACCATGACGGCGATCACGCCCAACGGCCTGACCTACCTGATGATGCTCACCGGCATCCTGGCCGGTGCCGCCCTGGTCGTGCCGGGCATCACCGGCGCCGTCCTGGGCGCGCTGCTGATCCAGGTCTACCTGCTGCTGGACTGCGTGGACGGCGAGGTGGCCCGCTGGCGCCGGCAGACCTCGCTCACCGGCGTCTACCTGGACCGGGTCGGGCACTACATGTCCGAGGCGGCCCTGCTGACCGGCCTCGGCCTGCGCGCCACCGACCTGCTGCACCGCGAGGGCGGCGGCTCGCACTGGGAGTGGGCGTTCCTGGGCACGCTGGCCGCGCTCGGCGCGATCCTGATCAAGTCCGAGACGGACCTGGTGGACGTGGCCCGCGCCCGCAGCGGCCTGACGGCCGTCGAGGACAGCGCCTCGGTGCCGCGGTCCGCCTCGGTGGCCAAGGCCCGCCGGGCCGCCTCGCTGCTCAAGTTCCACCGCCTGGTCGGCGCGGTCGAGGCCTCGCTGTTCATCCTGGCGGCCGGGATCGCCGACGCGGTCCACGGCGGACTGTTCTTCACCCGGATCGCGGTCGTGGTGCTGGCGGCCATCGCCATGCTGCAGACCGTGCTGCACCTGCTGAGCATCGTCCTTTCGAGCAGGCTCCGATGACCACTTCCACGTCCTCCACCACCGCGGAGAACTTCCGCCTCGGCGTCGTCATCATCACCATGGGCAACCGGCCCGCCGAGCTCAACGCCCTGATCGACTCCGTCCGCGCCCAGGAGGGCCCGGAGGTCGAGTTCGCCGTGGTCGGCCAGGGCGCGAAGCTGCCGTCGCTGCCGGCCGGCGTGCGCAGCGTCGAGCTGCCGGAGAACCTGGGCATCCCGGGCGGGCGCAACGTCGGCATCGAGCTGTTCGGGCCGGACGGCCGGGAGGTGGACGCCGTCCTCTTCCTGGACGACGACGGCCTGCTGCCGCGCACCGACTCCGCCCGCCTGCTGCGCGAGGCCTTCACCGCCGACCCGGAGCTGGGCATCGTCTCCTTCCGGATCGAGGACCCGGACACCGGCGTCACCCAGCGCCGGCACGTCCCCCGGCTGCGCGCCAGCGACCCGATGCGCTCCTCCCGGGTTACCACTTTCCTGGGCGGCGCGAGCGCCGTGCGCTGCAAAGTGTTCGAGCAGGCCGGGCAGCTGCCGGCCGAGTTCTTCTACGCCCACGAGGAGACCGACCTCGCGTGGCGCGCCCTGGACGCGGGCTGGGCCATCGACTACCGGGCGGACGTGGTGCTGCACCACCCCGCCACCTCGCCGGCCCGGCACGCCGCCTACTTCCACAACGTGGCCCGTAACAGGGTCTGGCTCGCGAGGCGGAACCTTCCGGCCCCGTTGGTGCCTCTCTATCTGGGAACCTGGTTTCTGCTGACCCTGGCCCGACGTCCCTCCGCGGAGGGGTTGAAGGCCTGGCTGAGCGGTTTCCGGGCGGGTTTCCGCGAACCCTGCGGTCCGCGGAAGCCCATGCGATGGCGTACCGTCTGGCGACTGACCAGGATGGGACGTCCTCCGATCATCTGATTGGATCAGAGGATCGATCGCCGTGGCCGGTGACCACACACCGGCCGGAACCCCCCCCGTGACCCCAGGATCCCCATCGGCGCAAGGCCGGCGGACCCCCGCCGACCGGCCGCTCCGACCGATCCCGCGCGAAGGACGAATGTGTCGACAGTGAGTGAACCCGTCAGCCTCTCAGCCCCGAGGGGGGCGGACGCGGGCCTGACCCCGAAGCAGCTTGCGGACAAGTACGGTCTGTCGGTGAGCGGTGCCCGCCCCGGTCTGTTCGCCTACACCAAGCAGCTCTGGGCCAGGCGCCACTTCATCTGGGCCTTCGCCACCGCCCGCCTGGTGGCCCAGTACACCGACGCCAAGCTCGGGCAGCTCTGGCAGGTCGTGACCCCGCTGCTCAACTGCGGCGTGTTCTACCTGGTCTTCGGCGTGATCCTGAAGAGCAAGGACAACTTCCCGCCGAACACCTACATCGCCTGGCTCTGCATCGGCGTCTTCGTCTTCCAGTTCACCCAGAACGCGGTGCAGTCCGGCACCCGGGCGATCTCCGACAACCTCGGCCTGATCCGCGCGCTGCACTTCCCGCGCGCCAGCCTGCCGATCGCCTTCACCGTGATCCAGCTCCAGCAGCTGCTGATCTCGATGGTGGTGCTGGTCATCACCGTGCTGGCCGCCGGCATCACCCCCGGCAAGACCTGGCTGCTGATCGTCCCGGCGCTGTTCCTGCAGACCCTGTTCAACATCGGCGTCTCGCTGATCTTCGCCCGGATCGGTTCCAAGACCAGCGACATCTCCCAGCTGATCCCGTTCGTGATGCGGGCCTGGATGTTCCTGTCCGGCGTGATGTTCAGCATCCAGGACAAGGTCTCGACCTGGCCGCACTACCTCCAGACGATCATGGCCGTCAACCCGGCCTCGGTCTACATGGACCTGCTCCGGCACGCCTTCGCGCCGGTGATCTACAACAAGCACCTGCCCGCGCACCAGTCGCTGCCGCCGCACCAGTGGACCTACGGCATCGCCTGGGCGGTCGGGATCTTCGTCATCGGATACGTCTTCTTCTGGAAGGCCGAGGAGGAGTACGGCCGTGGCTGACACCGACCTGAGCAAGCGCGACGCCGTGGCCGACACCAAGATCGCCCGCGAGCCCACCGTCGTCGTCGACGACGTGCACATCGTCTACCGGGTGCACGGCGCCGGTTCCGGCAAGGGCAGCGCCACCTCGGCGCTGAGCCGCATCATCAGCCGCAAGCGCTCCTCCGGCGTGCGCGAGGTGCACGCGGTCAAGGGCATCAGCTTCACCGCCTACAAGGGCGAGGCGGTCGGTCTGATCGGCTCCAACGGCTCCGGCAAGTCGACCATGCTGGCCGCCATCGCGGGCCTGCTGCCGACCGAGAAGGGCGGCATCTACACCAACGGCCAGCCCTCGCTGCTGGGCGTCAACGCGGCCCTGATGAACGAGCTGAGCGGCGAGCGCAACGTCGTCCTGGGCTGCCTGGCGATGGGGATGTCGCCGGCCGACGTGCGGGCGCGCTACCAGGACATCGTCGAGTTCTCCGGGATCAACGACAAGGGGGACTTCATCTCCCTGCCGATGCGCACCTACTCCTCCGGCATGGGCGCCCGGCTGCGCTTCTCCATCGCCGCCGCCAAGACCCACGACGTGCTGCTGATCGACGAGGCCCTGGCCACCGGTGACCAGGCCTTCCAGCAGCGCAGCAAGAAGCGCATCGACGAGCTGCGCGGCTCCGCCGGTACGGTCTTCCTGGTCAGCCACGACAACAACTCGATCCGCGAGGTCTGCGAGCGGACCATCTGGATCGAGGCCGGTGAGCTGGTCATGGACGGCCCGACCGACGAGGTCGTCGGCCGCTACGAGCGCGGCGAGCGCCCGTAACGCCCAGCCGTCGCAGCGCCTGGCACCGCAGGGCCCCGGCACTCCAGGGCCGGCTCCGGGAACACCCCGGAGCCGGCCCTTCGGCGTGCGCCGCTACCCCGGGTGGCCCGCCGCCGCGGGGGTGAGCGCCACCGTGCGCCGGGCGGGGCGCTCTTCTCGGGCGCGGCGCGTGGTGTCAGGCTGGGGGCGCGGGGGCGGTGTGCCGTACGTGACGCCCGCGCTCGGACGCGTGTCCGAGTCGGACCGGTGGTACCGAGCGGTGTAGAACGGGGGAGTGACTGCAGTGTCGGCTTCGGCCCAGCCCAGAGATACGCCGGTGAACCCTTCCGCGGGACAGACCCTGGAGAAGGCGGGTGCGGAGAACTTCCCGGTCGCCCCCTTCTTCCTGCCCGCGGCCTGGCGCGACGACCTGATGGCGGTCTACGGCTTCGCCCGGCTGGTCGACGACGCCGGCGACGGCGACCTGGCCGATCCGGCCGCCACCGCGGGCCTGCTGGGGATCGAGCAGCGGCCTCCCGCCACTCCTTCGGCCCAGTCCGGCCCGCCGGGCCCGGCGGAGGTCTCCTTCCGGCTCGCCCTGCTCGACGGACTGGAGCGCGACCTCGACCGGGTGTTCGAGACCGCGCTGCGCTCCGCCGGTGCCGAGCAGCCCCGGCACCCGCTCCTGGGCGCCCTCGTCCCGCTGGTCGACCGGCACGGCCTGACGCCCGAGCCGTTCCGCCGTCTGATCGAGGCCAACCGGGTGGACCAGACCACCGCCCGCTACGCCACCTACGACGACCTGGTCGGCTACTGCACGCTCTCCGCCGACCCGGTCGGCCGCCTGGTGCTGTCCATCGCCGGCGTCTCCACCCCCGAGCGGATCGCCCTCTCGGACGCCATCTGCACCGCCCTCCAGCTGGTCGAACACCTCCAGGACGTGGCCGAGGACCTCTCCCGCGGCCGGATCTACCTCCCCGCCGAGGACCTGGAGCGCTTCGGCGTCACCGAGGAGGAGCTCGCCGAACCCACCGCGACCGGTGCGGTCCGGGAACTGATCGCCTTCGAGGCCGAACGGGCCCGCACCCTGCTCGACCGCGGCGCACCATTGGTAGGTACGGTTCGGGGAAGGCTTCGACTGCTCCTGGCGGGATTCACCGCAGGCGGCTACGCGGCCCTGGCGGCCGTCGAGGACGCCGGGTACGACGTGCTCGCCCGGCAGGCGAAGCCGGACAAGCGCCGCCTCGCAGCGAAGGCGGCGGCCATCTTCGCGAAGGGAAGGTGAACGCCCGAGTGGCGGCATCACCACTGGCGTCGGCCCCGGTCATGGCGGCGTACCGGTACTGCGAGGCAGTCACCGGACTGCAGGCACGCAACTTCAGCTACGGCATCCGCCTGCTGCCCGAGCCCAAGCGACTGGCCATGTCGGCCCTGTACGCGCTGGCCCGCCGGGTGGACGACATCGGCGACGGCGACCTCCCGGCCGACCGCAAGGCCGAGGCCCTGGTGCGCACCCGGGAGCTGGTGGACGAAGTCCGCTCCGGGGCGGTCGCCGAGGACGACACCGACCCGATCAAGGTCGCCCTGGCCGACGCGGCCCGGCGCTTCCCGATCCCGCTCGGCGGCTTCGACGAGCTGATCGACGGCGTGGAGATGGACCTCAAGGGCGCCGAGTACCAGACCTACGAGGAGCTCAAGGTCTACTGCCGCTGCGTGGCCGGCGCCATCGGCCGGCTCTCGCTGGGCGTCTACGGCTGCGAGGACCCGGAGCGCGGGGCGCAGTACGCGGACACCCTGGGCCTGGCCCTGCAGCTCACCAACATCCTGCGCGACCTGCGCGAGGACGCCCTGACCGGCCGCACCTACCTGCCCACCGAGGACCTGGCCAGGTTCGGCTGCGAGCAGGGCTTCGCGCTGCCCAAGCCGCCGGTCGGCGCGGACTTCACCGGGCTGGTGGCCTTCGAGGCCGCCCGCGCCCAGGCCGCCTTCGAGGAGGGCCTGCGGCTGCTGCCCCTGCTCGACCGCCGCAGCCGCGCCTGCACCGCCGCGATGGCGGGGATCTACCACCGGCTGCTCGGCCGGATCGCCGCCGACCCGGAGTCGGTGCTGCGCGGCCGGGTGTCGCTCCCGGGCTGGGAGAAGGCGTACGTGGCGCTTTCCGGGCTCGCCGGGGGGCGTTCTTGATTCTCGCCACGGTTCTGTCACGCTGTGTCAGCGGGGAATCACATCAGGGTGGCGCCGTGTCGACCGCGGCGCCGGCCGTGAGCGCGCCGGCGACAGCGACCGTCGCCGGGCGGTCCGGCGACTGCGAGGGGGAGGGCCGATGACCGGGCGAGCCGATGCCGCGCGCCCGGCCGCCGTCGTGGTCGGCGGCGGCCTGGCCGGGATCACCACCGCCCTGCGGCTGGCCGAGGCCGGCCACCGGGTCACCCTCGCCGAGGGGCGCCCCCGGCTCGGCGGCCTGGCCTTCTCCTTCCAGCGCGGCGACCTGACCGTCGACAACGGCCAGCACGTCTTCCTGCGCTGCTGCACCGCCTACCGCGGGCTGCTGGAGCGCCTGGGCGCCACCCGGATGACCCACCTCCAGGACCGGCTGGACGTCCCGGTGCTCTCCGTCACCGGCCCCGCCGGGGCCCCGGTGCGCACCCTCGGCCGCCTGCGGCGGGCCGGCCTGCCCGTCCCGCTGCACCTGGCCGGCAGCCTCGCCCGCTACCCGCACCTCTCCCCGGCCGACCGCGCCCGGGTGGTCCGCGGCGCGCTCGCCCTCAAGGGCCTGGACCTCGCCGACCCGGCGCTGGACGGGCTCTCCTTCGGCGAGTGGCTGCGCCGCAACGGGCAGAACGCCGCCACCACGGCCGCGCTCTGGGACCTGGTCGGCGTCGCCACCCTGAACGCCCGGGCCGACCAGGTGTCCCTGGCGCTCGCCGCGATGGTCTTCAAGACCGGGCTGCTCTCCGACCCGGGGGCCTCCGACATCGGCATCGCCGCCGTCCCGCTCGGCGCGATCCACCACGACCGGGCGCTCGCCGAGCTGGAACGCGCCGGCGTGCGGGTGCTGCTGCGCGCCCGGGTCGCGGAGCTCAAGCCGGCCGCGCCCCAGCACGCCGTCCGGCTGGAGGGCGGCCAGTCGGGCAACGGCGAGCTGCTCACCGCCGACACCGTGGTGCTGGCCGGCGCCCAGGACACCGCGGCCGCCCTGCTGCCGCCGGGCGCCGTCCCCCACCGGCTGGAGGACTTCGGCACCACGCCGATCCTCAACGTGCACGTGGTCTACGACCGCAAGGTGCTGCGCCGGCCGTTCTTCGCCGCGCTCGGCAGCCCGGTCCAGTGGGTCTTCGACCGCACCACCCACTCCGGGCTGGCCGGTACCCCGATCGGCCGCGCCCACCCCGGCGCCCAGTACCTGGCGCTGTCCCAGTCCGCCGTCCAGGACGAGATCGACCTGCCGGTCGCCGAACTGCGCGAGCGCTACCTGCCCGAGCTGGCCCGGCTGCTGCCGGCCGCCGCCGACGCCGAGGTGCTGGACTTCTTCGTCACCCGGGAGCGCACCGCGACCTTCGACGGGGCGCCCGGCAGCGCCGCGCTGCGGCCCGGGGCCACGACCGGCGTCCCCGGCCTGCTGCTGGCCGGCGCGTGGACCGCCACCGGCTGGCCCGCGACCATGGAGGGCGCGGTGCGCAGCGGCCACGCCGCCGCCGACGCCGCGCTGGCCGCGGCCGGTGCCAGGGTGCCGGTGGACCGGGGCGACGGGCGGTGGCCCAGGTGACGGCGGGGCCCGCGGCCGGAGAGCCCGCCAGAGCCGACGGGCGTACCGTCGGCCCCATCGGCCGTACCGACACCGAGCGCCGCGGCACCACCCGCTTCGGCGCCGCCCGCTTCGACACCAGCCGCACCGACAGTACCCGGCCGCCCCGTGCGGTCCGGCACCACGAGGGAGAGGGAACGCACGTGGAGTCACGCACCGGCATCGCCGTCGGAGGCACGGCGCACGCCGAACCGGTCTCGGTGCCGGAGCTGCTGGCCCGCAGCCGGACGCTCTGCGCCCCGCCGCTACGGGCCACCGTCGCCCGTCTGGCCGCACCGATGGACACCGTCGCCGCGTACCACTTCGGCTGGATCGACCGGGACGGCACCCCGGTGGAGGGCGACGGCGGCAAGGCCGTGCGCCCCGCGCTGGCCCTGCTGTCCGCCCAGGCGGCCGGTGCGGCGCCCGAGGTCGGGGTGCCCGGCGGGGTCGCCGTTGAACTGGTGCACAACTTCTCCCTGCTCCATGATGATCTGATGGACGGTGACGAGACCCGACGGCACCGGGCCACCGCCTGGACGGTCTTCGGCCCGGCCCAGGCGATCCTGGTCGGCGACGCCCTGGCGACGCTCGGCACGGAGGTGCTGCTCGACGCCGGGGTGACCGGCGGCGCGAGCCCCACCGACGCCGCGCGCGCCGTCCGGCTGCTCACCACCGCGACCCGCAGACTGATCGACGGCCAGGCCATGGACGTCGCCTTCGAACAGCGCGACAGCGTCACCGTCGCCGAGTGCCTGGAGATGGAGGGCGGCAAGACGGCGGCCCTGCTGGCCGCCGCCTCGGCGATCGGCGCCGTCCTGGCCGGGGCCGACGACAAGGTCTCGGACGCCCTCCAGCGCTACGGCCACCACCTGGGCCTGGCCTTCCAGGCGGTGGACGACCTGCTCGGCATCTGGGGCGCGACCGAGGTCACCGGCAAGCCGCACTGGGGCGACCTGCGCCAGCGCAAGAAGTCCCTGCCGGTCGCCGCGGCGCTCGCCGAGGGCGGCGCCGCCTCGCGCCGGCTGGCCGAGCAGCTCGCGGACCCGAAGGGCCGGGGCGAGGAGGGCGAGCCCGAGCTCGCCGCCCGGGCCGCGCTGATCGAGGAGGCCGGCGGCCGGGCCTGGACCCAGGAGGAGGCCCGCCGCCAGCACACGACTGCCCTCGCCGCCCTGGACGAGGTGCCCATGTCCGACGAGGTGCGCGAGCACTTCGTCGCACTCGCCGAATTCGTGGTGGTACGAGAGAGGTGACGTTACGTTGACAGCAACCGCGGACGGCCGGCTCGACCCTGAGTACGATTCCGAGCCGGTCGCGGTGGGCGACCGCCCCCCGACCCTGCTGGGTGCGGGGCGGTGGCAGCCCGAGGACACCGACCGGCCCCGGCCGGCCGGTGAGGCGGACCGGCAGCCCGGCGACGCGCGCGAGGCCCTCGCGCGCGCCACCACCCACCTGCTCTCGCTGCAGTCCTCCGAGGGCTGGTGGAAGGGCGACCTGGAGACCAACGTCACCATGGACGCCGAGGACTTACTGCTCCGCCAGTTCCTGGGCATCAGGACGGAGGAGCAGACCCGGGCCACCGCCGAGTGGATCCGCTCCCAGCAGCGGGAGGACGGCACCTGGGCCACCTTCCACGGCGGACCGCCCGAACTCTCCACCACCGTCGAGGCCTACGTCGCCCTCAAGCTCGCCGGCGACGACCCGGACGCCCCGCACATGCTGGCCGCCGCGCGCTACGTCCGCTCCGCCGGGGGCATCGCGGCTGCCCGGGTGTTCACCCGGATCTGGCTCGCGCTCTTCGGCTGGTGGTCCTGGGACCGCCTGCCCGAGATGCCACCCGAGATCATCTTCCTGCCCAAGTGGCTGCCGCTGAACATCTACGCCTTCGGCTGCTGGGCCCGGCAGACCATCGTCCCGCTGACCGTGGTCTCCTCGCACCGCCCGGTCCGTCCGGCCCCCTTCGCGATCACCGAGCTGCACACCGACCCGGACCACCCGTACCCCGACCGGCCGCTCGCCCCCGCCACCAGCTGGGACGGCCTGTTCGAGCGCCTCGACAAGCTGCTGCACGCCTACCACCGCCGGGCCTTCCGGCCGCTGCGCCGGCTCGCCGTCGCCCAGGCCTGCCGCTGGATCGTCGAACGGCAGGAGGCCGACGGCTGCTGGGGCGGTATCCAGCCGCCCGCCGTCTACTCGCTGATCGCCCTGCACCTGGAGGGCTACGAGCTGGAGCACCCGGTGATGAAGGCCGGGCTCTCCTCCTTCGACCGCTTCACCGTGCACACCGAGGACGGCATGCGCTGGATGGAGGCCTGCCAGTCCCCGGTCTGGGACACCTGCCTGGCCACCATCGCGCTGGTCGACGCCGGCGTCCCGGCCGACCACCCGGCCCTGGTCAGCGCCGTCGACTGGATGCTCGGCGAGGAGATCCGCAAGCGCGGCGACTGGTCCGTCCAGCGGCCCGCCCTGCCGGCCGGCGGCTGGGCCTTCGAGTTCGAGAACGAGACCTACCCCGACATCGACGACACCGCCGAGGTGGTGCTGGCGCTGCGCCGGGTCGCCCACCCCGACCAGTCCAAGGTCGACGCGGCGGTGGACCGGGGCGTGCTGTGGAACCTCGGCATGCAGTCCAAGAACGGCGCCTGGGGCGCCTTCGACGTCGACAACACCAGCCTGCTGCCGAACAAGCTGCCGTTCTGCGACTTCGGCGAGGTGGTCGACCCGCCGTCCGCGGACGTCACCGCCCACGTGGTGGAGATGCTCGCCGAGACCGGCCGGGCCCGGGACCCGCGCACCCGCCGCGGCATCGAGTGGCTGCTGCGCGACCAGGAGGCGGACGGCTCCTGGTTCGGCCGCTGGGGCACCAACTACATCTACGGCACCGGCTCGGTGCTGCCCGCCCTGGTCGCGGCCGGCGTCCCGGACGAGCACCCGGCGATCCGCCGGGCGGTGCGCTGGCTGGAGGACCGGCAGAACACCGACGGCGGCTGGGGCGAGGACATGCGCTCCTACGACGACCCGGCGCGCTGGGCCGGGCGCGGCGACTCCACCGCCTCGCAGACCGCGTGGGCGCTGATGGCGCTGCTCGCGGCGGGCGAGGGCCCGGAGGGCCGGTCCAACCCGGCGGTGGAGCGCGGGGTCGAGTGGCTGGTGCGCACCCAGCTGCCCGAGGGCACCTGGGACGAGCCGCAGTTCACCGGGACCGGCT
Organism: Kitasatospora sp. NPDC056076; assembly: GCF_042266305.1. Classification (NCBI taxonomy): domain Bacteria; kingdom Bacillati; phylum Actinomycetota; class Actinomycetes; order Kitasatosporales; family Streptomycetaceae; genus Kitasatospora; species Kitasatospora sp. NPDC056076. Next base: position 177,454 of record NZ_JBHJWG010000007.1, read on the forward strand.
TCCCGTGGGACTTCTCCATCAACTACCACCTGTACCGGCTGGTCTTCCCGGTCACCGCGCTCGGCCGCTACCTCAACGGCGGCCCCGGGATGGTGCGGCCGGGCGGCACGCCGTCGATCGGGGCGAACCGGTGACCACCGCCCCGCTGCTGGTGCTCTGCGCGCTGGGCCCCGAGGTGTGGGCCCTGCGCGGCGGCGACTGGCGCGGCTCGGCCGGCGGACCCCCGGTGCTGGTGCGCACCGGGGTCGGCCGACGGCGCGCCGGGACGGCCGTACGGCGCCTGCTCGGCTCCGCCCCGGGCGGCTACGGCGCGGTCGTGGTGGCCGGATTCGGCGCCGCGGTCGGGCCGGGAGTGGCGCCGGGCGAGGTGGTGGCCGCGGACGGCGTGCGCGACGCCGAGGGCCACCTCTACCCGGTCGGCTCCGGGCCGGAGCTGGCCCGGGCGCTCAAGGAACACGGCCTGACCGCGCACACCGGGGTGCACCACACCGCCGACCACGTGGTGCGCGGCATCGAGCGGCGCGCCCTGCACCTCCAGGGGGCGCTGGCCGTCGACATGGAGGCCGCCGCCGTGCTGGCCGCACTGCGGGAGGTGCGCCCGGCGCTGCCGGTGGCCGTGCTGCGGGTGGTGGTGGACACCCCCGAGCACGAGCTGCTGCGGCCGGGCACGCTCCCGGCCGGGGTGCGCGCCTGGCGGACCCTGCGGGCGGCGGTACCCGCCCTGGTCGACTGGTACCGGCAGGAGCTCGACACCCGCTCCGCAGTCCTGAACCACCCCACATCCTCGACGCTCCCCCAGGAGGCGAGCTAGCCATGGCCATGCCGTTGCGCCAGACCGTGCGGGTCGGCACCTACCTGATGCAGCAGAAGCTGCTCAAGCGACGGGACAAGTTCCCGCTGATCGTCGAGCTCGAACCGCTGTTCGCCTGCAACCTCGCCTGCGAGGGCTGCGGCAAGATCCAGCACCCGGCGGGTGTGCTCAAGCAGCGGATGCCGGTCGCCCAGGCGGTCGGAGCGGTCCTGGAGTCGGGTGCCCCGATGGTCTCGATCGCCGGCGGTGAGCCGCTGATGCACCCGCAGATCGACGAGATCGTCCGACAGCTGGTGGAGCGCCGCAAGTACGTCTTCCTCTGCACCAACGCGCTGCTGATGCGCAAGAAGATGGACAAGTTCAAGCCCTCGCCGTACTTCACCTTCGCCGTGCACATCGACGGCCTGCGCGAGCGGCACGACGAGTCGGTGGCCAAGGAGGGCACCTTCGACGAGGCGGTGGCGGCGATCAAGGAGGCCAAGCGGCGCGGCTTCCGGGTCACCACCAACAGCACCTTCTTCAACACCGACACCCCGCAGACCGTCATCGACGTCCTGGACTTCCTGAACGACGAGCTCAAGGTCGACGAGATGATGATCTCCCCGGCCTACGCCTACGAGAAGGCCCCCGACCAGGAGCACTTCCTCGGCGTCGAGCAGACCCGGGAGCTCTTCCGAAAGGCCTTCGCCGGGGGCAACCGGAAGCGGTGGCGCCTCAACCACAGCCCGCTCTTCCTGGACTTCCTGGAGGGCAAGGCCGACTTCGAGTGCACCCCCTGGGGCATCCCCAACTACTCGCTGTTCGGCTGGCAGCGGCCCTGCTACCTGATGGCCGACGGCTACGTGCCCACCTACCGCGAGCTGGTCGAGAAGACCGACTGGAGCAAGTACGGGCGCGGCAAGGACCCGCGCTGCGAGAACTGCATGGCCCACTGCGGCTACGAGCCGACCGCCGTCCTGGCCACCATGGGCTCGCTCCAGCAGTCGCTGCGCGCCATCACCGAGACCGTCAGCTCCAACCGGGGGCGCTGAGCCCGGGCCGGGCCGCCCGGTACCGCAGCCGTCCCGCGTCCTGAGCTCCCGTCCGGCCCGGGCCGTCGTGCCCGGGCCGGCCCCGCCCCGGTGGGCGGAGGCACCACCGCACCGCTCCGAGTCGTGAGGTGTACCCATGTCACTGCTCTCCCGCGTCACGTCCCCGGCCGAGCTGCGCAAGCTCCCGGCCGCCGAACTGCCGCTGCTCGCCGACGAGATCCGCGACTTCCTGATCGACGCCGTCACCCGCACCGGCGGCCACCTCGGGCCCAACCTCGGCGTGGTGGAGCTGACCATCGCGCTGCACCGGGTCTTCGACTCGCCGTACGACCGGATCGTCTTCGACACCGGCCACCAGAGCTACGTCCACAAGCTGCTCACCGGCCGCCAGGACTTCTCCAGGCTGCGGATGAAGGGCGGCCTGTCCGGCTACCCCTCCCGGGCCGAGTCCGAGCACGACCTGGTGGAGAACTCGCACGCCTCCACCGCGCTCTCCTACGCCGACGGGCTCGCCAAGGCCAGCCAACTGCTCGGCCAGTACGACCGGCACACCGTCGCGGTGATCGGCGACGGCGCGCTCACCGGCGGACTCGCCTGGGAGGCGCTGAACAACATCGCCGAGGCCCGCGACCGGCCGCTGGTCATCGTCGTCAACGACAACGAGCGCTCCTACGCCAGGACCGTCGGCGGACTGGCCCACCACCTGGCCACCCTGCGCACCACCCAGGGCTACGAGCGCTTCCTCGCGCTCGGCAAGGAGGCGCTGCAGCGCACCCCGCTGGTCGGCCAGCCGATCTTCGACGCGCTGCACGGCGCCAAGAAGGGCTTCAAGGACGCCTTCGCCCCGCAGGGCATGTTCGAGGACCTCGGGCTCAAGTACCTGGGCCCGATCGACGGCCACGACCTGGGCGCGGTCGAGCAGGCGCTGCGGCAGGCCCGGAACTTCGGCGGCCCGGTGATCGTGCACTGCCTGACCGTCAAGGGACGCGGCTACCGCCCCGCCGAACAGGACGAGGCGGACCGCTTCCACGCCGTCAACCCGATCGACCCGTACACCTGCCTGCCGATCTCGCCCAGCGCCGGGGTCTCCTGGACCTCGGTGTTCGGGGAGGAGCTGCTCGCGCTCGGCGCCGAGCGGCCCGACCTGGTGGCGATCACCGCGGCGATGCTCCAGCCGGTCGGGCTGGCGCCGTTCGCCAAGGCGTACCCGGACCGGACCTTCGACGTCGGGATCGCCGAGCAGCACGCCGTCACCAGCGCGGCGGGCCTGGCCACCGGCGGGCTGCACCCGGTGGTGGCGGTCTACGCGACCTTCCTGAACCGGGCCTTCGACCAGGTCCTGATGGACGTCGCGCTGCACAAGCTGGGCGTCACCTTCGTGCTCGACCGCTCCGGGGTCACCGGTTCGGACGGCGCCTCGCACAACGGCATGTGGGACCTGTCCGTGCTCCAGGTCGTCCCCGGGCTGCGGCTGGCCGCGCCGCGCGACGCCGAGCAGCTGCGGGCCCAGCTGCGGGAGGCCGTCGAGGTCGAGGACGCGCCGACCGTGGTCCGCTTCCCCAAGGGCAACGTCGGGCCGGTCGTCGAGGCGGTCGAACGGATCGGCGGGACGGACGTGCTGCTGCGCACCGGACCGGCGCCGGAGATCCTGCTGGTGGCCGTCGGGGTCACCGCCGCCGCCTGCCTGGACGCCGCCCGGCTGCTGCTCGCCGAGGGCTTCACCGCGACCGTGGTCGACCCGCGCTGGGTCAAACCGGTCGATCCGGCCCTGGCCCGGCTCGCCGCTGCCCACCGGCTGGTGGTCACCGTCGAGGACGGCGGCCGCACCGGCGGCGTCGGTTCGGCCGTGGCCCAGGCGCTGCGCGACGCCGATGTGGACGTCCCGGTGCGGGTGCTCGGCCTGCCGCAGGAGTTCCTCGGCCACGCCGCCCGCGGCGAGATCCTGGAGGAGACCGGCCTGACCGGCACCGGGGTCGCGGCCCAGACCGCCGTCTTCGCCAAGAACCTGCTACCGACCCGAGGAGCGAACCCGCGCCATGCCGGCTGACCCCGACCGCCCCGCCTTCGACCTCGCCGCCCTCCTCGCCGAACGCGGCGGTGAGCGGTACGAGCTGCACAGCCGCCACCTCAACCCGCAGCTGCCGCGGATGCTCCGCACCATCGGCTTCGACAAGTACTACGAGCGGGCGCAGGGCCAGTACTTCTACGACGCCGAGGGCAACGAGTACCTCGACATGCTGGCCGGCTTCGGCATCTTCGCGCTCGGCCGGCACCACCCGGTGGTGCGGTCGGCGGTCCGGCAGGTGATGGACCTGGACCTGCCGGACCTGGTCCGCTTCGACTGCTCGCCGCTGCCCGGGCTGCTGGCCGAGCGGCTGCTCTCGTACGCGCCCGGACTGGACCGGGTGTTCTTCGGCAACAGCGGCACCGAGGCGGTGGAGACCGCGTTGAAGTTCGCCCGGTACGCCACCGGCCGCCGGCGCGTCCTCTACGCCGACCACGCCTTCCACGGGCTGACCACCGGATCGCTGTCCGTCAACGGGGAGAGCGGCTTCCGCAAGGGCTTCGACCCGTTGCTGCCGGACACCGCCATCCCGCTCGGCGACATCGGGGCGCTGGCCAAGGAGTTGAAGCGCGGGGACGTCGCCGCGCTGATCGTCGAGCCGATCCAGGGCAAGGGCGTCCAGGCGCCGCCGCCCGGCTGGCTGCGGGCGGCCCAGGCGCTGCTGCACGAGCACAAGGCGCTGCTGATCTGCGACGAGGTGCAGACCGGGATCGGCCGCACCGGCGAGTTCTTCGCCTACCAGCACGAGGAGGGCGTGCTGCCGGACCTGGTGTGCGCGGCCAAGGCGCTCTCCGGCGGGTACGTGCCGGTCGGGGCCACGCTCGGCAAGAGCTGGATCTTCGAGAAGGTGTACTCCTCGATGGACCGGGTGCTGGTGCACTCGGCCAGCTTCGGGTCCAACGCCCAGGCGATGGCGGCCGGGCTGGCGACCCTGGAGGTGATGCGCGAGGAGAAGGTGGTGGAGAACGCCCGGCAGGTCGGCGACCGCTTCCGTGAGCGGCTGACGGCCCTGATCGACCGGTACGAGCTGCTCGCCGAGGTGCGCGGTCGCGGCCTGATGATCGGCATCGAGTTCGGCCGGCCCAGGTCGTTGAAGCTGCGCACCGGTTGGACGGCCCTCCAGGCCGCGCGCAAGGGGCTGTTCGCGCAGATGGTGGTCGTCCCGCTGCTGCAGCGGCACCGGATCCTGACCCAGGTGTCCGGGGACCACCTGGAAGTGATCAAGCTGATCCCGCCGCTGATCATCACCGACCGGGACGTGGACCGGTTCGTCGACGCGTTCACCGAGATCATGGACGAGGCCCACCGGGGCAACGGCCTGATGTGGGACTTCGGCCGGACGCTGGTGAAGCAGGCGGTCGGCAACCGGTAGGGCCCCTCTTCCCGCTCCCGCCCGCGGCTCGGAGCGGGAAGTCGGCCCGGCCGGCTTCCCACTCCGTGGGAGACACCGCGTCAGAGTTCGGTCCGGCGGCGCCGGACGACCACCACGAGATCGACGACGGCGAACAGGGTGAGCAGCCCGAGGGCGACGGCGAAGCCGGTCAGGGTGCCCCGGCTGGGGGCGCCGTCCACCGGGGAGGAGGCCGCCCAGTACGCGAAGCCGGCCGTCCCCAGGGCGAACAGCGGGGTGAAGGTCAGCGACAGCAGGTAGCGGAGCTTGAGGTCGCTGCGGGCGGTGGCCGGCTCGGTGCCGCTGCGCCACCGCCGCGGCGTCGTGGCACGCATGCGCGTTCACCTCCGGGCCGCGCGGGTGGGGGCTACGATTCCAGCGTACGTCCGAGGGGGAGAGCCGGGGAGGCGCTGTGACGGGTGCGGACGCCGTGGGGGCGGGCACGACGGGGGAGGACGCCGAGGGCTACGCGGGGCTGCGGATCGAGCGGGCCCGGGAGCTGGCCCGGCGGCACGGCTGGGCCTCGGTCCGGGTGCTGGAACCGGGGCAGCTGATGACCATGGAGTACCGGGAGGGGCGGCTGAACCTCGCGGTGCGGGACGGTGTGGTGGAGCGCAGCTGGGAGGGGTAGCGCCCGCTCGCGGCGTCGTCGTCGTCGGTGGTGGCGGGGTTCAGCGTGCGAACCGGCGGTGCAGCCGTTGTTCGGCCACCGCGAGCAGCGGCTCCAGCAGGGGCAGGGAGAGCAGCACCAGCAGCCCGGCGGCCCAGCCGGCCAGCACGTCGGAGACCCAGTGGGTGCCCAGGTAGACGGTGGTCAGGCCGATCGAGCAGGCGGTGGCGGCGGCGATCAGCGCGCCGGTGCGCTGCCAGCGGACCGCGAGGTAGGCGAGCACGCCCCAGGTCACCACGGCGTTGGCGGTGTGGCCGGAGGGGAAGATGGTGCCGCCGGAGAACAGCTCGGGGGAGCCGACGTACTGGGCGTAGTGCGGTCCGAGCCGGCCGGTGAGGATCTTGACGGCGCCGACCGTGATGTTGAGGAGCAGCAGGGCGACGCCCATCACCAGCAGCGGGCGCAGCCGTCCGAGGCGGTGGGCGCGCCAGAGCAGCCAGGCGAACGCGGCGATGGCGCTGGGTCCGCGCTGCCCGGCGATCACCCAGGTGTCGAGCAGCGGCTCCAGGCTGGGCCACCGCTCGTACGGGCGGAGCAGGCGCACCGACCAGTCGAGGTCGACCAGGTCGGTGTTGAGCAGGACGCCGGCCAGGACGAGCAGGTAGGCGGCGAGGGTGGCGGCGAACAGGGCGGCCCGGCGGCGGCTCATCGGTGGCCAGCCGGGCTCGCCGCGGTCGGGGCGGGGGAGCTCCCGGCGGTCGGCGGTGCGGCGATCCGGCCCCTGTCGCGGAATGCGAGCGGCGGTACTTCTGGATTGCACGGGGTGACCATACCCATCTGGGCGAGGCCATTCCTGAGGGAATTGTCATTTTCCCGGGAAATCGACAATTGGGGCTGCCCCGGGCGACCCGGGGAGTGATTTCCGCTATTCCTGGATCGAATGCCCGTGTGGTCTTCGAATGATTCTGCAAAAGCCCCGGTAAAGAAAACGGAGTGGGCGGCCGGTTCGACCGGCTTCCCACTCCGTGGTAACCCTGTGTAGGTTCAGTGCTCAGTCGAGGGGGCCGCCCGCGACGTAGATCACCTGGCCGGAGACGAAGCCGGCGGCCTCGCCGGCGAGGAAGGAGATGGTGTTGGCGACGTCCTCGGGCTCTCCGACGCGCTGGACCGGGATCTGGGAGGCCGCGGCCCGCTTGAAGTCCTCGAAGTCCATGCCGACCCGGGCGGCGGTGGCCGCCGTCATGTCCGTGGCGATGAAGCCGGGGGCCACCGCGTTGGCCGTGATGCCGAACTTGCCCAGCTCGATGGCCAAAGTCTTGGTGAAGCCCTGGAGGCCGGCCTTGGCGGTCGAGTAGTTGGCCTGGCCGCGGTTGCCCTGGGCGGAGGAGGAGGACAGGTTGACGATGCGGCCGAAGCCGGCGTCCACCATGTGCTTCTGCACCGCGCGGGTCATCAGGAAGGCGCCGCGGAGGTGGACGTTCATGACCGTGTCCCAGTCGGACTCGGACATCTTGAAGAGCAGGTTGTCGCGGAGCACCCCCGCGTTGTTGACCAGCACGACGGGGGCGCCGAGCTCGGCGGCCACGCGGTCGACGGCGGCCTGGACCTGCTCGGCGTCCGCGACGTCGGCGCCGACGGCCAGCGCGCGCCCGCCGGCGGCGGTGATCCGGTCGACGGTGTCCTTGCCGGAGGCCTCGTCCAGGTCCAGGACGGCCACCGCGTAGCCGTCGGCGGCCAGTCGGACGGCCGTGGCGGCGCCGAGGCCGCGGGCGGCGCCGGTGACGACCGCCACCCGGGTGGCGGTGCTCTGCTCGGTCATGCTCGCTCTCGTCTCTCTCGGGGTGCCTCCGGGGGAGTGGCCCCGGGGAGGGTGCCCATACCCTACCGGCGGGTAGGGGAGGCGGCCAGGGTGGAGAGGCGCAGGTGACGGTCGGTAAGGACCGACCGGTCGGCTTTCTGCTGAGAACGGGTTACTGCAAGGGTGTGGCAGCGCGTAAATATGCCAATGTTGCCGAACCTGCGTCTACTATCCGCCCCTGCCTGCCAGCAAGGGCCTGCCGTTTGTATAGTGTCCGCCAGCAGCCACCGGCTGCACGGCTGGAGCGCCCTCCCTCATAGCTGGACGCCCACTCGCCGTTACTGCCCCACCCGGGTGTCCCACACACACCGGGTGTGACATCGGGACGGATACATGGTGCTGGGGGAGATCCCGACAACCCGCGTGTCCGCGCGACTGCAGCAGTCGCCCGGACACCTCATTCGCGTTGCACAGCAGGTTCACACCCGTCTGTGGTCCGAGCACGTCGGAGCCGATCTCACGGCTCCGCAGTTCGCGGTCCTGCTGGTCCTCGCCCTCGAACCGGGCGCGGACCAGCGGACCGTCGGCGAGCGAGCCTCGCTGGACAAGGCCACGATGGCGGAGATGGTCGCGCGGCTGGTCCGCCGCGGCCTCGTGCTGCGACGGCGCGACCCGGCCGACGGCCGGCGCAAACTGCTCGCCCTCTCGCAGAGCGGCGCCCAGGCGGTGCGCGAGGCCACCGGAGGTGTGGTCCGCGTCCAGCGGGTGCTGTTCGAGCCGCTCACGCCGGACGAGCAGGTCGAAATCGTCCGGGTGATGGCCAAGATAGCCAGGCTGGAACCCGCGGCCGTGGCCGTCTTCACCGACGCGCGGCCGATACTGGACGCCCAGCGGGCGATCGGCTACCTGATCAGGGTCGGCCAGCAGGTGCACACCAAGCTCTGGTCGGAGCACGTCGGCGCGGACCTGACGGCCCCGCAGTACGCCGTGCTGGACGCGCTGGAGCTGGAGCCGGGCGCGGACCAGCGCACGGTCGGCGAGCTGGCCTCGCTGGACAAGGCCACGATGGCCGAGATGGTCAGCCGGCTGGTGCGCCGCGGTCTGGTGCAGCGCCGGCGCGACCCCTCGGACGGGCGGCGCAACCTGCTCTCGCTCTCACCGGCGGGTCAGGACCTGCTGCACCGCTCGGCCGCCGGAGTGGCCGAAGTCCAGCGCTTGCTGCTCGCTTCGCTCGCGGAGGAGGAGCACGCGACGGCGCTCGCGCTCATCGCCAAGGCGGCCAGGCTCTAGCCCAAGCTTTGGTAACAACAGCCAAAACGATTCACCAAGTCTCCTGAGGCCCACGGCCGTCGGTAGCGACCGATGGTCGGGGTCGGTGAATCCGGGCACGCCGAAGTACCGCTCGTCCCTCTCCGGAATGAGCGGTACTTCGATATGACCGACAGTCAGGATCGCTGTCGTCGTTGTCGGGGGCGCCGGGCCTGGTCGGCCGGCGCCCCCGCGGCGCCCGTCAGTTCCAGTCGAACTCCTGCGGGTCCGGGCCGATCCGCTTGCCGGTGGCCACGCCCGCGATCGCCGCGAGGTCCTCGGCGTCCAGCTCGAAGCCGGTGACGTCCAGGTTCTCCCGGATGCGGGACGGGGTGACCGACTTCGGGATGGCGATCACGCCGCTCTGCAGGTGCCAGCGGAGCACCACCTGGGCGACCGTGCGGCCGTGCTTCCCGGCGATCTCCACCAGCGCCGGCTCGGCCAGCAGCTCCCCGCCCTGGCCCAGCGGGCTCCACGCCTCGGTGGCGATGCCGTGCTCGGCGTGGAAGGCGCGCAGCTCCTCCTGCGGGAAGTACGGGTGCAGCTCGACCTGGTTCAGCACCGGGACGACCGAGGCCTCGTCCAGCAGGCGGGTCAGCTGCTCCTGGCCGAAGTTGGAGACGCCGATCGACTTGACCCGGCCGCCCTCCTTCAACTGCTCCAGGGCCTTCCAGACGTTCAGGAAGGTGCCGTGCATCGGGCGCGGCCAGTGGATCAGGTACAGGTCGAGGTAGTCGAGCCCGAGCTTGTCCAGCGAGGCGTCGAACTCGCGCAGCACCGCGTCGCGGCCCTGCTCGCCCGACCAGTCGCGGGTGCCCGAGTTCCACAGCTTGGTGGTGACGTAGAGGTCCTCGCGGGCCAGGCCGCCCGCCAGTGCCTCGGTGACGGCCGCGCCGGTGCCGGCCTCGTTCTCGTAGATCGCCGCGGTGTCGATCGAGCGGTAGCCCGCCGCGATCGCCTCGCGCACGGCGGGGGTCGCCCGGGCGTCCTCGACCTGCCACACGCCGAAGCCGAGCTGGGGGATCTGAGCGCCGTCGTTCAGGGTGACGCTGGGGATGTTGCTCACGGGAAGGGGTGCCTTCCTGGTCGTCCGTTGTTTCCAGAGGGGGCAACCGGTGCCCCGGCACGATTGTTCCCGCCGTTCGGGCGAATCTTTGGGGAAGCTTTACGACGGCGTGGCGTGCGCCGGGCCCGTGCCACGGGGGTGCGCGCCAGGGCGTGCGGCGGGCGTGCGGCGGGGGCGGCGGAAAACCTGTTGCGTGGATCACAGTGGGCTTGGCAGGCTCGCGGACATGACCTCCTGAGATCCGGGTCCTTCGTACCCATGCGCTGCCCGTCCGGCCGCCCGCCGCCGGACGCGCCGATGTCGCCGCGCCGTCGCGCCGCGCCTCCGGGTGTCCGTTCCCGCGCGACCGCGGGCCGCCCGTGCCTCCCGCACCTCCCGTACTCCCGCGCCCCGCGCACGTCTTGCACACCTCGCACCATCCGCACCCCTCGCACCCCTCGCATCGGAGTGTCATGCCGCTCACCCCACTGCCGCTGGCCGACCCCGGCAGTCCCGACCTCTCCTCGCCCCTGGCCTTCCTGCGCTGGCTGCAGCGCGCCCAGCGGCGCGGGCAGGTCCGTGCCACCTGCTGGGCGCTGATCGAGATGGGCGCCCAGGCCGCCCTGCCGGTGCCGCTCGGGCGCGGCGTCCAGGCCGCCGTCGACGGTGACGCCGGCGGGATCTGGCGGGCCGGCGCGCTGGCCCTGCTGCTGGCCGCCACCGCCTCGGTCGGCACCGTGCTGCTGCACCGGCAGGCGGTCTGGAACTGGATCCACGCCGCCTGCCACGTGCGGCAGTTGGTCGCCGGGCAGGCCTCGCACCTGGGTGCCGGGCTGTCCCGGCGGATCGCCACCGGCGAGGTGGTCGCGGTCGGCAGCGGGGACGTCGAGCGGATCGGCTGGTACGTCGAACTGGTCGCCCGGGTCCGGGCCGCGGTGATCGTCTGGCTGGCCGTCAGCGCGGTGGTGCTGGTGGTCGAACCGGTGCTCGGGATCGGGGTGCTGCTCGGCGTCCCGGTGCTGGCCGCCTCGGTGTGGCCGCTGATCGGGCCGTTCGAGCGGCGCTACACCGAGCAGCGCGAGCTCGGCGGCAAGGCGACCGAGCTGGCCGCCGACACGGTGGCCGGGCTGCGGGTGCTGCGCGGCATCGGCGGTGAGGACCTCTTCCTGGAGCGGTACCGGGCGGCCTCCCAGAAGGTCCGGGCGGCGGCCGTCCGCTCGGCCCGGCTGTGGTCGCTGATGCAGGCCCAACAGGTGCTGCTGCCCGGGCTGTTCGTGGTCGGGGTGACGTGGTACGGCGCCCGGCTGGCGGCCTCCGGCGAGCTCGGCGTGGGCACCCTGATCGGGGTGTACGGCGCGACCGCCTTCCTGGCCGCACCGCTGCGGATCCTGGGCGAGGCGGCGCACGCCTGGAGCGTCGCCCGGGTCTCCGCCGGGCGGGCCGTGCGGGTGCTCTCGCTCAGCCGGACCAGCGGCGGGGCCGACGGCGTGCTGACCGGTCCGGGCCGGTCCGACCTGCACGACCCGACCACCGGGCTGACCGTCCGGGCCGGCGAGCTGACCGCGGTGGTCTGCGGGGACCCGGACTTCGCCGGGGCGCTCGCCGAGCGGCTCGGCGGCCACGTCCCGCTGGCCGAGGGCGAGCGGGCCCTGCCCTCGGTGCGGCTCGGCGGCACCGAGCTGGACACCGTGCCGCTGGCCGAGGCCCGGGCGGCGGTGCTGGTCCACGACAAGGAGCCGGTGCTGCTCTCCGGCACGCTGGCCGAACTGCTGGACGTGCCCTCCTCCGGCCGGGTCCCGGTCGCGGACGCGCTCGCCGCGGCCCGCTCCGAGGACGTGCTGGAGGCGCTGGTGGACGGCTCGCCGGACTGCGCGGGCGACCCGATGCGGGCCCGGATCACCGAACGCGGGCGCTCGCTCTCCGGCGGGCAGCGCCAGCGGCTCGCCCTGGCCCGCGCGCTGCTGGCCGACCCGCCCGTCCTGGTGCTGGACGAGCCCACCAGCGCGGTGGACGCCCACACCGAGTCCCGGATCGCCGCCGGCCTACGGGACACCCGGGCCGGGCGCACCACCGTGGTGTTCGCCACCAGTCCGCTGCTGCTCGACCGGGCCGACCGGGTGGTGCTGCTGCGGGAGGGGCGGGTGGTGGCGGCCGGGCGGCACCGCGAACTGATGCGCACCGAGCCGGCCTACCGGGCCGTGGTCACCCGGGACGAGGAGGCCGCGCAGGTCGAGGAGGCCGCGCAGGTATGAGCACCGCCGTCAACCGTCCCATCCCGTACGCGAGGAGTACGTCATGAAGCCCCCCGTCCACCAGGAGCAGGGGCCGGTCACCACCCTGCCGGTCGGCTCCCCGGCCGCCGTGCGCGGCTACCTGGGGGTGCTGGCCCGGCGGCACCGGGGCGGGTTCGCCACGGTGGTGTCGCTGCACTCGGTGGCCACCCTGGCCGGGCTGGTCGGGCCCTGGGTGCTCGGCAACCTGGTCGAGTCGCTGGCCACCGGCACCGCCGGGGCCACCCTCGCGGTGGCGGTCGGCTGGTACCTGCTGGCGCTGGTCGTGCAGTCCGCGTTCACCGGCTGGTCGCGGCTGCGCGGCGCGGTGCTCGGCGAGCGGGTGCTGGCCGACCTGCGCGAGGACTTCCTGGTCCGCTCGGTCGCGCTGCCGACCGGCGTGCTGGAACGCGCCGGCACCGGGGACCTGGTCTCCCGCGGCACCACCGACATCGACCGGCTGGACAAGTCGGTGCGCGAGGCGGTGCCCGAACTCGCCGTCGCGGTGGTGTCCCTGCTGCTGGTGCTCGGCGCCCTGCTGGTCACCTCGCCGCTGCTCGCGCTGACCTCACTGGTCGGGCTGCCGCTGCTGCTGGCCAGCTCCCGCTGGTACTTCCGGCGCGCCCCGCAGTCCTACCGCAACGAGGCGGCCGGGTACGCGGCGGTCAGCAACGTGCTGGCCGAGACGGTGGACGCCGGGCGGACGGTCGAGACGCTGCGCCTGGGCGAGCAGCGGGTCCGGCTGACGGACCGCAAGCTGCGCGAGTGGCTGGCCTGGGAGCGCTACACCCTGTGGCTGCGCTCGGTCTGGTTCCCGACCATCGACGCCGTCTACACCTCGGCGGTGCTGGCCACCCTGGTGGTCGGCGGGCTGCTCACCCTCCGGGGTTGGCTCACCGTCGGCCAGTTGACCACCGGCGTGTTGTACGCGCAGATGCTCACCGGCCCGGTCGACCTGATCCTGCGCTGGTACGACGAACTGCAGATCGGGCAGGCCTCGTTGGCCCGGCTGGTCGGCGTGCACGAGGTGCCGGAGCACCAGGGCGACGAGTCGGCCCGCCCGGAGGGCCGCCGGGTCGAGGCCCGGGACGTCCGCTTCGGCTACCGGGAGGGCGCGGACGTGCTGCACGGGATCAGCCTGGACGTCGCCCCGGGCAGCCGGGTCGCGCTGGTCGGCCCGTCCGGGGCGGGCAAGTCCACCCTCGGGCGGCTGCTGGCCGGGATCTACGCGCCCGGCCGCGGCAGTGTCACCCTCGGCGGGGCGGCGCTGTCCCGGATGCCCGCGGAGCGGGTGCGGGCGGAGGTCGCCCTGGTCAACCAGGAGCACCACGTGTTCGTCGGCACCCTGCGGGACAACCTGCGGCTCGCCGCGCCCGAGGCGGACGACACCGGACTGCGGGCCGCGCTGGACGCGGTGGACGCCGGGGCCTGGGTGGACGCCCTCCCGGACGGCCTGGACACCGAGGTCGGCTCCGGCGGCACCGCGCTGACCGCGCCGCAGGCGCAGCAGCTCGCCCTGGCCCGGCTGGTGCTGGCGGATCCGCACACCCTGGTGCTGGACGAGGCCACCTCGCTGCTGGACCCGCGGGCCGCCCGGCACCTGGAGCGGTCGCTGTCCCGGGTGCTGGAGGGCCGTACGGTCATCGCGATCGCCCACCGGCTGCACACCGCGCACGACGCGGACGTGATCGCGGTGGTCGAGGGCGGGCGGATCAGCGAGTACGGCAGCCACCCGGAGCTGGTCGCGGCCGGCGGCCCGTACGCGGCGCTCTGGCGCTCCTGGCGGGACGAGCGCCAGCGGTAGGCGCGGGCGGGGGAGAGTGACGCGGGTTCGAAACCCGTACGGGGCCGGATTGCCCCGTGCGGGTTACTCCCTCGCCGGTAAGGGCGCGTAACCGGGCAAATCGTCAGCCCGGACAGCAGACTGCTCCGGTGACCAAGACTTCAGACGGCTCGTCCCGGCCTCAGCGCAGCGAGATCGGCGGGATCCCCACGCGGTACATCGGGATCGGCGTCATCGTGATCCTCGCGGTGTGGTTCCTGTTCGCCAACCTCGACAAGGTCAAGATCCAGTTCTGGGTGTTCACCGTGACCGCGCCGCTCTGGATCGCGCTGCTGGCGACGCTGCTCGCCGGCGGGGTGCTGGGCTGGCTGTTGAAGGGACGGCGCGGCCGGTGAGCACCGCCCCCGAACCGGCCCCGACCGGTTCCCCGGCCTTCACCCCGCTGATCGAGCTGCGCGGGGTCAACAAGCACTTCGGCGAGCTGCACGTGCTGCAGGACATCGAGCTGACGGTCGGTCGCGGCGAGGTCGTCGTGGTGATCGGACCGTCCGGCTCCGGGAAGTCCACGCTCTGCCGGGCGATCAACCGGCTGGAGCCGATCGAACGCGGCACCATCCTGATCGACGGGCAGCCCCTGCCCGCGGAGGGCAAGGGGCTGGCCCGGCTGCGCGCCGAGGTCGGCATGGTGTTCCAGTCCTTCAACCTGTTCGCGCACAAGACCGTGCTGCAGAACGTCTCGCTCGCCCAGATCAAGGTGCGCGGCCGGGCCAAGGCCGAGGCGGAGACCAAGTCCCGGGCGCTGCTGGAGCGGGTCGGGCTGGCGTCGCAGGCCGACAAGTACCCGGCCCAGCTCTCCGGCGGACAGCAGCAGCGGGTGGCGATCGCCCGGGCGCTGGCGATGGACCCCAAGGCGCTGCTGTTCGACGAGCCCACCTCGGCCCTCGACCCCGAGATGATCAACGAGGTGCTGGACGTGATGCGCCAGCTCGCCAGCGAGGGCATGACGATGGTCGTGGTCACCCACGAGATGGGCTTCGCCCGGGCGTCGGCGAACCGGGTGGTGTTCATGGCGGACGGCCGGATCGTCGAGGACCGCGCCCCGGAGGCCTTCTTCAACGCCCCCGAGAGCGAGCGCGCCCGGGACTTCCTGTCCAAGATCCTGAAGCACTGAGGGCGGCGCCGTGAACCGAAGGACGACGCCCGCCGCGCGGGTGCGCGCACGCCTGACCGCCGCGGCCCTGCTGCTCGCCGTGCTGGCGACCGGCTGCGGCAAGGCCGGCACCCCGCCCCCCAAGGGCCCCCAGCCCAGCGCGCTGCCCAGCTACCAGGTGCAGGACGCCGCCTCGATCACCGGCTCGTCGACCCTGGACGCCGCCCGCGGCCGGGGCCACCTGGTGGTCGGCGCCAAGGAGGACCAGCCGTACCTGGGCCAGAAGAACCCGGCCACCGGCGTGTACTCCGGCTTCGACATCGAGATCGCCAAGATGGTCGGAGCCTCGCTCGGCTTCCCGCCGGAGCGGATCCAGTTCAAGACCATCGCCTCGGCCAACCGCGAGACCGCGCTGCAGAACGGCCAGGTGGACTACTACGTCGGCACCTACACGATCAACGACAACCGGAAGAAGCTGGTCGGCTTCGCCGGGCCGTACTTCATCGCGGGGCAGTCGCTGCTGGTGCGCAAGAACGACAACAGCATCCACGGTCCGCAGGACCTGAACGGCAAGAAGGTCTGCTCGGCGGCCGGCTCGACGCCGTACCAGCGCATCCAGTCGCAGTACCCCAAGGCGCACCTGATCGGCTACGACACCTACTCGGCCTGCGTGGACAACCTGATCACCGGCCAGGTCGACGCCGTCACCACGGACAACGCGATCCTGCTGGGCTACGCGGCCAAGGTCCCGGACGAGCTCAAGGTGGTGGGCCCGCTGTTCTCCACCGAGCCGTACGGGATCGGCACGCCGAAGAACGACACCGTGCTGCGCGGGGCGCTGGACGACGCGCTGGCGCACCACGAGCAGAACGGCGACTGGAAGAAGGCCTTCGACGCGACCCTCGGGCTGTCCGGGGAACCCGCGCCCACCCCGCCGCCGATCGACCGGTACTGAGAGGGCCGCGCCGTGAAAACGCTGACCGACAACTGGTCGACCTACTGGGACGGCTTCCTCGGCACGCTCTCGCTGTTCGCGGTGAGCGCCGTGCTGTCACTGCTGCTGGGCGTGCTGATCGCGGGCTTCCGGGTCTCGCCCGTCCGGCCGCTGCGGGTGTTCGGGACGGTGTGGGTGACGCTGCTGCGCAACACGCCGCTGACCCTGCTGTTCTTCATCGTGGTGCTGGGCCTGCCCCGGTTCGACATCACGCTGCCCTTCTACACCTTCGCCGTGCTGGCGCTCGGCTGCTACACCTCGGCCTTCGTCTGCGAGGCGATGCGCTCGGGCATCAACACCGTGCCGCCCGGGCAGGGCGAGGCGGCCCGCAGCCTGGGGATGAGCTTCGGGCAGACGATGGGCCTGGTGGTGCTGCCGCAGGCGTACCGCTCGGTGGTGGCGCCGATCGGCAGCGTGATGATCGCGCTGGCGAAGAACACGGCGATCGCCGGTTCGTTCAGCGTGACCGAGCTGCTGGGCACCTACCGGACCATCAACGAGCTGGGCTACAGCATCGTCTGGACCTTCGTCTGGATCGCCGTCGGCTACCTGATCATCACCCTGGCCGTCAGTGCCGTCTTCAACCTGCTGGAACGACGAGTGGCGGTGTCCCGATGACCGTTGGAGCCTCGGCGCTGTACGACATCCCCGGCCCGAAGGCGCTGGCCCGGCACCGGCTGTACGGCGGGATCGCGCTGCTGCTGATCGCGGCGCTGATCGGCTGGATCGTCTACATGCTGTTCCACACCCACCAGTTCACCTACGCCAAGTGGGAGCCCTTCGAGTACCGGGGCGTGCAGGACCTGCTGCTGCGCGGGCTGGGCAACACCCTCCAGGCCTTCGGCTGGACGGCGCTGTTCGCGCTGCCCTTCGGCGCGCTGTTCGCGGCCGGGCGGCTGTCCGACCACCGGGTGGTGCGCTGGTTCTCCACGCTGGTGGTGGAGTTCTTCCGGGCCATGCCGCTGCTGGTGATGATCTTCTTCGTGTTCGTCGCCCTCAAGGTGCAGCCGCTCTGGGCGCTGGTGGCCGGGCTGGTGCTCTACAACGGCTCGGTGCTGGCCGAGGTGTTCCGGGCCGGCGTGCTCGCGGTGCCCAAGGGCCAGCGGGAGGCCGCGTACGCGCTGGGGATGCGCAAGACCCAGGTGATGACGTACGTGCTGGTGCCGCAGGCCAACCGGGCGATGCTGCCGGCGATCATCAGCCAGCTGGTGGTCGCGCTCAAGGACACCTCGCTCGGCTTCCTGATCACCTACGAGGAGTTCCTGCACGCGGGGAAGCTGATCGCCACGAACCTGGACTACGACCTGCCGTTCATCCCGGTGGTGATGGTGATCGCGCCGATCTACATCGGGATGTGCCTGCTGCTGTCCTGGCTCGCCCGCTGGGTCGAGCGGCGCAGCCGGCGCAGTCCGAGCGTGCGGGGCGGGGCACCGGTGGCCAAGGCGGGGGTGGCGATGGGGCTGCCGCCGTCGGCCCGCTGAGGACCCGGGCGGCCGCGCCGGTGGGACGGGCGGTTCGGGACTGAACCATAGGTGCCGAAGGGGTCGAGGCCTGGACCTCCAAATTCCTCTTATGATTGCGGAGGCAGGCGGCAGACGACCGGGCGGAGGGGCCATGGAGCCGGTGTTCGACTCGCGGCACATCAGGACGTTCCACGAAGTCGTCCGGGCCGGTTCCTACTCGGCCGCGGCCCGGGAACTCGGCTACACCCAGCCCGCGATCACCCAGCAGATGAAGGCCCTCGAACGCACCGTCGGCGTCCCGCTGTTCACCCGCGCCGGGCGCGGCCTGCGGCTCACCGAGGCCGGCGAGGCGCTCTCCCGGCACGCCGAGCTGATCCTCGGCAGCCTCTCCGCGGCCCAGCAGCAACTCGCCGCGCTCGCCCGGCTGCGCGCCGGGCGGGTCCGGGTCTGCGCGTTCCCCAGCGCCAACGCCACCCTGATACCCGAGGCGATGGCCCGGCTGCTCGCCGAGCACCCCGGCGTCCGGGTCGAGCTGCTGGAGGCCGAGCCGCCGGACTCCGTCCAGCGGCTGCTGCGCGGGGAGTGCGACATCGCGCTGGCCTTCCGCTACCCCGGCCAGGCTACCGAGCTGCCGGACGGACTGGACGAGATCCCGCTGATGGAGGACCTGCTCACGGTGCTGCTGCCGGTCGGGCACCCGCTCGGCCGCCGGCACGCCGTCCGGCTGGCCGACCTCGACGGCGAGCGCTGGATCGCCGGCTGTCCGCGCTGCCGGGCCAACCTGCTGCACGTCTGCGCGGAGGAGGGCTTCGCGCCCGACATCGTGTTCTCCACCGACGACAACCTGGCGGTGCAGAGCCTGGTCGCCGCCGGGGTGGGGATCGCGCTGATGCCCGCGCTGGTGCTCTCCTTCATGTGCCACCGCAAGGTCACCGGGCGGGCCGTCGAGCCGCACCTGCGGCGGCAGGTGAGCGCGTACGTGCTGCGCGAGCACCGGCGGATCCCGGCCACCGGACTGGTGCTGGACCACCTGCGGCAGGCGGCGGCGAGCCGGGTCGGCTGCTGACCGGGCGCCGCGGGCGCCGGCGGGCCAGGGGTAATCCATAAGCATGAGTAGGGGTGATGCTTAGAAACCCTCGTTGGACGTGATAGGTCGGGTGGCCCGAACCTGCTGGCATGACACCCCCAGCCACGGTCGGCAGCGACCGGCTCACCGAGCGGATGACCGCACTGGTCAGCGAGATCCGCGCCGTCGTGGACCGCGGACTGCCCCCCGAACTCACCGCGTACCTGGTCGGCGAACGCCTCGCCCCCCACCTGCTCGCCGCCCCCGACGGCCCCGACGCGCTGCTCACCCCCGCCCAGTGCGAGGGCGACCCGCAGCGCTACCGCCAGCACGTCGTGCACGCCGAGGCCGACGGCAGCTTCTCCGTCGTCGCCCTGGTCTGGCTGCCCGGCCAGCAGACCCCGATCCACGACCACGTCTCCTGGTGCGTGGCCGGCGTCCACCGGGGCCAGGAGAGCGAGACCCGCTACCGGCTGATCTCCGACGGGCGCACCTCCCGCCTGGTCGAGACCGAGCACGTGGCCGGCCCGGCCGGGACGGTCGCCGCCTTCGCCCCGCCCGGCGACATCCACCTGGTGCGCAACGCCTGCGGCACCACCGCCATCTCCATCCACGTGTACGGCGCGGACGTCTCCCGGCTCGGCACCAGCATCCGGCGGGTGTACCAGCTCCCCGCCGACCAGGAGCGGTGAGCGGCGGCGTGGCACTCACCCTCCGCGAGCGGGCCACCCGTACCCGCTCGCTCCCCCCGCTCGGCGGGGACGCCCCCGGTCTGCTGCTCGCGGCGGTCGGGGTGGCCGCCGCGATCGCCGTCCACGCGGCCGTCCCCGCCGTGCCCAAGCTCACCGCCGCCGTCGTGCTCGGCATGGCGGCGGCCCACCTGCCCGGGCTGCGCCCGGTGGTCCGCGGGGTCGCCCGGTCCGGGCTGTCGACGGCCGGGAAGCGGCTGATGCGGCTCGGGATCGTGCTGCTCGGACTCAAGCTCAGCCTGGACGACGTGCTCGGCCTCGGCTGGGCCACCGTCGCGATGGTGCTCACCGTGGTCGCCGCCACCTTCGCCGGCACGCTCTGGCTGGGCCGGCGGCTCGGGCTGCCCGGCGACCAGCCGCTGCTGGTCGCCACCGGGTACTCGATCTGCGGGGCCTCGGCGATCGGCGCGGTCAGCCAGGCCGCGGGCAGCGAGGAGGAGGACGTCGCCTCCTCGGTCGCGCTGGTCACCCTGTGCGGGACCCTGGCGATCGCCGTACTGCCCTTGCTGCAGCACCCGTTGGGGCTCGGCGAGATCGAGTTCGGGCGCTGGGTCGGGGCGAGCGTGCACGACGTCGGGCAGGTGGTCGCCACCGCGCAGACCGGTGGCCCCGGCGCGCTGCGCGAGGCCGTGCTGGTCAAGCTGATGCGGGTGGTGCTGCTGGCGCCGCTGGTCGCGGGCGTGGCCGTGACGGTGCGGCGCAACGCGCGCGCCGCGCGCCGGGCGGGCGCGGAGGGTGCGGACGGTGCGGCGAAGGCCGGCCGTCGGCCGCCGATCGTGCCGCTGTTCGTGGCGGGCTTCCTGGCGATGATCGTGCTGCGGACCACCGGGGTGCTGCCCGAGCGGGCCCTCACCCTGGCCGGGGACGCGCAGGAACTGCTGCTGGCCGCCGCGCTGTTCGGGCTCGGCAGTGCGGTGCACCTGCCGACCATGGCGAAGACCGGTGGGCGGATCGCGCTGCTCGGGCTCGGGTCCTGGGTGGTGGTCGCGGGGGTGTCGTACGCGGGGGTGCTGCTCACGACCTGAGCGACCTGGGCGACCTGGGCGGTGCGGGCGCGGCAGTCGTACGCGTGTCCCGCCGCCCACCGGCCCGGTTCGATCACTCGGTCCGGTGGGCGGGACTCGGTTATCGTCGGGCGGGGATCGCCCCCACGGGGCGAAGCGCGCCGCCGAGTCCGCCGAGGAGAAAGCATGACCACCGCACTGCCCGAACGGGACGCCCACGAGGCCGTCGTCACGCTCGACCGGCGGGAGGGTCCGTACGGCGAGGTGGTGCTGCGGCAGCGCGGCCGGCACTACGAGATCATCGCCAACGGCTGCTTCCTGATGGACACCGCGGACGGGCGCTCCGAACGGCTGCTGATCCAGGCGGCCTTGGACGAACTGGACCGCACCGGCGCCGGCCCGGCCGCGCCGTCGGTGCTGATCGGCGGACTCGGGGTCGGCTTCTCCCTCGCGTACGCGGCCGCCGAACCGCGCTGGGGGCGGATCGCCGTCGTCGAGCGGGAGAGCGCGATCATCGACTGGCACCGCTCCGGCCCGCTCGGCGGCTTCTCCGACGGCGCGCTGGACGACGCGCGGGTCTCGGTGATCCACACCGACCTGCTGGAGTACCTGGCCGCCGCCGACGGCGAGCGCTACGACGCGCTGTGCCTGGACATCGACAACGGGCCGGACTGGACCGTCACCGACTCCAACGCCGGGCTCTACGGGGCGGACGGGCTCGCGGTGCTGTGGCACCGGCTGCGGCCCGGCGGGGTGCTGGCGGTGTGGAGCGCCCAGCCCTCGACGGACTTCGAGGAGGCGCTGCGGGCCGCCGGGTTCTCGGACGTCGTGACCGAGGAGGTCCCGGTGAGCCGGGGCGTGCCGGACGTGGTGCACCTGGCGCGCCGGGCCGGCTGAACCCGGGCGCCGCGCAGGCCGGTCGGGACCGGACGGTCGGCGGCCGGCGCTGCTAGCGTGGGCGGCCGCGACGCGAGGGCGTGTCGGGTCGAGCGGGTGGTGGTGTGGTGGAGAGCGGGTCGCCTTCGGAGCGGATCACGGCCGAGCTCCGACGTCGGATCGCGGCGGGGGAGTTGCGGCCGGGCGCCCGGGTGCCCTCGACGCGGCGGATCGTGCAGGAGTGGGGCGTGGCGATGGCCACCGCGACCAAGGTGCTGAACCGCCTGCGCGAGGAGGGCCTGGTGCGGGCCGTCCCCGGGGTGGGGACGGTGGTGGCGGCCCGGCCGGCGGCTCCGACGGCTGCGCCCGCCGGGCGTCCGGCTCCGGCCGCGGGTCCTGCCGCCACTCCTGCCGTGGCGCCGGTCGCGACCCCGGCGCCGACGGGCGGGCGGCGGCGGGCGAAGGGCGGCGAGCGGGAGCTCGGCCGGGAGCGGATCGTCGCGGTGGCGGTGCAGGTGGCCGATGCCGAGGGGCTGGCGGCGCTGTCGATGCGTCGGATCGCGACCGAGCTGGGCGTGGCGACCATGTCGCTCTACCGCCATGTGCCCGGCAAGGACGAGCTGTTGCGGCTGATGCTGGACAAGGCCTTCGGCGAACAGCCGCTCCCCGGGGCACCGGCGCCGGACTGGCGGACGGGCCTGGACGAGATCGCGCGCCTGCAGTGGCGGATCTACCGGCGCCACCCGTGGCTGGCCTCCACCATGTCCTTCACCCGCCCGGTGCTGGCGCCCGACGCGGCGCTGCACACCGAGCGGTCGCTGGCGGCGCTGGCAGGGACGGGGCTGAGCCTGGCGGAGATGGCCCAGGCCTCGGTCAGTCTGGCGGCCTTCACCTGCGGGCTGGCGGTCCACTTCGAGCGGGAGGCGCAGGCCGAGCAGGACAGCGGGATGTCCGCGGACGAGTGGATGGACCGGCTGGACGACCGGGACCACGACCTGCTGATGACGGACCCGGAGCGGTTCCCGATGTTCGACGCGCTGAACCGGGGGCCGGAGATCGACATGGGCCTGGACGCGCTGTTCGAGTTCGGGCTGGCGCGGATGCTGGACGGGGTGGAGGCGCTGATCGCGGTGCGGGGGAGCGGCTGACGGCCGGCGGCCGGCGGCTTTCCGAGGCGGTGAACCGCACCGGAGGGCCGTCGGCCGTCGTCGGTCAGCCGAACGGCCGGTGCTCCGGCGCGGCGTCGTCCGCGGTGTCGGCTTCGGCCTCCGGTCCGTCCGTGGTGGGGGTGGTGCCGGAGATGCCGAAGGGGTCGAAGTCCGGCGGCGGGATCATCACCGGGGTGCCCTTGCGCGGGGCCGGAGCGGCCGCGGCGTCCGTCGCGGGGGCCGCCGTCGGTGTCGCCGCCGGGGCGGGCCGGGCCGGGATCAGCGGCGGGGCCGAGGGCGGCGGAGGGACGGCGGGGCCCTGGGCGGCGACGGTGGTGCCGAACGGGTCGGGCTTCGGCTCGGCGGCGATCGTGGTGCCGAACGGGTCCGGTGCCTGGGCGCCCCCGGCGGGCGGCGCGGCCGGTCCGTCCGTGGTGGGGGTGGTGCCGGAGATGCCGAAGGGGTCGAAGTCCGGCGGCGGGATCATCACCGGGGTGCCCTTGCGCGGGGCCGGA